>JBAWYQ010000011.1:0-39440 GCA_037143475.1 Burkholderiales bacterium | reverse complement strand
ATATACCCCGAAAACGGAGCCGAGATTGACACCCTCATGAAGGCCGCGGACAACGCCATGTACCAGAGCAAAGCTAGAGGCAAGAACCAAAGCACAGTCTCTGGTGAGTTTGCAAATGAGATGACCTCTTTTGAGCAATGGGTGGTGCTTGCGGAATCACACCGCACGGGCATCGAAACAATTGACGACCAGCACCACACCATAGCCAGCATGCTGAATCGCCTGAACTTTTCATTGAAGAATAACGATTCCCGAGACAATGTCGAGCTGCAGCTGAATGAACTGGTCTCGTTTACGATATTTCATTTCACAAACGAAGAGCGCCTGATGGCAGAGCACGGCTACCCGGATGCATTGGGGCATGGTGCTTCCCACCAGCACTTGATCAATGAGGTCGGATATTTGAAGCAACGGCTTGAGCAAGGAGGCGAGCTGCTTCTTTTGCAGTGGCTCAAGGATTGGTTCCTCGCACATGTCACCAGTTCCGATATGGCGCTGGGTGAATACTTGCATTCACGTGGAGTGAAATAGAGAAGTCAACAACAAAAATAGGTCAGGGGCACGACGCGGCTGGTTCCCCGATAATCGATGCGATGTCGTCTTCGTTCAAAAATCCGTTTGCCAGTTTGTCGCCCAAAGCGGTGGGCCTGATTGCAGCGGTGGTGACGGTGGTGATCTGGACATCGTTCATTGTCATAGCCCGCGCCTCGGCCGACCCGGCGCGGGGCGGCGTGCTCAACCCGTTTGACATCGTCTACGCCCGCATCTGCGGTGCCAGCCTGATTTTGGCGCCCTGGGGGTGGTGGTTGGTGCGACGTGACCGGCGCACCCAGCCGTGGGCAGGCTCCCTGTTGGGGCTGTCTCCGCTGCCGCTGCGCCAGACGTTGATAGCCGGATTGTTTGGGGGGCTGCTGTACGGCATGTTTGCCTACAGCGGCTTTGTGTTTGCGCCTGCGGGCCACGCTTCGGTGCTCATGCCGGGCAGCTTGCCGTTGTGGACCGCCCTGCTGGCGGTGATTATTTTGGGCGACCGTATTACCCCAACCCGGGCCTTGGGCCTGGCACTGATTGTGGTGGGTGACCTGATGGTGGGCGGCACCAGCCTATTGCACGCGCTGGACGGTGGCGGCGTCTGGCGAGGCGACGTTTTGTTCATTCTGGCGGCCATGGTCTGGTCCACCTACAGCGTGCTGGTGCGCCGCTTTGCACTGGATGCCGTGCGCGCCACCATCGCCATCACCATGCTGGCGCTGTTGACCTACGTACCGGTGTACACACTGCTGCTGTGGCTGCAATGGGTCCCGGGTAAGGTGATGACCGCGCCGTGGCGGGATGTGGCGTTTCAGATGTTCTTTCAGGGAGTGGGCTCGGTGGTGATTTCGGGCATGACCTTTACCAAGATGATCCAGCACTTTGGCCCAGTGCGCTCCACCATGATCACCGCATTGGTGCCGGGGCTGTCAGCGATCTCGGCGGTCATCTTTCTGGGTGAACCGCTGGGCTGGAATGTCATGGTCGGGCTGACCCTGGTGACAGCGGGCATTGTGTTCGGGGTCCGCAAGGCTACGATAGTTGCTATCAAACCAATAGCTGTTCACGCAACTAATACGGGGGCTTGAGGCTGATTTGCCTTAAAGTTTTTGGTGAAATGACGAACCTGCTGGCTTTTGATACGGGAACCGATGTCATGTCCGTAGCGGTCTCTCGCGTGGTTGACAGGCAGGAGCAGCAATGGCAACACACGTCCGCGGGTGGCGCCAAGGCGTCGATTGACCTGATACCCACCATTCTGGATCTGCTGCGCCAGGCTGATTTGCGATTGGCTGACCTGCATGCCATCTGCTTTGGCAGCGGGCCGGGGTCGTTTACCGGTCTGCGCACCGCATGCTCGGTGGCGCAAGGTCTGGCTTTTGGCGTTAATGTGCCAGTGCTGCCGGTGGACTCCCTGCTGGCGGTGGCTGAGGAAGCACGACATGCGGGGCTGCAGGCGCGCACGCAGGCGGTGGTGACGGCTTTGCTCGATGCCCGCATGGACGAGATGTATGCCGCAACCTACGCATGGGACGCCGGACAGTGGACCGAACTCCAGGGCAGCGCTCTGGTAAAGCCGGAGGACTTGCGGCAGTTCGTGGCCGAGGCAACGACTCAGAATGCGCAGCCGTGGGTGATGGCCGGCAATGTGTTTGCGGTGTACGGCGAGCGGGTCGCCGCCGGTGACCCCGCCGGTGCGGGTGCCCTGCGACTGCCAGCCTTGCCCACAGCGACTGCCATGTTGCGTTTGGCCCCGCAGTTGCTGGCGGCTGGCAAGGCAGTGGCGGCCGAGCAGGCGCTGCCCAGTTACATCCGCGACAAGGTGGCCAAGACCACGGCCGAGCGTGCCGCCGAAAAGGCAGCAGTCAACGCGAGCGGGAGTCTCTAACCATGTCGGACAGCAAAGCGGCCGTGGAAGTTCTGTTTGTGCCCATGCTGGCCGAACGACTGGATGATGTGGTGGCCATTGAGCAGCGAGCCTATGCCCACCCCTGGAACCGGACCCATTTTCTGGACTCCCTTCAGTCCGGCAATCAAGCCCAGTTGTTGATGGCGGGCGACGTGCTTCTGGGCTATTTTGTTGCCATGCAGGGCGTAAACGAAGTGCATCTGCTCAATATCACTGTAGCGCCCCAGTACCAGGGCCAGGGTTGGTCCCGCGTGATGCTGGATGCACTGACGTTGTGGGCGCGCGGCCAGTCAGCCGAGTGGCTGTGGCTGGAGGTCCGGGTTGGCAATCTGCGCGCCATGCGGGTCTACGAGGCCCATGGGTACAAGCGGGTCGGTCAGCGCAAGGAATACTATCCATCAGGCCACGGCCAGCGCGAAGATGCGGTGGTTATGGGTTTGCGCTTGTGACCCCAACTGAATAGAAATATGGAACTTGAACTCGACACCCGCCAACGTGCCATGCTGCGCGAGATGGGTGTGCACGTCTGGTTGCCGCAGGTTGTAGCGCACGAAGCCGTGGTGGCAGAGCGTTCTGCGCAGGTAAAAGGAGGAGGCCGCAGGCCGGGGGACACGGAGCAGAACGCTTTGCCGCCACGGCTCATGGAGGATAAGGTACCCGACGCGCCAATGGCGCTGCCCGGTCTGGATTGGCAGTCACTCGCCCAGGCGGCAACCAGTTGCCAGGCCTGCGGTTTGTGCGCGGGCCGCAAAAAATCCACACTACAGGCACCAGCGGCAACCATTCAAGCCGATTGGCTGGTGCTGGGTGACCCGCCTGACGAAGACGAAGACCGGCTGGGCCAGCCCTTTGCCGAACAGGCAGGCATCCTGATGGACAACATGCTCAAGGCGGTAGGTGCTCGCCGTGGTGGCCAGGCTCGCTCGGGTGCCTATCTGAGCAATGTCGTCAAATGCCGCCCACCCAATGCGCGCCTGCCTCAGGCTGCGGAACTGCAGCAGTGCGCACAGTTCCTGCACCGAGAAATAGCCTTGGTGCAACCCAGGCTGATACTGGCCATGGGGCGGTTTGCGATCCAGCTGCTGCTGCAGGAGTACCCGGAGCAGGCCACTCTGCCGCTTGGAAAACAGCGCGGGCGCGTGTACCGGTACCGTGGCATTCCCGTGGTGGTGACCTACCACCCCAAGGTGTTGTTGCGCGCCAGTGCCGACAAGGCCAAGGCCTGGGCCGACCTGTGTATGGCCATGGATGTGCTGGACGCTCAAGAGGCATGCTAGCCACCCACTCGATCAAGACCCGCGTGACCGTGTTCACGCTGGCCATCTTCCTCGTCAGCTTGTGGGCGTTGTCGTACTACGCCAGTAGCATGCTGCGCAACGATATGCAACGCCTGTTGGGTGAGCAGCAATTTTCGGTGGTGAGCATGATCGCAGGCGAAATCAATGACGAATTGCGCGACGCAAAGGCAGGCCTAGAGAAACTCGCAAGTGACATTGATAGCCGATTGATGACCAATCCAGTTGCCTTGCAAGCGCTGCTTGAGCGCAGTGTGTTTTGGGAACACATGTTCAATGGCGGCTTGTTTATTACTGACGCCCGCGGTACCGCCATCGCCGATGTGCCACTCTTAACCGGTCGCATTGGTACCAACTACATAGACCGTGAATCGGTCTCGGTGCCTCTGCAGCAGGGCATCTCCGTAATTGGACGACCCGCCATGGGCAAAAGACTGGGGGTTCCGATATTCAGCGTTGTAGCCCCCATCCGCGATGCGGGCGGCCGTGTGATTGGCGCTGTGGTCGGAACCGTCAACTTGGATAAATCCAGTTTTCTGGCAAAAGTATCGGGGCACACTTACGGCAAAACGGGTAGCTACGTGCTGGCCGACCGCAAACGCCGCGTGTTCATTGCCGGAGCCGACACCAGTCGTACCCTGAGTAGTTTCCCGGCGCCTGGCGTCGCCCCGCAATTGGACCGCTTTGCGCAGGGTTATGAGGGTACGCTGACTTATGTCAACCCAGCCGGCATTGAAGTCATGGCGTCCGTCAAGGGCATTGAGGTGGCAGATTAGGTGCTGGGCATCACTATGCCCACAGCGCAGGCACACGCCCCGATCAACGCCTTGCGTTTGAAATTTCAATTGGCCACGTTGCTGCTGACGGGTCTGGTTGCCGGTTTGATCTGGTGGATATTGCGCCATGAACTCAACCCCTTGATGACAACTGCAAAAGCATTGGCCCAAATCGGGCATTCAAAGCGAGCCATGCCCGCGTTGCCGGTGCCCCAGCGCGCCGAAATTGGTGAATTGGTGGGTGCCTTTAACCAATTGCTGCAAACCTTGGGCCAGCGCGAGCTTGCGTTGCGCCAAAGCGAAGAGTTCAAGTCCGACATTCTGAATGCCATGTCCTCCCACATTGCCGTGCTAAACCACACCGGCGCAATCGTTGCCGTGAACACCGCCTGGAGCCGGTTTGCGCGGGACAACAGCAATGCGTTCGGACAAGCAGCACCCAACACCGGGGTTGGCGTGAATTACCTCGACATATGTCGGGGTCCTGGTGGTTTGGCATCGGCGCCAGGCCAGGAAGCGCACGACGGAATCCAGCAAGTCCTGCTCGGACGCGTGCCATCCTTCAGTCTGGAGTACCCCTGCCATTCGCCGGACGAGCTGCGCTGGTTTCACCTGTTGGCCACGCCACTGAACGTGGCCGATGAAGCCAACGTTGTGATCGTGCACACCAACATCTCCGAGCAAAAGCTCAACCAAATCCAGCTGGCGCGCTACCGCGACCACCTTGAAGACATGGTGGCCGAGCAGACCAGCCGGCTCGAGCATGCCAACGCCGAGCTGCGCGAGAGCGAGGCGCAATTCCGTCTGCTGGCACTCAACACCAGCGACGGACTGGCAGTCTTTGAAAACAATGTCATCGTCTATGCATCGCAGACCTACCTGACCCTGCTCGGATATGCGTTTCAAGAGGAGATGGGCCGGGGCGAAGATGCCATCAAGTCCATCATCCATCCGGGTGATGCAGATCGCGTTTTGGGAAGCGTGTATTCGGCCATACAAAACAAACTCGAGCGTGCCGTCTACACCTACCGGGCCAGACACAAAAAGGGACACTATATTTGGCGCGAAGACTCAACCCGGTTTACCTATGACAGCGCAGGGCAGCCGCTTCGTATCTATGTCGTGGCGCGGGACGTGACCGAAAGCGTACTCAGCCGACGCGCCATCGAAGAGCACCAGCAGTCACTACAAGTCTGCTTTGACAACCAGCAAACCGGGGTTGTGATCTTTTCAGAGACCGGGCTGCTGTACTGCAACCCTGCGTTTCGGTCCCTGCTGAGCTATGGGGCCACGCAGCCACTGGATCATTTGACCATGGGCAGCCTGGTTCCGACAGCAGACCAGAAATACCTGAGCGCGCGCCACAAGCGGGCCAAAACCTATGGCGAAACCTTGCCGCCCAAACTGATGAAATTGAGTGGCAATGGCGGGGTCATGGTCACCTGCCTGCTCAGCGGCTCCATCGTCAGCTGGGGTGGTGAGCCACAGTTTCTGGCGTCCATCACCCCCCTGGGAGGATCGAACCATGTGGAGCAGGAAATCCGCGCAACCGAAGAGCGCTACGAGCGGTTACTGGTGACCCAGTTGGAGCAGCAGCAGGCCAGCATTGCACGCGAATTGCATGACTCCCTGGGCTCACGCCTGGCGGGCGTGGGCATGCTGCTCGGTGGCGTGGCCCAGAAGCAACCTGAGCTGGGGGGCGAAATCAGGATGGCACTGGATCACATTCAGGCCGCAGCACAAGCCAGTCGCACCCTGTCGCACAGTCTGATGCCGGTGGACGGGTCCGGCGGTGCTTTCTGGCGCGCTTTAGAGCGCTTGTGCCTGAACTATGCCAAGCTGGCCGGCGTGCAATGCGGGTTGTCGATCGATGGTGACTTTGAAGACATCAGTGCCGAAACCGGCAACCATCTGTATCGCATTGCGCAGGAAGCACTGCTCAACGCCGTCAAGCACGGCCATGCGAGCGCCATAGCAGTCAGTTTGCAACAGCGCGAAGGCGGCTATGTCATGACCGTGGTCGATAACGGCATTCAGGTGTCGCCCGAAGCGGGTGGCACACGCAGCACCGCCGGCATTGGCTTGCAGTCTATGCAGGCCAGGGCCAAGATCATCGGTGGTGCCTTCAAGTGGTATGTCAATGACGATGGTGGCGTTAGCGTCACCATCACCTGGGGTGTGGAGCCAAGCTGATGTCAACTATTTTCATCATGGACGACCATGACATCGTGCGGTTTGGGCTGAGTGGCCTACTAAACGCCTGGCCCGACCTGAAGCTGGTGGGCGAAGCCGCCAATGTGCACGACGGGTTGCTGGGCATTGCCCAACACCGGCCTGACCTGGTCATCAGTGACCTGTCAATGGGCGATTCACAGGGCCTGGACACGGTGCGCAGTGTGGTCGCTGCCCAGTGCGGCAGGTCGGTGCTTGTCATTTCCATGCACGATGAGCTGATCTATGCCGAACAGGTGGTGGCGCTGGGTGCACGGGGTTATCTGATGAAAGAACACGCACTGCAGTTTGCACTGGCCGCCGTGCTGGCCGTGCTCGGTGGTCAGGTGTGGGTCAGCGCGGCCGTCAGTGCGCAGATGCTCAATCGCCTCCAGCCCCAAATCAGCGCACACCCCGGCGCGCACAGCGGTACCGCTGCCACTGCGTCCACTGAAAAGCTCAGCACGCGCGAGCTCGATGTGCTGGAGAAACTCAGCCTGGGCAAGACCACCAAGGAAACCGCTTTCGAGCTGGGCATCAGTTCGCGCACGGTAGACATATACCGCGCCAGCCTGAAGAGAAAACTCGGGCTCAAGAGTGGTGCCGAGTTGATTTCGTGGGCGGCATCCAAGCGCTAGGGATGGCTCTAGCCACCGAATGGATTGCGTGAGCAGCTATCAATTCAGGAGTAATTGGTGTGCCAGCCGCAAACCAGGATTCAGCCTTGAGCGCGCTCCTCGCGAATCACCTCGCGCAAAGATTCCTTGACCGAATCGGCGTGTAAGGCACGGCGCAATGTTTCATTAATCAGCGTCTGATAGCCGCGACCACCGGCCCGGGCCTTGTAGGCCTGCACCACTGCATCATCGAGCATGATGGTGATCTTGTGCTTGCCCATTTGCTTCGTCAGTGCATCAGAGACCTCTGCTTGCGTGACATCTTTAAGCCCAACCCGCTAATGCCACGGACCCGCGCCGGGTTTGTCAGAGACAAATTTATCCTTGCAAATCATGGAGCGAAACTCCATGATTGCAAGGATGCGGACCGGCTGGGGTGCAAGATGAGGATCGGAATCGTCCAGAATAACTGACAAATTTCTGTTTATAGATAATAATGTCCATTATGCAGGACATTATTCGTTTACCCAAAGACTTAGGCCTTGCCATCAAGGGCGCGCGCGTCGCGCAAGGCATCAAAGCCACGGACGTTGCTAAGCGCAGCGGGCGCAGCCGCGATATTCTCAACCGGCTGGAGCGCGGACAAGACGTCACCGTATCGTCGTTAATGGACATTCTGGCTACCCTGGGATTGGTACTGCGCATCGAGCGCATGGGCCTTCCCACTCTGGACGAGATGGCCGCACGTTTCGCCGATCTTGAGGAGCAGGACGATGCTGCCTGACAAAATCAAACTGCTCGACGTGCGCATTGGCAAAAACGGTGGCGGGCAATTGCTGCACCAAGGCCAATTCGAGTTTCGCTACCTGGACGCCAGTGCGTCGCAGCTGCCAGTGGGTTTGCTGATGCCACCGACCCAACTGACGTACCACGATAGTGCGCTGTTTGCCGTGATGGATCAGAACTTGCCCGAGGGCGACCTGTTCATGCGCTTGCGCCAGATGTTTCCCAAGCAAGCCATGACAGCCATGCATTTGTTGGCCCTGTGCGGGGCCAATGGCATAGGGCGGCTTGGGTTTGCGCTGCCGGGCAGTGCGCCGCCACAGAACCCGGTATTTATCTCACGGCAACAACTGTTGTCCATGCCCTTCACGCCCGCAGTTTTTGATGAGCTGGTGCAGGCCTACCTCAGCACCGGGGCCGGTGTGGCCGGCATGCAACCCAAGATCATGGTGCCCGATCGCCCCACCATCGCCATCCCGACGGTGATTGTCAAGGCCGCATCCAGCGCCTATCCGGGCTTGGCGGCCAATGAGTTTCTGTGCCTGAAGGCGGCATCTTCGGCAGGCATTGCCACGCCAGGGTTTGAACTCTCGCACGACGGCCAGGTGCTGTTGGTGGACCGGTTTGACATTGAGCCCAATGGAGATCGTCTTGGATTTGAAGACATCGCCTCGATCATGGGTCTGCGTGTGCGTGACACGTTGTCAGAACGCAAGTACCACGGCAGCTACGAGCGCATGGCCCAGGCGCTGAAGATGTTGCGCCTGCCAGAGGCCGATTTGCAGCGCTTTTTTGAGCAAGTGGCGCTCACGGTGATGGTTTCCAACGGCGATGGGCACCTTAAAAACTACGGTGTGCTTTACAAGGGCACTGACGATGTGCGGCTCTCCCCCATGTTTGATGTGGTCACGACCTCGATCTATCGGTATGCCAGGTTCGCCGGTGGCGACGATTGGGTGGATCACACCATGGCACTCAAGCTGTTTGCGGGCCAGGGCCAGACCCGCAGCTATCCAAGCCCTGCTGAACTGTGCCGTTTTGGTAGCACGGTGTGCCGGGTCAAAGCGCCGAAGGCGGTGATTGGGCGCATTGCACAGGCCATGTCCGACACCTTGGCGCTGGCACGCCAGGATGCGCGCATCCCGGCGACAACCCTGGGCCTGATGTCCGATGTCTGGGCCGCCGGCATGGCCTATGCACAGGCTTAGGATGGATTGGCCTGCAGCCCCCGTAAAACGCTACTGTATTCGTGTAATCCGTGGACCGCACCCCACGCTGGGCGAGAGCATCGGCTTTTCTATGCTCAATCACTGGCTCCATTTGTCGTTGGCAATGGCGGCATTGGAGCCCACCTTGTCCCAAGCCGCCTGGGCGGCGCCAGCGTTGCCCGCAGCAGCACGTTGTTCAAAAAATTTGGCGGTCTCCATGGCACTGATCTTTTCAGCAATTGCCACCACAAAGAATTGGTTCATGGTGGTGTCGTCAGCGGCTGCAATGCGCTTGGCGGCTTGTTTCAGCGATTCGGGCAGACGTAGGGCATAGCTGCTCATGGCGCGGTACTCCTTGTGACGGTTAGGCGAAAATGTTGAAAAGTTTGCTCCGGGTTGAGCACGGGGATACCAAAAAGCTTTGCAGGACCAAAGTCCCGCAGGTTGTAAGTCACGATGGCGTGCGCCTGCGCATTGGCTGCGGCTTCCAGCACCATTTCATCCGCAGGGTCACGTAACTGTGGTCTCCATTGGTAATGCGTGGTGACCGGCTCAATGATTCCCGCCAATTCGCTCAAAATCGCGTCGATGTCGCTGGCTAAAAGACCTGATGCGGCCAATTGGCTAGCCCGCTTGAGGACATCTTCGTACTCCAAAAATAGTGCAGGGCTGCAATGCATCTTGACCTGCCCCAACCGAATGATTTGCATCAGTGCGAACGATGGCCCATGACGGTTGCGTGTGGCAGCCACCAGAATATTGGTATCGATGACAAGTTTTGGTGTGTTTTTCATATCGCCGGTGATGTGAGTATCCGCACTGACTTGAAAAATGTCAATCAGATATTTGCGCAAATGTTGCTGATGCCCAATCTCCAGGAGACTGAGCGCACCGACTACGCCCGTACCATTTTGTCCAGCGGCCAAACCCTGCTGACGCTGCTCAACGACATTCTGGATTTGTCCAAAATCGAGGCCGGCAAGTTTCAGCTCGAAAGCACCGCCTTTGCACCGCAGGCGCTGCTGCACGAAACCTGTGATCTGTTTGCCGGCGCCGCGCATACCAAAGGCTTGCAGCTGGACTACCAGTGGCTCGGGCCGCTGGAGCAACGCTACCTGGCCGACTCGCACCGCCTGCGCCAGATGCTGGCCAATCTGGTCGGCAATGCGATCAAGTTCACTGCGCAGGGCAGCGTGCGCATTGAAGGCAAGCAGACCCAGATCGAGGGGCCGGCGGTGCTGCTGGAATTTGCAGTACGCGATTCGGGCATAGGCATTGCGTCGGAAAAAATAGGGGTTTTGTTCAAGCCGTTTTCACAGGCCGACAGTTCGACCACACGGGAATTTGGTGGCACCGGCTTGGGGCTGTCTATCGTGCGTCAATTGGCAATGGCCATGGGGGGCGATGTGGGTGTGGACAGTGAGCCGGGCAAGGGGTCGACTTTCTGGTTCCGCATTCGCGTGCAAACCGTGGCCGATGGCCAAGACAGCCGTGGCATGCCCCGGGCAGAGCCGATGCCAAGCAACCATGTGCCGGGAGCGGGACTGCTGAGGGGCCACGTGCTGGTGGCCGAGGACAACCCGATCAACGCGCTGGTCATCAAGGCACTGCTGGGGCGGCTAGGCATCACCATGACGCTGGTGGGCGATGGCCAGCAGGCGGTGGAGGCGATCGTCCACTGCGCGGCCGGCGAACTGCCCGATCTGATCCTGATGGATCTGCACATGCCGGTGATGGATGGCTACAGCGCGACCGAACAAATCAGGCAATGGGAAGCCCAACATGCGCGGCGCCATCTGCCCATCATCGCACTGACAGCGGATGCATTTGAAGAGGATCGCCGCCACTGTCTGGCCGTGGGTATGAATGACTTTTTGAGCAAACCGATCGCTTTGGAGTCACTGAAAGTGGCCATGACGCAATGGCTGGCGCAACCCAGTACCGAGAAACAAGCATGACGTCTCGACGCCCACAAATTCTCGCCATTGACGACACGCCGGTTAACTTGATGACCCTGGGGGCGGCGCTCGAAGTTGAGTTTGATCTGCAGTTTGCATCCTCGGGGCCGATGGGCATTGCGTTGGCCCTGAAAAATCCGCCTGACCTGATCTTGCTAGATGTGATGATGCCCGAAATGGACGGTTTTGAGACCTACCGCAGGCTGGTCGCTGAGCCCCGCCTGAGGGACATTCCGGTGATTTTTGTGACGGCCTTGGATGACGTTGAATCCGAAATAGACGGCCTGGCGCTGGGTGCCGCCGACTACATCACCAAACCGATCAATGTGACCATTGCGCGCCATCGCATTCGCAATCTGGTGGAGCGCGAGCAATTGCGCAAGGAAGTTGGGTTGCAGCGAGACCAATTGCGCGAAATCGCTTTTCACGATGCGCTCACCGGCCTGCCGAACCGATTGATGCTTAACGACCGCATCCAGCAGGCGATGGCAGCGAGCAAGCGCAGCGGGCTGTTTGGTGCGGTGATGTTCATTGACCTGGACAATTTCAAATCCCTGAACGACGCCCATGGGCACGAGGTGGGTGACTTGCTTCTGCACGATGTAGCCAGACGCTTGACCAAGTGCGTGCGTGAAATGGACACCGTGGCGCGAGTGGGGGGTGACGAATTTGTGGTGATGCTCAGTGAACTGCGCGATGAAAGGGATAAGTCCGCCGAGCAGGCAGCCGCTGTGGCCGAGAAGATTCGCACCAGCTTGTGCCTGCCCTATCGGTTGGCGGTATCACGACCAGGGCAGGCCCAAAGCGCCGTCGAACACCATTGCAGCGCCAGCATTGGCGTGGTTCTGTTTGTAAACCAGGAAACCAGCCAGGTTGACATCTTGAAGAACGCCGACGCCGCGATGTACCAGGCCAAGGAGGCCGGGCGCAATGCGGTCCGGTTTTTTGCATGAAATGTGGCGCTAGCCCCCGTAGATAGTGCGCAACTAGCTATTAAATTAATAGCGCTTGAACCGCAAACCCGACAATGTTGCGGCTCGCCTTGCTGAACTCCACGCCAATCAGGTGGATAGGCTCCCCCCGACTGCGGTACTTGTCGGCGTAGCCCATGTCCTTGATTTGCTGCAAGGCCGCTCCTGCCGGATTCATCTCCACCACCTTGAACTCGAACAAGAAGACCTGGCCGTTGAACAGCACCGTCATGTCGATGCGACCCTGGTTGGTCGGGTCTTCCAGGCGCATTTCCAGGCCCAGCGCGGCAAAGTAGCTGTAGAAGATGCTGACGTAGTAGCCCTCAAAATTGCTCAGCTCGTTCTTGCGGTACCAGTCGTTGGCAATGCTGGCGTAGAAAGCGTGGAACAGGTTTTTGAGGCCGGCAAAGTCTTGCGCCATCAACAGCTTGTAGAGCTGGCTGATCTGCGGCCCGGGCACATGAAGGCCTCCGGTCAGGCTTTGCAGCAAACTGCTGTTGAGGGCGGCCTGCACTTCCAGGTTGGGGTATTTGAGCGTCAACTCCATCAGCCCGGGTGCCTGCCAGACGTCCTTGATGGTCAGGTAGCCAGCCTGAAACATCAGCGCCTCGACCGGGATGTTGTCGACATCGAAGGTCGAGAGTAGTGACTCGGAGGCCACGATGCGACTCAAATCGGGCGTGAACTGCTGGCGTTGTTCCAGCAACTTGATCAAAAAAGTGGGGGTGCCGGTCTCAAACCAGTGCGGTTTGAACTCGCGCGAGCGAAACAGTTGCAACAGGCCAAACGGGTTGTAGACCGGCTCACCGAGCCAGTTGTAGCCGTTGTACCACTGGCGGATCAACGCGCGGTCCAGTCCGGGCAACTCGGGCGCAAACACCGTGTCGACATCGCCCTCGGTGTAGCCGCAGATCGAGCTGTACGTCTTGTCCAGGGTGATGTCGGTCAGGTGGTTCAAGCCAGAAAACAAGCTCACCTTGCTGAACTTGGAGACACCGGCCAGAAAAACAAACTTCAAATGCTCGTCCGCACCTTTTAGTACCGAGTACAGGTTCTTCAGCCCCTCGCGCATCTCCAGGGCCACCGCGTTGTTGTCAATATTGTCCAGAATCGGTTTGTCGTATTCGTCGATCAGTACGACGGCGCGCTGACCGGTGCTTCTGTGCACTTCGGCAATCAGTTGTTCAAAGCGCCCGCCAATACTCTGGTGTGTGCAACTGACCCCCAGGCGCTGCTGGTTGTCCTGCAAGATCTCATGAATGCGCCCATTGAGCTCGGCACGGCTTTGCAACACGCCATCAGAAAAGCTAATGCGAATCACGGGGTACTTTTTGCTCCAGTCCCAGCGGGACTCGGCGGCCAGTCCGGTAAACAAGGCTTGTTTACCCTCAAACAACTCCTTGAGCATGTCGAGAAACAGGCTCTTGCCAAAGCGACGTGGGCGGCTCAGAAAATAGTAGCTGCCACTCTCAATCAGCTGCATCGCATGGGCGGTTTTGTCGACGTAGTAGCAGCCCTCTTCGCGCAGTTTGGCAAAGGTCTGAATGCCAATGGGCAGCTTGCGCCGGGTCAGCACAGCTGGGGTAGAGGGCAAGGAGGTCATGGGGGTATTTTAGGGTGACGCTGGGGAAAATCATCCCAAATTAAGCCTGCATCCGCGTCCAACGGGGCCTCCCTACAATGGTCGCCATGAAATTTCTTGAACAGTTGCGCACTGCCGAGCGCCAAAACGGCTCCCTCTTGTGCGTGGGTCTGGACCCCGAGCCGGCCAAGTTTCCAGAGCATTGGCGCGGTGATGCCAGTCGCATATTTGACTTTTGCGCGGCCATTGTGGATGCCACCGCCGATCTGGTCATTGCCTTCAAGCCCCAGATTGCCTACTTTGCCGCCCACCGTGCCGAAGCCCAATTGGAGCGCCTGGTGGCGCACATGCGCAGCACGGCACCCAACGTGCCCGTCATTCTGGACGCCAAGCGCGGCGACATCGGCAGCACGGCCGAGCAGTACGCCATTGAGGCTTTTGAGCGTTATGGAGCCGATGCCGTCACGCTGTCACCCTTCATGGGTTTTGACTCGGTTGCGCCGTATTTGAAGTACCACGGCAAGGGGGCCTTCCTGCTGTGCCGCACGTCCAACCCCGGTGGTGACGATTTGCAGTCGCAGCGTCTGGCATCGGTAGCGGGCGAACCCTTTTTGTACGAACACATTGCGCGTCTGGTGCAGGGGCCATGGAACCTTAACGGCCAGCTCGGTCTGGTTGTTGGGGCTACTTACCCGGCCGAGATTGAGCGGGTGCGCGCCCTGGCGCCCACCGTGCCTTTGTTGATTCCCGGTGTTGGCGCACAAGGCGGTGATGCAGCTGCCACGGTCAAGGCCGGTTGGCGCAATCAGGGCGGTGAAACCGTGTCGCCCATTGTGGTGAACTCGTCGCGTGCGATTTTGTATGCAGCCTCTGACGCAGATTTTGCTGCCGCCTCGCGCAGGGAGGCCGCAAAAACTCGCGACCTGCTGGCTGCGGCCTGTTACACGCCGTAACATCTGATGCGCCACCGCGCGCCGTTGTCATTCCGAGGTCACGCATTTGCGGATAAGCTGTATTTCTTGTTGAATCAGGTGCACAAATATGCTTGTCGCAGAATTGGTAGATAGTGGTCAATCCGCTGATTCCCGTAACACGACTGCCATTGAGGTCAAAGCAGCCACCGTCCTGGCGGCAACCGCATTGCAAACGGCTTGCGGCGGTGGTGGCAGTGCCAGTGTTAGCACGGGCGCAGGAAGTGGCACCGGAGCCACTACCCCGGGACCCGGTAGCACAGGTAGCGCCAACTTTGTCGGCCCTGCCACGGACGAAGATGCAGCCCGTTTTTTGTTGCAAGCCCAGTTTTCTGCATCGGATGCAGAGATCGCTGCCGTGCGCAGCAAAGGCTATTCAACCTGGTTGCACGAGCAGTTTGCAGCACCCGCCACCACCTCTGGTTTCGACTGGCTGAATGCGCGTGGCTACGCCACCATCAACACCACGAATTTTTTCGATAACACTTACCCCGGCGACTACATGATCTGGAACCAGCTCATGACGTCTGGTGACGCAGTGCGTAAGCGCGTGGCGTTGGCTTTGTCGGAGTTTTTTGTCGTGTCACTGTCGGGCATCGATTTCCCCTGGCGCAGTCACGCCATTGCCGCCTGGTGGGACATGCTGGTTGCCAATGCTTTTGGCAACTACCGCAAGCTGCTGGAAGACGTCACGCTGAACCCGGCGATGGGTTACTACCTCAATACCAAGGGTAACCTGAAAGAAAACACGGCTACTGGCCGTGCGCCAGATGAAAATTACGGCCGCGAGGTGATGCAGCTGTTTAGCCTGGGCTTGTACCAACTCAACGTGGACGGCTCTGAGAAACGTGATGCCAGTGGCAACAAGCTGGAGTCGTATACCCAGAGCGACATCACCAATATTGCCCGCCTCTTTACCGGGTGGGATTTTGACCAGACGCAAAACGTCAACACGGTAGAGCCGGTAAGTAACCGCACCATACCCAACACGGTTTTCACCCGTATCCCGATGCGTCTGACGCCGGCCAACCACTCCACGCTGGCTGCGACGTTTTTGGGGACCACCGTGCCGGCCGGTACCGATGGCGTCGCTGCGCTGAAAACGGCACTGGACACGCTGTTCAACCATCCCAACGTCGGCCCATTCTTTGGCAAGCAGATGATTCAGCGACTGGTGACCAGCAACCCCAGTCCGGCCTACGTCGGGCGCGTGGCCAGTGCCTTCATCAACAACGGTGCGGGGGTGCGCGGTGACCTGCAGGCGGTTTTTGCTGCGGTGTTGCTGGATGACGAGGCCAGAGGTCCGGCGGGTTTGACACAAATCGGCTTTGGAAAATTGCGCGAACCCATGGTGCGCATGGTGCAGTGGGGCCGCACGTTTGGCATTACCTCGGCAAGGGGTAGCTGGAAGATGGGCGATACCAGCAACCCGGCCACGCAACTGGGTCAGAGCCCGCTGCGCTCCCCCAGTGTGTTTAATTTTTTCCGGCCTGGCTATGTGCCCCCGTCGACTGCGTTGAGCGCTACGCTGACACCGGCCCCAGAGTTTCAGCTGGTGAATGAGAGCAGCGTGGGTGGTTATCTCAACGCCATGCAGAACGTTATTCGCAACGGGATTTTTGTCAATGCCCCGGACCTGCCGCAAAGCGCCAGCAACACAACCAACGGCTACGACATCACGGCCAGCTATGCCACAGAGCTGGGCTTGGTGCTCGACGCCACTGCGCTTGTCAAAAGACTGAACCTGCTGCTGTGTGCCGGGCAAATGGCGGCTGCCAACCAGAGCCTGATCGCGACGGCGCTCAATGCCACTGCCTTGACTGCTACCAGCACCGACAGCGCCAAGCGCGACCGCGTGGCGGCGGCCGTGTTTTTGGTGATGGCGTCAAGCGAATACCTGATTCAAAAATAGGAACCGCCATGCACCTGCTCCAGCCTGACAACCACAGTCGCCGTGCCTTCCTGCGCCGCAGCGCCCAGCTTGCGCTGAGTGGCACCGCTTTGCCAATGGCACTCAACCTGGCAGCCATTGGAGAAGCGGCGGCTTTTGATGCGACTGATTACAAAGCCCTGGTCTGCGTGTTTCTCTACGGTGCCAACGACTACGCCAACACTGTGGTGACCTATGACGAAGCAAGCTATAACTTGTATAGCACGATACGTGGTGGTGGTGCGGGTCAGACGGCGGGTGGCATTGCATTGGCTAAATCTGCACTGACAGCGACGCTGCTCAACCCGACCACTGCGCTGCCCGGCGGGCGTCAGTACGCGCTGCATCCCTCAATGACCGGGCTGGCCAATCTGTTCAACAGTGGCAAGGCTGCTGTGCAGCTGAACGTGGGGCCGCTCGTCGTTCCCTTGACCAAGGCGCAATACAGCGGCTCGGACCGGGTCAACTTTCCCTTGCCACCCAAATTGTTCTCTCACAACGACCAGCAGTCGATCTGGCAGTCGTCTTCGCCCGAAGGCTCCACTATCGGCTGGGGTGGAAATATGGGTGACCTGGCGTTGTCCGGCAACGCCAATGCACTGTTTACCTGTATCAACGTTACCGGCAACGCGGTGTTCCTGTCGGGTGACAGTGCCTTGTCCTACCAGGTCAGTACGGGCGGCGCGGTGGCGATCAATGCGATCAAGAACAACGTATATGGGTCCAGTGCGGTCAAGACCGCGTTGGCGAGCCTGATCCAGCAACCACGGACCCACATGCTGGAGAACGAATACAACAAGGTGACCGCACGCGCCATTGGGGCGGAGGCGCAAGTCACCTCAGGCCTCTCGGGCGTGACAGTGGGTACGGTTTTCCCCACCAACAACTCGCTGGCGGATCAGCTCAAGATGGTGGCCCGCCTGATTGGCGCACGCAACGGCCTGGGAGCCAAGCGACAGGTGTTCATGGTGTCCCTTGGTGGCTTTGACCTGCACGACAACCTGATCTCGCAGCATCCGGGTCTGTTGGGTAAGGTCAGCGATGCCATGACCGCGTTTTATAACGCCACGGTGGAGCTGGGAGTGGCCAGCAAGGTCACGGCCTTCACTGCCTCCGATTTCGGTCGAACGCTGGCCTCCAACGGCGACGGCTCAGACCACGGTTGGGGAAGCCACCACTTCATGGTGGGCGGTGCGGTCAAGGGGGCTGCTTTTTATGGAACGCCACCTCCGGTCAGCGTGGGTAGCACGGCTGCGGCGCAGGACCAGTGGCATGTGGGGCAGGGTCGTTTGTTGCCATCGACATCGGTAGATCAGTACGCTGCCACGATGGCCAGCTGGTTTGGCGTGGCTGACGGTGAACTGGCCGGCATCTTGCCCAATTTGCGCCATTTTGGCGCTTCAGCGGGTCGCCCTGATTACCCGACGAATCTTGGTTTCATGGCCTAATTGGGCCCATGGTAGAAATGGGTCAGTCCAGCAAGACAGGAGTGTGATGCTATGAAACTGTATGTATCCCCCGGCGCGCCCAGTCCACGGCGCGTCATGATGTTCATGGTCGAGAAGAATATTACCGGTATCGATCTGGTGAATGTGGACCTCAACGCACAGGAACACAAAGGCGAAGCCTACCGGGCCAAGAGCCCGTTGGCCAAGGTGCCGGCCCTCGAACTTGATGACGGCCGCGTGCTGACCGAAACACGGGCCATTTGCACTTATCTGGAAGGCCTTTATCCAGAGCCCAATCTGATGGGAGTGAACTCCGATGAACGTGCTTTTATTGAAATGGCCGACCGCCGTGCGGAGCTGTATCTGCTGGCCGGTATCGCCAACACCGTGCGCCACACGCACCCGGGTCTGGCTCCGCTGGAGCAGCCGCAGTTCCCGGACTATGGTCACTCGCAAGCGCTGAAGGTGCGTGAGGTGGCAGCCTGGTTTGACCACGTGCTGGAGCGCCAGCCCTGGATGGCGGGCGAGCGTTTCAGCATTGCGGACATCACCGCCTTTTGTGCGATTGAATTTGCCAAGCTCATGAAGTTCCAGCCTGGCAAAGAGGGCCTGCCCGCGTTGCAAGCCTGGCGTGACCGGGTGGCAGCGCGCGCCAGCGCAGCAGCCAAGTAGCGCTGTCGGCACAGTGAACCCAATACTGCTATCGAAAATGTAGCTGCCAGCGCATACTCGGCGGGGGCTACAGGGGTAAAATCCTTCTCAAATAGCGCCCGGTGTGGCTGTCCGGGTTGGCCGCAATGTCTTCCGGCGTGCCCACCCCCAGCACCGTTCCACCGCCCGAACCGCCCTCGGGACCCATATCGATTAGCCAGTCGGCGGTCTTGATCACGTCCAGGTTGTGCTCGATGACCACAATGGTGTTACCCGCATCACGCAACTGGTGCAGCACCTTGAGCAGCAAATCAATGTCGGCAAAGTGCAGTCCGGTGGTGGGCTCGTCCAGGATGTAGAGCGTGCGCCCGGTGTCGCGCTTGCTCAGTTCCAGCGCCAATTTGACGCGCTGCGCTTCGCCACCCGACAGCGTAGTCGCAGCCTGCCCCAGCTTGATGTAACTCAGGCCCACGTCCAGCAGGGTTTGCAGCTTGCGGGCGATGGTGGGCACGGCGTGTAAAAACTCAAAAGCCGCCTCGACGGTGAGGCCCAGAATCTGCGCAATGTTCTTGCCCTTGTAAAGCACTTCCAGCGTTTCGCGGTTGTAGCGCTGACCGGCGCACACGTCGCAGGGTACGTACACATCGGGCAGAAAGTGCATCTCTACCTTCACCATGCCGTCGCCCTGGCAGGCCTCGCAGCGTCCACCGGCCACGTTGAAGCTGAAGCGCCCCGGGCCGTAGCCGCGTTCGCGCGCCGTGAGCACTTCGGCCATCAGTTCGCGGATGGGGGTGAACAGGCCCGTGTAGGTGGCGGGGTTGGAGCGCGGTGTGCGGCCAATGGGCGATTGGTCCACATTGATGACCTTGTCGAAGTGCTCAATGCCTTCGATCGCTTCGTGGGCAGCTGGTTCCTCGTGGGCGCGGTAGATGGTGCGTGCCACAGCGGCGTACAACGTGTCGTTCACCAGTGTGGATTTGCCGGAGCCCGACACACCCGTCACGCAGGTGAACAGGCCCACGGGAAAGTCCACGCTCACGTTCTTCAGGTTGTGGCCCGTGGCACCTACCACGCGCAGCGTCTGAAGCTCGCCCTGGGTGGCGCGGTGGTGCGCTTCACGCTCGGCGCGGCGCACGGCTGCCGGGCTGGGCGCAAAGCGGGATTTGAATCGGTCTTCATCACCCGGCCTTGGCGCTACGGTGGGCAGCCAGGGCGTGCGGCGCTTTGGCACGGCAATTTGGAGGGTTTGCGCCAGGTATTGGCCGGTGAGCGACTGTTTGTTGGCCTTGACCGCTTCAAAGTCGCCCTGCGCAATAACGCGCCCGCCGTGAATGCCCGCACCCAGCCCCATGTCGATGATGTGGTCGGCCGCGCGCATCATGTCCTCGTCATGCTCCACCACCAGCACGCTGTTGCCAATGTCGCGCAGGTGTTTGAGGGTGTCGATCAGCCTGTCGTTGTCGCGCTGGTGCAGGCCGATGCTGGGCTCGTCCAGCACATACATCACGCCGGTCAGGCCCGAGCCAATCTGGCTGGCCAACCGGATGCGCTGGCTCTCACCACCTGATAGCGTTTCGGCGCTGCGGTCCAGGCTCAAATAGTTCAGCCCCACGTCGTTCAAAAATTTAAGCCGCAGGCCGATCTCGCGCACCACCTTGGCGGCAATGTCGCCCTTGGCGCCGTGCATCGTCAGGGTTTGAAAATAGGCGTAGCTCTCGCGCAGCGTGGCGCGGCTGACTTCGAAAATGGCACGCGCTTGCACGCCTTCGCCAATCTTGACGTGGCGGGCTTCGAGGCGCAGGCGCGATCCGTCGCAAGAAAGGCAGTGCCGCGTGCTGCGCAAGCGGGCCAAGTCCTCGCGCACCATGGCGGAGTCCGTCTCGCGGTAGCGTCGTACCATGTTGGGGATGATGCCCTCGAAGGGGTGTTTTTTGCTCAGCTTCTTGCCCTGCGAAGCCCCCGAGTCCATGACGTAGCTGAACTTGATTTCCTCTTCGCCAGAGCCCTGTAGGATGGCGGTCTGCACAGCCTCGGGCAACGACTCGAATGCGGCATCAATGTCAAATTTGTAGTGCTTGGCCAAGCTCTCCAACATGGAGAAGTAGTAGCCGTTGCGCCGGTCCCAGCCCTTGATGGCGCCACTGGCTAGGCTCAGCGACGGGAAGGCCACCACCCGTGCCGGGTCAAAAAACTCTTGGACGCCCAGGCCGTCGCATGTGGGGCAGGCGCCCACGGGCGAGTTGAATGAGAACAGGCGCGGCTCCAGCTCGCTGATGGAGTGGCTGCACACGGGACAAGCAAACTTGGCGTTGAATAAGTGCTCTTTTTGGCTGTAGCCCCCGTCAACATTGCGTGAGGCGCTATCATTTTCGATATTGCCGCCATCCATCTCCAGTGCGATAGCGCGACCGTTGGCCAAGCGCAGGGCGGCTTCAAAGCTCTCGGCGAGGCGTTGTTTGAGGTTGTCGTAGTCGGTGCGTGCGGCAACGCTGGCTGTGTGGTCTTCGGCAGGCTGGGTTGGAGCAGGCGCAGTGCGCACCTTGATGCGGTCTATGACCACGTCAATGTCGTGCTTCTCCGTCTTCTTGAGTGTGGGCAGATCGTCAAATTCAAAGGTCTTTCCGTTGATGCGAAAGCGCACATAGCCCTGGGCCTGCATCTCGGCAAACACGTCCAGAAACTCGCCCTTTTTCTCACGGGCCACAGGGGCCAGAATCATGAGCCGCGTGTCGGTCGGCAGGGCCAGCACGGCATCCACCA
This sequence comes from Burkholderiales bacterium, assembly GCA_037143475.1. Classification (GTDB taxonomy): domain Bacteria; phylum Pseudomonadota; class Gammaproteobacteria; order Burkholderiales; family Burkholderiaceae_C; genus Allorhodoferax. The sequence continues at coordinate 17,839 of JBAWYQ010000011.1, read as the reverse complement.
TCTGGCTGACGGTCTGGCTTTGCAGGGGCAGGTCGTGTTCAGGGCAATAGGGCGTGCCGGCGCGGGCGAACAGCAGGCGCAGGTAGTCATGGATTTCGGTCACCGTGCCCACGGTGGAGCGCGGGTTGTGGCTGGTGGCCTTTTGTTCGATGGAAATCGCCGGCGACAGACCCTCGATCACGTCCACATCGGGCTTGTCCATCAGCTGCAAAAACTGGCGGGCATAGGTGGACAGGCTCTCCACATAGCGGCGCTGGCCTTCGGCATACAGCGTGTCAAACGCCAGGCTGGACTTGCCGGAGCCCGACAGCCCGGTGATCACCACCAGCTGGTTGCGGGGAATGTCGAGGTCGATGTTCTTCAGGTTGTGCGTGCGCGCACCGCGGATGCTGATGGTCTGCTGCTGCAAGGCCCGGGCCAGGTAGGTGCCGTGCGGGTCATGGGCCAGGGAGGTGCCGTCGGGTGATGAATTCAAGGTGGGACCCGGTGAATAATGGTGTTGAGCTGCGCTTGGGGAAACCCACCATGATAGTGACTGTTGGCTGGATACGCTTTTCTGGTGCGCACACGGCTGGTGAGCGCCCGGCGGGATAGGGGCAGAGGCCGGGCCTCATGAACCTGCGGTTCCGAAATCGGCCCCAACCTCTGCCCCTATCCCGCCTCGGGTTCCTATTACGCTGTGGCCAGGTACTTTTTGACGACTGCGGCCATGGCGTGCTTGGCGTTGGACTGCACTTTCATCAGCAGTGGGTGCTGCGCTTGCGGCAAATCAAAGCGTTGGCACAGGTCGGCCTGGATGCGCTGCAGCAGCGCGGCGGCCACTTCCGCATCAGCCAGTGCGCGGTGTGCACGCCCTGCGCTGGGCAACTGGTGCAGTGCTGCCATCGCACCTAGCGAGTGGCTGCGTGCCTCTGGATAGAGCCGCCGGTGAACGATTCGATGAAGGACGAAATCCGCACGCCCGCGTTCATCAGGCTCTGAAAGCGCCCCACCACCTCGCCCCCCTCCAGCATCACGATGGCAATTTCTGTGGCGCGGTCGCCCATGGCGGGCGAGAGTCCGGTGGTTTCGAAGTCGATGACGGCAATGAGGGTCATGGGTGGAGTCTACTCAGCTGAACGAGGTGGGAGCAACGACAGGCTCTTTTGGCCTGACGCAATTTGAGAGTCGGTTCTATTGATCTAGATCAGTTGCAGCCATTTTTCATGCTTTCCTTATGGCGCTTTTCGGACTAATCTGCGTCCTGTGAAAAGCGGAAGTAAAGTTTCGTAAATAGGTGAAAACCATGTGTTTGCCGGTGAAACGAGGCATGATGCCGAAGCACCAAAATGTAGGAGAAAAACGATGAAGCTGATGCGAAAAATGCTAAGCCTTTTGGTGTGCTTCGGCGCACTGGGAGGCGCATCCGGGGCCTGGGCAGCGGGGGATTCCAAGTCCGCGCCGCAAGACCTATTTCTCAAGGGCGACGCCAAGTGCACGTCGTGCCATGATGAAGCGGACGCCCCCGGAGTGCTTCATTTGGGTAAAACCAAGCACGGAACCCGATCTGACAGCCGTAACCCCACCTGCACCAGTTGCCACGGTGAAAGCGAACGCCACATCAAGACGGCAGAGTCAGGCAAGAAAGACCAGCTCGTTGCACCAGAGGTGACCTTTGGCGCCAAATCCAAGAGTTCCCCCGAAGCACGCGATGCCGCTTGCCTGACTTGCCATCAGGATGGTGCCAAACGCATGTTCTGGAAGGGCAGCCAACACCAGGCGCGTGATGTGGTTTGCTCGTCTTGTCATAAAGTTCACAGCGCGCAAGATGCAGTGCGTGACAAGCGTACGCAACCCGAGGTTTGCTACACCTGCCACAAGGAGCAGCGTGCTTTGGCCGAGAAGCCCTCGCATCACCCTGTACCTGAAGGCAAGATGACCTGCTCAAGCTGCCACAACCCGCACGGATCTGCTGGCGTCAAGTCCTTGATCAAGGACACGGTCATTGCGACTTGCTATACCTGCCATGCCGAAAAACGCGGTCCCTTCATCCACAGCCACCAACCCGTGACTGATGACTGCAGCAACTGCCACAACCCCCATGGAACCACGGCCGATGCACTGCTGAAAACACGTCCTCCATTCCTGTGCCTGGGTTGCCATGACCCGAGCAGCCACCCCGGCAATGTGCCTGGTATCGCTAGCCGGGTGGATATGTCCAAGAATGCAGGCGGCACTGTGCTGAGCGCCACTACACCAATCGACAACATCAATTCCAGCGGCGTTGTTGGCAAGACACAAGGTATGTCTTGCATGAATTGCCATACCGACATTCACGGTAGCAACAACCCGATGAACTCAACCCGCGCCATGCGTTTCTGGCGCTAAGAATGGAGAATGGACATGAAAAACCAACGTAATGTTCCCGTCCGCTCTGCCATCGTCATTGCACTCGCTTTGGCCTTCCCAGCCGGATATGCATTTGCCGATGAAGTTCAGGCGCTGACAAGCCCCAACCAGAGTGATGTGTCGCTCAACATCCGCAATATCGACCAGGTTAACCCGTACTTTCGCCTATACAACGGGCAGGATAAAACCGGGGTCACCGGCAGTGTTGATATCAACCTGATCAAGCGTGACGCCAACGGCATGTGGTTCACCGTACAGGGTAAAGACCTGGGGCAACGCAATCAGGAGTTCGGGGCCTCCGCCGAACAGCAAGGTGATTGGCGACTGGCGCTGGACTACAACGAGATCACCCGATTTGCGCCTTACACCATCAATACCAAGGTGGCAGGCGTAGGCACGGCTTCTCTTGCGCTGAACACGGACTTCCGCTCTTACCAAGGTATTGGACCCGACAGCAGTCTGAAGTTGGAGCGCATTGGAACATCGGTCTCAGGCAGCAAATACTTCTCTGACGCCTTCAAGTTCAACTTCTCGATGAAGTCCGAGGACAAGAAGGGCGCCATCATGTCGGCGGCGTATGGTGCGACTTGGAACACGCCGGTGGGCGCACCGTATGCGGGCAAAAACTACGCATCCGTGTTCTTTGCGCCCCAGCCCGAGAACTACCGGCACAACCAGTTTGAAGCCAGTTTTGACTACGTCACACGCAAGTTGCAGCTCAGTGGTGGCGTGTATTTAAGCGTTTTGGATAACTCCGCAATCGCAATGAATACAACCCCCGGCCAGAACTCGCTGACCACCACCACAGGCCCCATTACCAGCCCGTGGATTTCATTGCCACCCAGCAATCGGGCAACGCAATGGGACTTTTCAGGCGCCTACAACTACAGCGACCAGACCCGCATGAGCTTCAAGCTGGCGAAGGAAACCGGAACGCAAGACACACCCTTTATTGCGGCCTATGGGGATGCTGTAACCGGGTCTGCGACCTACACCAAACTCAACCCACCCGGCGTACCCTATGCAGCGGGCAACGTGGCAACCAGTCTGGGTGGTTTGGTCGAGACAACTTCGGCCTTTGGGCAACTCACCTCGAAGCTCGGCAAAGACCTGAATTTCCTGGCGTCCTGGCGTTATGAAGACCGCAGCGACAAGACGCCGCAGTTGTATTACCTGGATAAAACCGCTTCGACGGAATATCCTACCGGCTATCAAAATCCACAGGAGTCCCACACGCTCAATCGCGGCAAGGCAGAGCTGACTTACCGTCTGCCAGACGGCTACAGCATGACCGGTGGCTACGACTATGAACGCAAAGTTACGCCTAGGGCCTATCGTGCAGAAGTGACCGACCAGACCGTGCGCGTTGAGTTGCGTAAAGCACTGAGCGACACCCTGAACGGAAAGTTCATGATCGCGCACAGCGATCGTACTGGCGGGACCTGGGAGTTACTCGATGGCACACCAACACCTGGAATGGTTACCTTCTCCACTACCACTGGTGTTGCTGCGCCATTGCAGTTCGCAGATCGCAAGCGCGACAAGGCGAAACTCATGATGGACTGGAGCCCAGTGGATCCCCTGTCGCTGCAATTCTTTTATGAGTATGGCAAAGACGCCTATCCGTTTACGCCTCCATCCGGCAATGCACAAATGGGTATGACCGATGGCAGGACCGACCTGATTGGCATTGATGCCGCTTTCCAGATCAATGACAAGTGGAAGATGAACGGGTACTACTCGCGTAACCAGAACACGACGCATCAAAATGAGGTCTACACACCGCGGATGACCGCCGACCAGAACTGCACGGGCACGCTGGCCACCAATTCATGTACTCCATGGATGGCGGACCTTGACATGAGCGGTCAGGTGTTTGGTATGGGCTTGAGCGGAAGTGTTGCAAGCTGGACTATGAGTGCGAAATACCTTTATTCGCAAGACACTACCAAGTACGGCATCACATTTAACCCTGCCGGTCCCAGTGCAGCAGGGAGCTCGGTGCCTGCTGGTGCAGGGGTATTGCCGGACACGGTCTACTCCATCAACCGTCTGAACCTTTCCGGTGGCTATGCGGTGAGCAAACAGACCAAGGTGCGCCTGGACTATGTGTATGACGTGCGCAAGATGGATGACTACACCTGGTCGCAGTGGACATTTACCGATGGCACCCGCGTCATGGTCAGCCCAACGCAGACAACCCAGTTGCTGGGTGTGACGCTGACCCACTCCTACTAATAGTCGGAACGCCAACTTGGCTTGATCCCCCGGCCTCTCGAGGCGCGGGGGATTTTCAATTGTGCGTCGGGATGCGCGACAATGGAGTCCTTTTCGCCAGCCCACGATTAACCGCCTTGTCTTCGACTTCTACCCTGTCCCCGGACTCCGGGCTTGCCCCTGCCTCCACCACCATGACGCCGCAAGAGCGCCGCTCCAGTGCATCGCTGGCGCTGATCTTTGCCTTTCGCATGCTGGGCCTGTTCCTGGTGCTGCCGGTGTTTTCGCTGGAGGCGCGCAAATATCCCGGTGGCGACGACCCGGCCCTGGTCGGTTTGGCCATGGGCATTTACGGTCTGACGCAGGGTTTTTTGCAAATTCCGTTTGGCGTCGCGTCGGACCGTTTTGGCCGCAAGCGGGTCATGGTAATCGGTCTGGTTATTTTTGCTGCTGGCGGCGTGATGGCCGCGTTGGCTCCCACCATGGCGTGGCTGGTTGCCGGTCGAGCGCTGCAAGGTGCTGGCGCCATTTCTGCGGCCGTGACCGCCTTGCTGGCGGATCAGACCCGGGACGTGGTGCGCACCAAAGCCATGGCCATGGTAGGTGCCAGCATCGGGCTAATGTTTGCCATTTCCTTGGTGTTGTCGCCACTGCTCAATGCCGTGCTGGGTTTGAGTGGCCTGTTCGCGCTGACCGCCGTACTGGCCGTGTCGGGCATCGCCGTGGTGCTGTGGTGGGTGCCACCGGAGCCTGCCAAACACGCTGAAGAGTTGCCCGCCAAGCTGGGTGCCAGCCTTGCCATCGTATTGCGCCAACCGGGCTTGTTGCGGCTCAATTTTGGTGTATTCATGCTACATGCCGTGCAACTGGCCATGTGGGTGGCATTGCCTGCGATGCTGGTACAGGCCGGGTTGTCAAAAGACCACCACTGGTGGGTGTATTTGCCAGCAGTATTGGGCTCCTTCTTCGTCATGGGCGCGACGCTGTTCCCGCTGGAAAAGCGGGGTTACTTGCGCGCGGTTTTTTTGTCATCTGTCGGTTTGATTGCTCTGGTTCAGCTGGGCTTGTTGGCGACCGCGACTGGCGTTCCGACCATTAACGGGCTGGCCGTGATGTTGTTTGTGTTTTTTTGCGGTTTCAATGTTCTAGAAGCCAGTCAACCCAGCATGGCCTCGCGTCTGGCACCTGCGGGTGCGCGCGGTTCGGCACTGGGCGTGTACAACAGTTTGCAGTCACTTGGGTTTTTTACGGGCGGTGCGCTGGGTGGGTGGCTGCTCAAGGGTTATGGCCCGCAAACCCTTTTTGGCGTGTGTGCCGCGGCCATGCTAGCTTGGCTGGTTGTGGCATGGCCCATGCAAGCACCCCGTGCCGGCGCCGCGAACACCGCGCCCAAGGCCGGATAAACTCGGCAACATCTGACCCCAACCCATTAGGAATCCCATGGCATCCGTCAATAAAGTTATTCTGGTCGGCAACCTGGGCCGCGACCCCGAGATCCGCTACCTTCCCAGCGGCGAGCCTGTGGCCAATATCACCATTGCCACAAGCAGCAAATACAAGAACAAGTCCGGCGAAATGGTCGAAGAGACCGAGTGGCACCGCGTCACCTTTTTTGGCAAGCTGGCTGAAATCGTGGGCCAGTACCTGAAAAAGGGACGCCCGGTCTATGTGGAAGGTCGCATCAAGACGCGCAAGTACACCGATAAGGATGGTATCGAGAAGTACGCTACCGATATCATTGCCAACGAAATGCAGATGTTAGGTGCCCGTGAAGGCATGGGAGAGCCGTCCGGTGACGACGGCAGTTATGACAGCGCACCCCGTCGTGCCGCTCCTGCGCCAGCCCGTGCGGCGGCGGCACCAGCGCCACGACAGGCACCGCCACCGCGTCCGGCCAGCGGCTTTGACGACATGGACGACGACATTCCCTTCTAAGGCTAATGTAATTCTGTAAACAAACTCCGGTAAGTCCTGGACTTCTCGGGGTCTTTTCATACTGCGTTGAAACGGAACAACCATGACTGAACTGATTTTGCTCGGTGACGAAGCGGTCGCCCGCGGCGCCATCGATGCTGGCATCACCGCCGCCTATGCTTACCCCGGCACACCTTCCACCGAGATTTACCAGGCCATTGAAGACCATGCCAAGAGGCATGGGCTGCCGATCAAAGGGTTTTGGTCTACTAACGAAAAAGTAGCTTTGGAAGAAGGTGTTGGCGTGTCCTACGCGGGCTGCCGTGCGCTGGTAGCCATGAAACACGTGGGGCTCAATGTAGCCGCAGATCCGTTCATGAATGTGGCCGTATCGGGTGCTCACGGTGGGCTGGTAATTGTGGTGGCTGATGACCCGTCCATGCACAGCTCGCAAAACGAACAGGATTCGCGCTATTTTGCCGACTTTGCGATGGTGCCCTGCCTGGAGCCTGCCAACCAGCAGCAGTGCTACGACATGACTCGCGAGGCGTTTGAGCTCTCCGAGCAACTCAAGGTGCCCGTGCTGCTGCGTCTGGTCACGCGTTTGGCGCATAGCCGTGCACAGGTCATATTGGCTCCACCGCGTGCCCAAAACAAGCCCAGCTATGTGGATGACCCAGCCCGCTTTACGCTGATTCCGGTCAATGCCCGGCGCGCCTATGCGCAGCTTGTTGAAAAGCAAACGGACCTGCAAGCCTATAGCGAGGCGCATCCCGTCAACGCCCTCACGATTCAAGGCGCGGGCAAGCAGGGCATTCTCGTTAGCGGACTGGCCTGGAACTACCTGAACGAAGCATTGGGCGACGCAGTGAACAGCTTCAATCTGTTGCGCATTGCCACTTACCCGTTGCCGGTGAAGAAGATCCGCCAGTTGCTGGACGCCTCCAGCGAAGTATTTGTGGTGGAAGAAGGTTATCCGTTCATCGAGCGATACATCAGCGCCTTGGGGTTGATGACGGAGCGGCGCATTCGCGGCAAGCTCACCGGGGACCTGCCGCGCATCGGTGAGCTGAGCCAGGACGCTATCAAACCCTGTTTTGGATTGACGGTGGAGCCCTCCCTGCAATTGGCAGGCCTGTCGGACGTACTGGTGGGACGCCCACCACGTTTGTGCGACAAGTGTCCGCACAGTGATGCCTATATCGCCATCAAGGAAGTGATTGCTGAACTGGGGGCGGGGGTTCGGGTGATGGGTGATATCGGCTGTTATTCGTTGGGTTACCTGGAGCCGCATCAGGCCATTCATTCGTGCTTGTGTATGGGGTCATCAATTGGCATGGCGATTGGCGCTGCGCATGCCGGAATGAATCCTTCATTGTGTGTGATTGGCGATGGCACTTTTACCCACTCAGGCATGGCCCCGTTGCTCGACGCGGCGCGGGAAGACAGCAACATCAAAGTATTCATTCTGGATAACAGCATCGTTGCCATGACCGGAGGCCAACCAACCATGGCCACGGACGAAGAGGTGGTTGACCTGGTGGCCGGCCTGGGTGTGCCACGCAAGCACATCCGAATTGTCGAGCCGACCGCACACAAAAAGCAGCAGACGGTGGCCACTATCCGCGAAGAGCTGGCCCATCAGGGGCTGTCGGTGATCGTGGCGCGGCGCGCCTGCGTGACCTACGCCAAGGAGATCAAGGAACTCAAGGCACACAAGCGTGATATTGCGGTGGTAGCTGCATGAACTTTGACATGGTGATTGCAGGGGTTGGCGGTCAGGGGGTGCTGACCATCGCGGCGGTGCTGGACCGCGCGGCGCATGAGGCCGGGTTGTTTGTCAAACAGTCTGAAGTGCATGGCATGGCGCAGCGTGGCGGCGCCGTGTCGGCCTTTGTCCGCATGTCGGACCAGCCTGTTGCCAGCGATCTGATTGCCAAGGGCCGCGCCAGTCTGTTGCTGTCGGTTGAGCCGCTGGAGGCACTGCGCTATACCCAGCTGCTAAAGCCCGAGGGTTGGATCGTGAGTGACGTCACGCCCATGCTGAACATGCCGGAGTATCCGGCAATGGATGGCGTGTACAGGGTGCTGTTTTCTGCGCCCCGCCTGGTAGCGGTGGATGCAACCCGATTGGCGCAAAAGGCCGGTACGATCAAGGCGCAGAACATTGTCGCGCTGGGAGCTGCTGCCATGCACCTGCCCCTGTCAATGGAACTGATAGAGCAACAGATTCGCGCCCTGTTTGAGCGAAAGGGTGAGCGCATCGTCAATGCCAACATTCACGCGTTTCGCAAGGGCGATGCCGCCGCCCGGTTCACCAGCGCGTTGCTGAACGCCGGTGTGCCCTGCAACACGTTGGCCCAGGTGGTGTCGCATATTCACTTTCCACCGCACCCGGTTGCGGCCGATGTGGTGCTGGCTTGGACGCAGTGCCTGCTGGCAGACAATGCAGCCCAAATAGTCCAACGCGTGGTTGATCACAGTGAGTTGAGCCGCCTGGAGAACTTGTCCGACCTGGCCTCTACTGCGTAAAGTCATCTGCTATCCGCAGCAGCTATCAGGTCACTACTGCTCGCGCCACGGTTTGGCGGCGCCCCAGCAGTCGCATCGCAAAACGGTACAGCATGCGCAAACCGATCAAGGTCAAAATGGCTTCGATAAAGGTCAGCACAAAGGCAAACAGCCCGTTGCTCCGTTCTGCCCGCAATTTGAACTTGGCCAGCATGCGGTCGCGCGATATTTCAATGCTGTCGTAGAAGGTGGGTACCACCAGCAGGGTCAGCAGGGTCGAGGTAATGGTACCGCCGATGATGGCTACCGCCAGCGGTTGGTAAAACTCACCGCCCTCGCCCAAGCCAATGGCCACCGGCATCATGCCTGCAATCAGCGCAAAGGTTGTCATCAGGATGGGGCGCAGGCGCACGCGCCCGGCGTGCATCAGCGCTTCCTCGCGATCGACACCCTCAGCTTCGCGCTTGCGCGCCGCGTCGAGCAGCAGAATCGCATTCTTGGCGACCAGGCCCATCAGCATGATGATGCCAATGAAACTCATCAGGTTCAGGGTGCTGCGGGTGATTAGCAGCGCCAGCACGACACCGATCAATGACAGCGGTAGCGACAACATGACGGCCAGCGGCGCGGTGAATGAGCCAAACTGCATTACCAGAATCAGGTACATCAGGCCAATGCCCGAGAGCAGCGCGATCAGCATTTCAGTAAACAGTTCTTTCTGGTCCTGCCCGGCGCCACCCAATGAGAGGCCATAGCCCGGTGGGTAGTCAAACGACTTGGCCAGTTTCATGGCGTCGTCGGTTACCTCTCCATTGGAGCGGCCTTGCGCGTTGGCCGATACGGTGATGTTGCGCTTGCCGTTGGAGTGTTCAATGCCGGACGGGCCCCGTCCCATGGTGATGGTGGCGATTTGCTCGAGTGGCACCATCAAATTGGTGCCGGATACAGCGATGGGCAGGCGCTCAATACTTTCCTTGCTAACGCGGTCGTCCGGGTGCAGGCGCACGGCGACGTCACGCGTCTCGCCTGTGGGGTCAACCCAGTCTCCGACTTCAATGCCGGCGAAGGCTACGCGCAGGGACTGTGCCGCATCGTTGGCCGAAATGCCCATGGAGTTGGCCAGGCCGCGGTTGAGTTCAATTTGTAGTTCCTTCTTGGGGTCTTGCTGAGACAGACCGATGTCCACCGCGCCGGGAACCAGACGCAGTTTGTCCATGTAAGCGCTGGTGATCTCCAGCAACTTGCGGGAATCGGGGCCGGTGAAATCGATCTGAATGGGCTTGCGCGATCCATTGGTCAGGTCGTCCAGCACCACGTACTCAGCGCCTACCAGCGTGTTCACCTTCTCACGCAGTTCAACCGCAATTTCTTTGGCAGTTCGGCTTCGGGTATGGCGTTTGCCAATGTCCACGTAGATGCGGCCCCCGCTGGCGGTGATGTTGCTGTTGGTCTCTTTGGTCTCTGCAATGGTTCGGGCCAGTTCGGCAGCGCGCTCCATTTTCAGGCGGGCATATTCGACCGATGCGGACGATGGCATGCGCACATCAATCATCAGGTTGCCGGAGTCAGTGGCGGGCAAAAAGCTGGTGCCACCCACTTTGACTTGCAGCACCAACGAGGCCACCAGACTGGCCAGTGCGATGGCCGCCATCCAGCGACGGTGGTGCAGGGCCCAGGCAATGACATTGCCGTAGCGGTCGGACTGGTGGTCAAACCACACGTTGAAACGTGCCAGCACAGCGCTAATCCCCGTCTTGGGCGCGTTGTGGTGGCCCACCGGGTCGCCCCAGTAGGCCGACAGCATGGGATCCAGCGTAAACGAGATGCCCAAGCTGACCAGCACGGAGCAGGTCACGGTCAGGGCGAAGGGACGGAACCACTCGCCCGATACGCCGGGCATGAACGCCACCGGTATGAACACCGCGATGATGGAGAAGGTGGTGGCGGCCACTGCCATCCCAATCTCGGCTGTGCCTTCGAGCGATGCGGTGCGCCGGTCCGATCCGCGTTGCATGTGGCGCACGATGTTTTCCCGCACCACAATAGCGTCGTCAATGAGGACGCCGATGGCCAATGAAAGTCCCAGCAGCGTCATGAAGTTCAGCGTAAAGCCGCATAGCCAGACAGCGATGAACGCTGCAATGACCGAGGTTGGCAGGCTCAGCGCGGTAATCAGCGTTGAGCGCCAGGAGTTCAAAAACGCATAGACCACAAAAATAGTCAGCACAGCGCCCAGCACCAGGGATTCGATCACGTTGTTCAGGCTGCGCTGCGCGTCCACACCGCCATCACGGGTGATTTCAAGCTTGGTGCCGGGGTGGTCTTTTTCAAATTCGGTATTGATGTCCTTAACCATGTTGCGTATGGCGGTAGCCACACTGACGGTGCTCGCGTCACGCGAGCGGGTGACAAACATGCCGATGTTGGGCTTGCCGCTACGGATGCTGTAGTTGTTGACATCGGCAAAGTTGTCGCTGATGGTGGCTACTTGGGCCAGTCGGACAATTTGCCCGCCAAAGCGTTTGACCACAATGTTCTGGAACTCCTGGGGCGACTCGATGCGCCCGACCAGGCGAATGCTTTCTTCGTCCAGTGCGCCCTGTACTTTGCCCACCGGCGCGTTCGTGTTTTGCGCCCGTAGTGCCGCCACCACGTCGCCAACGGAAACGTTGTACTCACGCAGCTTCTCGGCGCGCAGCAAGACCGATAGTTCCCGTTTGAGGGAACCGTTGATGTTGACATTGGCCACCCCGGCAATGCCGCGCAGCTTGTCGGCCAGGACGTCTTCGGCCAAACGCGAGATTTGGGCGTGGCTCTGTTTGCTGCTCGACAGCGCCAGATTCATGATGGGCTGTGCAGAGGGGTCGTAGCGGCGCAGTACGGGCTCGCGCATCTCGGTGGGAAGCTTGTAGCGCACGCTGGAGATCACGTTGCGCACCTCGTCGGAGGCTTCAATCATGTTTTTCTTGAATGAAAAAATCACGTCGAAGCGGGCGTTACCCTCTGTGGCGTTGGAGTACACCTCCGTCACGCCAGAGATGCTTTGCAACGATTTTTCAATGCGGTTGATGATCTCCCGCTCCACCGTGTCGGGCGAGGCACCGGGATAGGCAATCGTTACAAACAGACCCGGCACTTCCACGTCGGGGTTCTGGTTGACGCGCAGCTTGCTCATGGCCAGCAGGCCCATGGCCATCAGCGCAATGATCAACACAATGGTCGCTGTGGGGCGCTTGATACTGAAGTCGGACAGAAACATGGCTATTTCCCTTGCGCGGTGACCGGCGCCGATGCTGGTGCTTTGGCGCTGACCATTTCGGCAGTCTGCCCTTCCTTGAAGCTGGAACTGGGGTTGCGCAGAATGGTGTCGCCTTCGGCCAAGCCGTTGCGAATCTCAAAATTGCCAGTGCGCGGGTCGCGAGCACCCAAAGCCAAATCGACCAGGTTCAGGGTGTTGCCCTTGACCCGCCAGACGGAGGCCTTGTCGCCGGCCTTGACTAGCACGGACTCGGGCAACGTGAGGGCCTTCACGCTGGTGGCTTCAATCGTTCCTTCCGCGTACAGGCCAGAGACACTGGGCTGTTTGGAGTCGTTAAAGCTCACCAGCACCTCGACCTGTCGCGTCACGTCATTGGCACTGGGGTCTACCCGGGTCACCTTGCCGCGAAACTCCTGCCCGCCATAGCCGTTGATGCGAAAGCTTACCGCCTGCCCAACCGCCACCACGCTGACCTTGTCAGCCGATACTCTGCCTGCAAACCGCATGCTGGTGGGGTCAATTACCTTGAGTAACTCTTTGCCGATAGATGCAGTGTCACCGGCCGAAACTTTGCGGTCGCTGACGACACCGTCAAACGGGGCTCGCACCACGGTACGTTCCAGTTGCTGGCGTGCCACGACGGCGCGCGCGTTGGACGCCGACAGCTCGCTGGTCGCACCATTGCGTCGAACTTCAGCGTCATCCAGCGCTTGCAGGGATGTCATGCCCGAAGCGCGCAGCGTTTTCAGGCGCTGCAGGTTGCGCTCAGCCTGGTCCAGCGACTGGGTGGCATTTCGGGCGTTGTCTTCTGCCGAGTTCAGGTTGTCGCGGATGGAGGTCTGGTCCAGGCGCACCAGCACGTCGCCACGTCGGACCACGTCGCCGTTTTCCTTGAGCACTTGCAGCACTACGGCGGATACCTCGGCCCGCAGGTCGGCTTTGCGCTCGGGCTGAATCGAGCCGGTGACCACGGGCCCGGAAGCCAGTGCACTGGTCTGCACGCTAATGATGTCTTCTGGCGCAATTACCAGTTTGACGGCGGCGGTGGTGGTGTCTTTCTTGTCCCCTTTACCGGGAAACTTGTCGCACGCCGACAGGCTGGTAACGAGCGCGACAACGATGAGCAAGGGGCGCAACATAAAAAATCTCCGAAGGGAAAGCCGGACCGTGAAAAATGGAATGGCACTTGATTTGTATCAAATCACAGCGCCGAGCCCGCGATTATGGCGGCTACGCGTTACCTTTTATCCCAGGCTTGGCTTGCGCGGTATCTTGTGGTGCAGGCGCTTTGTGGGCAACGATGACAACGGTGGGGAGCTCAATACTGTGCAGGGTCGGTGCCGTTGGAGTTTGCATTCCGGTAGCGACGGTACTGAGGCAGGTGGCTGAGAGTGCCGCAGCCAACATCAGTGCAAACAGTTTGTTCAATGGGCGTGTGGTCATGTGGGGCTCCGTGTGGTGATGGGGTGGACTGTAGGCAGAAGTTGTCGGAGTCGCATCCACATTGCGACCGGTGGTCGATAAGCATGACAAACTGCTTGAATAGCGGCGTGGACGGAAAGCAAGTTCGACCAAAGTTTGGTTTAATTGGACCCTTCAGAGTGGCTTTTACGCGCCCAACGCCCCACAAAGGCAGGGTTTTGGCAGAACTCGCAGCACTGATTTACCACCTTGGGAGTGAAGAATGAGACATACGATAGTGGGCGCACTGTTTGCGCTGGCCGTGGCCACGGCCTTCGCGCAAGACGTGGTGACGCCGAATGCCAATTTACTGGCCGATGGCATTCCGGCCATTCCCAAGGCCATTGCAGACAAGGTCTCGCTGTACACGGAGTTTCGCGGTTTTGGCTTCGTGGGCTGGCACCCGAAGGAGCGTTCCATGTTGGTACGGCATCGCGAGCAGGGCGCCAACATTGCACAAATCTATTGGCTCAAATCACCGGGTGGAAAACTTGAGCAGATCACTGATTTTCCCGATCCGGTATCCACTGCCTCGTTTGCCCCGCATCATGGAAGCTACATCGTTTACGGGCGTGATGCCGGTGGCAACGAAGCGACACAGGTGTTTCGTATGGACCTGGCAACACGGCTGTCCACCCTTTTGTCCAACCCCGACGAACGCAGTGCCTACACGTGGTCAAAAAAAGGTGACCGGTTACTGATCGAGTCCGTTCCATTGGACAAAACGGCCCAGGGGGGAACCCGAGCCCAGGTTGTAACCACATTAACTCTGGTGGATCCTCTCAAGCCCGAAAGCAGGAACCGCTTGGCTGAACTGCCAGGGGGCGGTTGGGGAAGCTTCAGCTTCAGCCATGATGACGCCACCTTGGCCGCACAGCAGTACCGCACGCCCAATGATTCGGATGTATTCCTGATTGATGCCAAGACCGGCGCGCGAGAAAAGATTCTCCCCAAGGTTGGCGCACCTGCTGCAGGGTACAGCGGCTTTGAATGGAGCCACGACAACCGACGCCTGTTTTTGACGACCAATCAGGGAGGTGAATTTTCTGAACTCTCGGTCTATGACCGCGGCGACAAGACATTGACCGTGTTGTCACGCCATATTCCGTGGGATATCGAAAATTTCAGTCTCTCCGCAGACGGCCAGCGACTGATGGCGGTGGCCAACAACAATGGCCGCGACGAGATGCATGTATTTGACACCGCGACCGGAAAAGAACTGGCCCGACCCGACGTGGTTGCAGGCTCTATTGGTGGTGGGCAGTGGCACGATACGCTTCACGCCACGTTGGGCTTTTCGTTGAACTCCCCGCAAAGCCCGGGCGATGTCTTCAGCCTGGATGCCAAGACCGGCAAGACCGAGCGCTGGACCGTGGCAAGTGCGCCTGCTGGCGTCAAACCGGATACGTTCATCAGTCCCGAACTGGTTCAAATCAAGAGCTTTGACGGTCTGGCCGTCAGCGGTTGGTTGTTCTTGCCAGATGCGGTCAAGTTTCCGGGCAAGCGACCCGTGATGGTGAGCTTCCATGGCGGGCCTGAAGGACAGTCAACAGTGCGTTTCATGGGGCGCTACAACTATTTTCTGAATGAGATGGGTGTGGCCCTGCTAATGCCCAATGTGCGCGGCTCCATGGGCTACGGCAAGACCTATCTGGATTTGGACAACGGCTTCAAACGAAAAGACTCGGTTAAAGACGGTGGCGCCTTTCTGTCCTGGGTTGCCAGTCACCCCCGGTTGGACTCCAAGCGCATCGTGGTGTCAGGCGGAAGCTACGGCGGCTACATGAGCCTGGCCACGGCGGTGGACTATAGCCCGCTCATCCGGGGGGCGATTGACGTCGTGGGCATCAGCAATTTTGTGACCTTTCTGAATAACACTGAGAGCTACCGGCGTGATCTGCGACGCGTTGAATACGGCGATGAGCGTATTGCGGAGATGCGTGCCTTTCACGAGAAGATCGCACCTTTGAACAACGCCGCGTCCATCACCGTGCCGCTGTTCGTAGTGCAGGGCAAGAATGATCCGCGTGTGCCGTATACCGAAGCCGAGCAAATCGTATCTGCAGTGCGCAAGAACGGCGTGCCGGTGTGGTACCTGTTGGCTGATAACGAAGGGCATGGCTTCCGGCGCAAGGCCAATGCTGACTTCGAGTTCTACACCACGGTGCGATTTCTTGAAAAAACCTTGACCGATTGATGGTGTTGCATCACTTTATTAGTCGACCATGCCGCGCCGTCTGACGCACATTGATGCGGCCAAGGTGGTTGCGGCAAATCTGCTTGTGTTGCATCACTTTGCGGTGTACGGGCCTCTGGCCGACGCACTGCATCTGGCTGTCCCGCGATTGAGCGATTGGTTTTTTGACTATGCCCGTATAGCCGTGCAGGTGTTTTTGGTGATTGGCGGGTACTTTGCCGCCAGTTCGTTGGCGCCCCACGGCTACTTGCAGCGCCGGCAGCTTTTGCATATCGTTTTGCAACGCTTTGTACGGCTGGTGCTCCCGCTGGGCGCCGCTTTGCTGGTGGTCATGGCCAGCAGTGTATTGACCCGAATGTGGCTCCAGGCGGACTTTGTGCCGGCGGCACCTGGATGGCTGCAACTGCTGGCGCATGCGACTTTGACCTATGGTTTGGCGGGGGTTGAACCCTTGTCGGTCGGCATCTGGTATGTGGCTATTGATTTCCAGCTCTTTGTATTGATGACCGTTTTGCTGTGGGTGGGCACAAGGCGGGCACAGTGGCTGGTTGCGTTCGCAGGGCTGGCATCGCTTTTTTACTTCAACCTGCACCCCGAGACCGACAACTGGGGTGTGTATTTTTTTGGATCCTACGCCATGGGCGCCTTTGCCTGGTGGGCCGGGCACTCGCGCCATTCAGGCAAGTTGCTGGTCGGTCTGGCCAGTGCCGGTGGAGCCGCATTGGCGTGGGATTTTCGGATGCGCATTGCCGTGGCGTTAACGGTGGCGATTAGCCTGGGCATTGCGCGAAGCCGCATGGCGGTCGAGCGCGCGCGGCCCATTCCCAAGCCTGCGTTGAGTCGGTGGATCAGAAAGGGTGCGCGGAGTTCGTATGCGCTTTTTTTAACCCATTTCTCCATTTTGATGCTGGCCAATGCTTTGTGGGCGCATCTAGGGTCGCAATCCGGCGGCGCTGCCATCTTTGTGGTTTTTGGTGCGTGGTGTGTCTGCGTCTTACTTTCGATGGTGTTTGAGCGCTACGTTGAGCGGCCCCTTGCATCGGTTCGGGTTTGAAGAGCGTGCTATAGCCGTTCTGCCAGTGCCATGGCGGTTGACACCGCGACACTGGCCGTGACCAGATCCTCTGCTACCTGGTAGCGCTGCGAGAACATGAAGACGTTGGCGCCAATCGGCAATGATGCCGTAGCGCAGGGCATCCAGCGCCAGCACCGTGGCGCGCTGCATGGCCCGGCGCCACGCCAGCATGACCAGAAACAGGCCTATGACAGCGATAAAGTAGGCCGCCACCGGCTTGAAGTCCAGCCGTTCCACATGCACCGTACTCATGGTGCGGAACAATAGTGCTGGCGTGAGCACCATAAACACCAGAGAACCAAGGTCTTTTAGTGATGTAGCCCTCATCCAGCCTGCGCGACACGCTATAAAACCAATAGCAATCAGCAGGATGACCGGTAGCAGCGAGGACAGGACGATGGATTACATCAGAGCTTGGTAAAACCCCTGATTGTCTCCGTCAGACCAAACCGGTGGCTGCTGCCAGCAGATACCCCACCAGGCAGGAGGTGCTCACGCCAATCAACCCCGGCACGATGAAGCTGTGGTTAATGACGTACTTGCCGATGTGGGTGGTGCCTGAGCGGTCAAACTGAATGGCCGCCAGGTCGCTGGGGTAGGTTGGCAAGATGTAGTAGCCGTAGGACGCGGCGGCAAACGCCACGATGTAGCCGGGCGGCACACCGATAGCCAAGCCCACCGGCACCATGGCGCTGATGGCCGCGGCCTGCGAGTTAACCAACTTGGAGACCAGCAAAAGGGCAATGGCATAGGTCCAGGGTTGTGTTTTCACCAAGTCGGTCAAAGCAGCCTTCAACTCGGGTAGGTGGGCTTCGAA
>JBAWYQ010000010.1:0-40848 GCA_037143475.1 Burkholderiales bacterium | reverse complement strand
GTCGGTCGCCACCGCGCGGCCATCTGGAAGAGTCTGGTACTGCCGGCCGGTGGTGCGGCCCTGAGTTGGCTGTTGCTCATGACGCTTTGGATGCCCTTGCTCAACTACGCGCAGAGCTACACCACGCTGGTCAGACGCACCACCTCGCAGATAAACGTGCCCGGCTGCGTAGAAACCTTAGGATTGGGACAGGGCCAGATCGCCGCATTTCAGTTCTACGGAAAGATCCAGCTGAAAGCTATGCAAAGCATGCCCACTTGCCCTTGGCTACTAGTTGAACATCAATTTAACCTAACAGTACCAAGCGGTGTAAACCTGACGGTGTGGACCTTGCAAAACGCCATTCAACACCCTACCAACGCCGGTGAATCGGTACTGTTGTTCAAACGGAATTGATAGCGGTCACAGAGGTCGGTCCAGCCAGTGCGTGGCGAACCCGGTGGGCCGGGAATCCGATTGAGAAAACCGAGCCTTTGCCAGGCACACTTTCGATGGAAAGTTCAGCCCCGTGCCGCTGGGACACATGTTTGACGATAGCCAAACCCAACCCGGTCCCACCCGTATCGCGCGACCGACTACGATCCACTCGATAAAAGCGCTCGGTCAACCGCGGAATATGTTCCAGCGCAATACCAGGTCCTTGGTCGCGCACCTGGAACACTGCTCCTCCATCAGGTCGCAAGCGGAATTCAACATCGATGCGCCGGCCCCCCGCAGTGTAGCGAATCGCGTTACTGATCAAATTGGACAACGCGCTATGCATTTCCGTCGACGAGCCTGCAATCTCACATCCAGGCGCACGTGTAAACACCAGAGCATGCGGAAGGGCAGACAGAATTCGTGAGAGATCATGCGCATCCTGCTCGCACTGCCGCATCAATAAGTCCACCGAAACCCAATCATGCATTGAGGGCAACGGACTACCTTCCAGGCGAGACAGGGTCAACAAATCGCTAACCAGCGTTTGCATACGCTGGGCTTGCTGTGACATCAAACCCAGATAGCGCTGGCGCTCTTGCTCTTCCAGTGACAGTGTCTGCAAGGTTTCAACAAATCCTGCCAACACTGTCAGCGGCGTACGTATTTCATGGGAAACATTGGCAACAAAATCTCTGCGCATAGCTTCGGCCTGCTCAACAGCCGTTATATCGCGCGACAACAATAGCACACGCCCCTCACCATAAGGGTGCAAGTGCACCGACAACTTCACTGGTTTGGACGCATTGTTCTCACGACCCGGCATCGTGATGTCATGCAAAAAATTGCGCGCGGTCAAATAGGCTGCAAAACCCGGGTCACGAACCAAATTCCCGATATGCTGAAGCATGTCACGCTGCGGGTCGAATCCAAAGTGTCCTGCAGCCGTCTGATTAAACCATTCGATGCGCGCTTCAGAGTCCAGCAGCACAACTCCATTGGGCGATGCCTGCAGTGCAGCCAAAAAATCTTCCAAACGGTTGTCACTCTCTACTGCCAGAAGGCTCCCGGCGCGCAACATACGACGCACACGATCATGAGCCTCGCCCCACAAGCCGTTACCCAAAGACAAATCTGCCGATGCACCTTCACGCAACCAGCGCAGCAAACGCAGTCCACGCATGCAATCCATCGCAAACCAAATGAAGCTCCCCGCCAGAGCAAAAACCAGCGCGATGATCCACTGGTCACCATCATTGGCTACAAGCCAACCCAGGCCTGCAGCGCAAGCCTGAAACAGCACAAGGGTAATGAGCCGCCAAAGCATTGGGGTCGCGCTATTGCCTGCTAGAGGCCGATCTTTTCTGCCGTTATGGCCGCAGCGACCGGTGCAGGGGTTACCGTCAACCGGTAACCAGCACCCCGTACGGTCTCAACCATGGCTCCAGCCTGTGCCATGGATTCACGCAAGCGCTTGACATGTACGTCCACAGTACGCTCCTCGATGTATACATGGTCGCCCCAAACTTTATCCAGCAACTGGGAGCGGCTATGAACCCGCTCCGCGTGCCCCATAAAGTAATGCAACAACTTAAACTCGGTGGGGCCCAGCTTCAACGGTCGGTCTTCAAATGACACCCTGTGTGTTGTGGGGTCCAGTACCAACGAGCCCATGGTTAACACCTCGCCGGCCTGCTCTGGCGTGCGACGGCGCAGCACAGCCCGTATGCGTGCCAGCAGTTCCTTAGTCGAAAATGGCTTGGCGATGTAGTCATCGGCGCCCGCATCTAACCCGGCAACGCGGTCGGCCTCATCCCCACGTGCGGTCAACATGATGATTGGTACCGCCTGTGTTCGTGGGTCAGCGCGCCATCGCTTGGCCAAAGTCAAGCCGCTCTCGCCAGGCAGCATCCAATCCAGCAGAATCAGGTCAGGCACACTTGCATCCAGATCTTTTTGGGCTGTGACACTGTCCATGGCCCATATAGGACGAAACCCGTTGTGCCGCAGATTGACGGCAATGAGTTCAGCGATCGAAGACTCGTCCTCGACCACCAGGACCGATGGCATGTTTCTCATTTGACCACTGACTCGATTTGTTCCATGGACGTGTGGCGGACATCCTCACCCTTAACCACATAAATAATGAACTCAGCAATATTCTTGGCATGGTCGCCAATGCGCTCGATCGCTTTGGCCAAGAACAGCAAATCCAGGCTCGGCGAGATCATGCGCGGGTCTTCCATCATGTAAGTGATGAGCTTGCGCACAAAACCATCAAATTCGGCATCGATGAGGTTGTCCTCTTTCAGAATAGCAACTGCCGCGGTCACGTCAAGGCGCGCAAAAGCATCCAGTGCCTTGTTTAACAAGCCGGATGCCAAGTCGGCTGCCACGCGTAACTCGAGGGATGGCAGCGACCGGGGCGAACCACTCTGAATGATGGAACGCACCATGCGTGCAATTTTTTCCGCTTCATCGCCAACACGCTCCAGATTTGCTGTGGTTTTGGAAATGGCAATCAACAGACGCAGATCGCGCGCCGTAGGTTGGCGGCGTGCAATGATGGAGGAGAGGTCTCGATCAATCTCGACTTCCATCGCATTCACCCTGGCCTCATTAGCGGTAACCTCATTGGCGACCTCCACGCTGAATTGGGATAGCGCGTAAATGGCCCGACGAATCTGGGACTCGACCAGCCCACCGAGCTCCATAACCTGGGATGAAACGGTGGTCAGTTCGCTGTCGAACTGCGTTGATAAGTGTTTGTCTGACATATTTTCTTTCTATCCAAACCGGCCGGTAATGTAGTCTTCAGTTTCCTTGCGTGTGGGCTTGAAGAACATCTGTTCCGTCGCGCCAAATTCAACCAAGTCACCCAAGTACATGTAGGCTGTGTAGTCACTACAGCGCGCAGCTTGCTGCATATTGTGGGTCACAATAACCACTGTGTAATCGCTCTTGAGCTCCACAATCAGCTCTTCTACCTTGGCCGTCGAAATCGGGTCCAGTGCCGAGCATGGCTCATCAAGCAGCAGCACTTCGGGTTTGATGGCAATGCCGCGCGCAATGCACAAGCGCTGCTGCTGCCCACCCGAGAGGCTGGAGCCGCTCTGATGCAATTTGTCTTTGACCTCAGTCCACAGCGCAGATTTTCGCAAAGCCCATTCAACCCGCTCTTCCATATCCGTTGTATTGAGGGACTCAAACAGCTTTACACCAAAAGCGATATTGTCAAAAATGGACATTGGAAACGGCGTGGGCTTCTGAAACACCATACCCACCTTGGCACGCAGCAATGCAACGTCTTCCTTGCTCTGAAGAAGATTCTCGCCATCAAGAATGATCTGGCCCTCGGCCCGCTGCTCGGGATACAGCTCGAACATCCGGTTAAAGACACGAAGCAGAGTGGACTTGCCGCAGCCAGAAGGACCAATAAATGCAGTCACCTTGTTCTCGGGAATCTCCAGATTGATCCCTTTGAGCGCATGGAACTTGCCATAGTAAAAATTCAGATCCTTGACTGCGATCTTGGTCTTTGAAGGAGTCGTAGAAGTATTCAGCATGAGATATTGTTCAGGATAGGAGTGACAAGCGGGCTCAAATTTTTGTACGGGTCAACACCCGGGCCAAAATATTCAGACCCAACACTGCTGCGGTAATGATGAATACACCGGCCCAAGCCAGTTTTTGCCAATTTTCGTAGGGACTCATGGCGAACTTGAAAATCGTAACCGGCAGGCTGGCCATGGGTTCGCTTAACGAGGAGGTCCAGAACTGGTTGCTCAAGGCGGTAAATAGCAATGGCGCTGTCTCACCCGCGATGCGGGCCACGGCCAGTAGCACCCCGGTGATGACACCGGCTCTTGCAGCTTTGAGCGTGATGCTCAAAATGACTTTCCACTTCGGTGCACCGAGCGCATAGGCAGCTTCTCGCAAGCCGGGCGGAACCAGTTGCAGCATATTCTCGGTCGTGCGAATCACGACCGGAATGACCAGCAGTGACAACGCGACGACACCGGCATAACCTGAAAATGACTTGAATCGCGAGACTACGACCGCATAAACAAACAAGCCAATCACTATGGACGGCGCAGACAACAAGATGTCGTTGACGAAACGGGTAGTGGACGCAAGCCAGCTCTTTGTGTCGAACTCCGCAAGATAGATGCCAGCCATTACGCCAATAGGAGTGCCCAGCCCAGTTGCCAACATCACCATCAGAAATGAACCATAAATGGCATTTGCCAAACCGCCTTCGTCATTGGGCGGCGGAGTCATCTGGGTGAACGTAGCGACGGACAGACCGTCAATACCCAGCAAAATCGTTTCCCACAAAATCCAGAAGAGCCAAAACAAACCGAATGCCATGGCAGCCAGCGCCATGCCGGTTGCCAATTGGTTGATGCGCTTGCGGGAGGCGAACTTGGCCGCGCGCAATTCGTAAGCAGTGGCACTCATGTTTTGGCTCCTTCGCCCTTGCGCAGCTGTGCCAACAGCAACTTGGACAGCGACAAGATCACAAACGTAATAAAGAATAAAACCAACCCAAGGTACATCAACGACGCCTGGTGAAGACCCTCACCAGCCTCGGCAAACTCATTGGCCAAGGCTGAGGTAATGCTATTGGCGGCCTGGAACAGGCTCAAGGAATCGAGCTGATTAAAGTTGCCGATGACAAAAGTTACCGCCATGGTCTCGCCGATAGCGCGACCCAGTCCCAGCATGATGCCACCGATGACCCCAGTTTTCGTATAAGGCAGAACCACCTTGGTAACAACTTCCCACGTTGTGGCACCAAGTCCATAGGCGGATTCTTTAAGCAAAGGTGGCGTCACTTCAAACACGTCGCGCATCACTGCCGCGATGAACGGAATGATCATGATTGCCAAGATAATGCCGGCCGACAAAATGCCGATGCCAACCGGTGGGCCGGACACAAAGGCACCCAAATAGGGAACGCCTGCAAATGCAGTTTGGAGCGGTTGCTGTACATAGGTCGCCAGCACCGGCCCGAAAATCAACAGACCCCACATACCATAGACGATAGAAGGAACAGCTGCCAGCAACTCAATTGCAGTACCCAACGGACGCTTTAGCCAAGTCGGTGACAGCTCAGTCAAGAACAGTGCAATACCAAAACTGACTGGAACCGCAATCAACAGGGCAATGAAAGAAGTAGCCAGCGTCCCGTAGATCATGACCAAACCGCCAAACTCTTCTTTGACGGGGTCCCATGTCGTGTTGCTCAGGAAGCTCAACCCGTATTTGTCAATCGCGGGCCAGGCACTTATGGTGAGCGAAGCCAGGATAGCAATGAGCATTCCCAGAGTAAACAATGCCGCACCTTTGGCCAACCAGCCAAAAATGCGGTCAGCCATGGGCCCAGACCGGGCCTTTTTGACGGGTGGAGGTTGAATCATTGCGCGAACCGACTGGGTCGCAAGTGGTTTGGACGAAAAGTCGCCGTTAGCCAGTGTAGATGACATGTTTGACTTTCCGTACAGACCCGTATTGATTGCTTGGCAGCTTACTTGAACGCCACTGGCTTACCTGCGTTGTCCTTAATCTCGCCCCAGGATTTTTCGATTGCAGCAATCACAGGCTTGGGCATGGGCACATAGTCCAGATCCGCAGCGGTTTTGTCACCATTTTTGTACGCCCAACTGAAGAACTTCAGCACTTCAGTGGCATTCGCCGGCTTGTCCTGCTTCGTGTGCATCAGGATAAACGTGGCGCCGGAAATAGGCCATGCATCCTTGCCTGGCTGGTTGGTCAGAATCTGGTAGAACGACTTGGCCCAATCAGCACCTACAGCAGCAGCCTTGAAGCTGTCATCTTCAGGCTTGACAAAATTGCCGGCAGCGTTTTGCACCGTGGCGTAGTTCAGCTTGTTCTGCTTGACATAGGAGTACTCCACATACCCCATGGAGTTCGGCAAACGACCCACAAATGCAGCAACACCTTCATTGCCCTTGCCACCGGCGCCAACTGGCCAGTTCACAGCCGTGCCCTCGCCTACCTTGGACTTCCACTCGGCGTTAACCTTGCTCAGATAGTTGGTAAAAATGAACGTGGTGCCAGAACCGTCAGCGCGGCGAACCTGGGCAATCGCCGCATCCGGCAGCGCCAGCGTTGGATTCAGAGCCTTGATGGCGGGGTCATTCCAGCGGGCAACCTTGCCCAGAAATATGTCGCCCAGCAACTGCCCAGTCAATTTAAGCTGGCCGGGTTCGATACCCTTGACGTTAATCACGGGGACCACGCCACCCATCACGGTAGGGAACTGCATCTGGCCCTTGGTCTTCAGCACTTCGTCTGTCAAAGGCATGTCTGACGCACCAAAATCCACTGTTTTGGAATCAATCTGCTTGATGCCACCGCCCGAACCGATTGACTGGTAATTCACCTTGACACCAGTCGCCTTGTTGTACTCCGAAGCCCATTTTGCGTAAACAGGAGCTGGAAAAGTTGCACCCGCTCCGGTCACCTCCTGGGCGCAGACTGCGCCAGCAAAACACATGGTAGAAGCTACAGCCAGGGACAAGAGCGGGAGTTTAAAAGTGATTCGCATGGGGTAACCTTTTATTCGGTTGATTGAGGAATAGTTGGACTTTAAGAAAGTTATGTGACAAGTCTGTGACAAAAATAAATATTTGACTTGAACAGCGCATTGACATCCGCGGGATCAAACATTCATGAGTTTGTCACATAGCTGTCACACGAGGTTTTTACGCTTGGCACTTTCAAACCAACCAGACGGAATACACCATGACACTGTTCATTGTCTCTACCCTTACCCGCCGCAGCACTTTGGTGGCTGGCCTTGCCCTGGCATTGGCCGGATGCGCGACACCGTCCGGCCCCGTCAATCTGGCAGACGCCATTGCGTCCAATCCCGCATTGAGCACACTGAACACCCTAGTGATTCAAGCAGGACTCACGGACACCCTGAAGTCCGGCGGCCCATTCACCGTGTTTGCTCCGACCAATGAGGCTTTCAAGGCGGTACCCTCCGCTGCTATGGCTGACTTGGCCAAACATCCAGAAAAACTGAAGGAAGTATTGACCTACCACGTCGTCCCTGGAAAGACCATGGCGGCAGACGTGAAAAACAGCAATGCAAAGACGGTCAACGGCGCAAACGTCGCATTGTCGAAGGCAGGCGATTTCGTCACGATCGAAAGTGCAGCGGTTGTGACTCCCGATCTGGTTGCGACCAACGGCGTCATCCACACCGTCGACACAGTGCTGATGCCACCCAAGAAGTAAGTAGCGTGTCCTGGTGCGAGACCGATTCATGACCAACCCACACAATCCTGGCCGACGACGGTCATTCCGCACCCTGATGAGTGCATCCATGGTTGGCGCAATGCCGGTTTGGGCACAGGCGTCCAAGAGCACTGGAAACGCTCGCACCCTGACAATCGCGCAAGTCGTCGATATGTCGACCAGTCAGCTTGATGTCTCCAAAGACTTTCTGGTCGGCTCGCGCACTGCGTGGCAAGAAATCAACGCGAAAGGTGGAGTTCAGGGGGCACCCGTCAAGCATCTGGTAATGGAGGTTGATGGCACTGCTGCCAGTCTGCGAACGGCCGTAGACAGTCTGAAAGCCGAGCCCCATTGCGTTGCAGTGTTTGGCACCGCGGGGGACCGAGCCGCCTCCCAACTGACGAGCCTCCTGCGTCGTGACGTTCCGGATATGCCCCATGTCGCGCCGTGGTTGCAAAACGTGGATGCCGCCGCATCGTCAAGTACCTTCCCCATTTTTGCCTCCCGCCAGGAACAAATAGCCCATGCCATCAAATCGCTGTCCGCTATGGGAATCACCCAGGTGGGCGCTGTCTATGGTTCAGCGGCAGAGTACGCAGCCTATCGGGCGGACCTGGAACAAATCTCCCGGGCATTGAAACTCGCGATCACGCCCTATTACACCGACGGCGATTTGCTGGACCTGGCCCAAACCCTCACGCACAATAGCCCCCGGGTACTGTTGTTTGTGGGTGGCACACCGGAGATGGTCCGTTTCGCACAAGGCGTAGAAAAGCAAGCCGCCCAGCGCTACCTGATTGCCATGTCCGACGTCAACCTGCAAAGCATTCAGCAACTGGGCGCATCGCGATTCACCCCCATGATAGCGACACAGGTCGTGCCCATGGTCAACTCAAGCCTCCCAGTTGTCAGGGCATACCGCAGTGCGCTGAGCCGACATTTTGACGAACCGCCAACTCCTTTGAGTTTGGCCGGATATGTATCTGCACGGTATACCTATGAAGTGTTGCAAAGCATAGATGGCCCGGTGACGCGCAGCGCCGCACTTCAGGCCTTCGCGCGGCGTAATCCGATAGATTTGGGTGGTTTTCGCATAAGTCCGGACGCCAAAGGCCAGGGCACCGCCTACGTCACACAAAGCATGGTTGCGGCTGATGGCCGCCTGGTCGGTTGACCCAACGCCCACTGACCCGGCGGACGACAAACAGCCGGTGCTATGCTCTGGCGATACCTCCATCATCTAGAACAAAAGAACCAATACCCATGGGAACTCGCCTGGCCGCTGTGGATTTGGGATCCAACAGCTTTCGTCTGGAAATTGGACGCGCCGAACACGGCGTATTTCAACGCACTGAATACCTCAAAGAAACCGTCCGCCAAGGGGCAGGCCTGGATGAAAATCGGAACCTGACGACTGCGGCCATGCAAAACGGCTGGGATTGTCTGGCCCGATTTGGTGAGCGCCTGGCAGGGTTTCAGCCCGGTGAAGTGCGGGCTGTCGCCACGCAAACCCTGCGCGAGGCGCGCAACCGCGACGCTTTTTTACAACGCGCCAATACTATTTTGGGCTTTCCCATCAACGTCATCTCGGGCCGCGAGGAAGCACGGCTGATCTACCAGGGTGTGGCGCAAATGCTGCCACAGTCTGACGAGCGGCGCGTAGTCATTGACATTGGCGGTCGCTCCACCGAACTTATTTTGGGCAAAGGGCAAACGCCCATGGTTATGGAGTCCTTCCGGGTGGGCAGTATTGCCTGGTCCAACCGGTACTTTCCCGATGGGCAGTTCACCAAAAAATCTTTCGCTATTGCAGAGATTGCGGCCAAAGCCGTGTTGGATGAGGCGTTTGACGCCTACCACCCCAGTCTGTGGGATGCAGCCTACGGCTCGGCCGGAACGGTCAGCGCTATTGCTGATGTGTTGGTTGCCTGTGGATGGCCAGTCGGCAGCGTCACACAGGAGAGCCTTGACTGGTTGATGGACAAACTCATCCTTGCACAAAGCGCTGATCGCCTGAAGCTGCCCGGCATGCGCGAAGACCGCAAGGTCATCATCGGCGGAGGCGTCAGTATTGTGCGCGCCATTTTCAGCCTGTTGGGTGTCAAAACGCTGCATCAGGCTGCTGGTGGTTTGCGCCACGGCCTGATCTGCGACTTGATAGGTGCATCCAACAGCAACGACGACGATTTGCGAGGTAAGACTGTCCAGCGCCTGGCCAGCAAATTTGGAGTCGATGCAACCCATGGGGAACGCGTGGGGAAGGTTGCCACGCAGTTGTTCGGTCAACTACTAGCCACGGCTGAAATGGCCGGGTCTGCACACGACGGTCGTCCTTTGCAAAAGCTGAAGTGGGCCGCGCAACTGCATGAGATTGGCAGCCACATTTCGCACAGCGACTATCACAAGCATGGCGCGTACATCCTGGACAACGCAGACGCCATGGGCTTTTCGCTGTCCGAGATGCACCGCTTGAGCCTCCTGGTGCTTGGACACCGGGGCAAACTTCGCAAAGTCGAAACCGCGCTGGAAGAAACCAATCTGGTGCCGCAGTTGCTCGCTTTGCGCCTGGCCGTCATTTTGAGCCACGCCCGCCGTGATCCGGATTTGACAGGCATAACGCTCACCCGTACGGATGCGCAAGGGCGCAGCATGCAATTGCAGTGCCGCGCCGGTTGGGCCGAGGCTTACCCCCAATCGGCCCACCTGTTGCGCGAAGAAGTTCAGGCCTGGCAAAAAACGCCATGGACACTGGACCTTGTCGGCTGTTAGGTCACCGGCACCCCCAAACCACCAATGTAACTAGGAAGGTGCTGCAAGTATGGCAGAGGGTTTAATCCGCCAGCGCGTACTGGGACTCCAGGTAATCGATGATGGTCGATGACTCATACAGCTGGACTCCGGTGTTGGGGTCCTCAAGGTAGGGCACCTGTACCCTCCCTTTTTGTGCCAGTAATTTTTCGCGCCGCCCGCCTGCACGCGGCTTATATGGGCCGGGTTTGATTCGCATGGCCGCTGGCCCCATGTCGGCGAACTGCTCCTTGCCAATGTTATGCAACACATATGGCAACTCCAATTCCGTGAGGTATTCACGCACCAGGCGACTATAAGGGCTGGACTCAAAGCTCCACAGTTCCAGCAGTCTGACCGCTCGCTTAGCGGGTCGCACCCGAATGCCACGCAAACCACGTGCCGCCGAGGCCAAACCGCTCAAAAGCGGACGCAAGCGGCCGATGCGATAGGCAGTCGGCGTATCCTGATCGCCGTAGGTTCGAAACAAATAGTCAACAATTGCACCCGATTCATACAGCATCGTCGTCGTATTGGGATCACTCAAGAATGGAAACTGGGTCTTGCCGCCCAATCGCTTAGCCTGAGCACGAAAGCGGGTTCCTCCTTGTGGACAGGGCAAAATCTGCACATCGAGCCCCAGCGCGGTGAGCGCTTCGCGCACGCTGCGACAGTGGGGGCTGCCCTCCATGTCGTAGAGTTTGAGCAATTGGGGGGGCTGAATGGCCGCTTTAACAACGCTGGTTCCCCTCCACGCGGCAAGGCTCGAAGTGGCCACCGACCCCAAAACACGGATACGGTGCAATACAGTGGGTTTCATAGGCAACTTGGGTTCGTGCACAAACTTTTCTCTGCGGCAATTGTCACTGCATAAGCATGGTCGCCACCCGACCGCTACAGTTCAATACCGCAGGTCTACGCTGCCACAGCAACACGCTTGGCACGCTTGCGCGCAGACGGATTGGCGACCGCTTTGGCGGGCGTTGGTTTTGGCAAATGGGAAACCGGTGCGGCGATTTGCTCGGCTGCCACGGATTGGGACTGTGCCAACTCCATCAGCGTACGGTGTTCTGCAAGCAGCGCGTCGGCCAAGTCGTTCACATCGGGCAAGGCACGACGACAGGCAATCAGGCCGTAGTCCAGGCGTCCGTTGTAGCTTTGAACCGTCACGTTCAATGCCATACTGTGGGAGGGGATGGACACCGGGTAGTAACTCACGACCTTGGCGCCGGCAAAGTACAACTGCACCGGAATGCCTGCCACATTGGAAATGATCAGGTTAGCCAAAGGCGGCATCACATTGGCCAGGCGCGAGCGACTGAACAGCGAGGCCAGTGCCGACATCAGCCAAGGCGCTGCTGGCAGCGGAAAATCCATCGGAATGGCATTCTTGAAACGCCCCATCATGACCTTGGTATTGGCTGACGATTCGTGGATTTTGTGCAGGCGCTGTAACGGGTCCTTGATGTCGGTTGCCAGGTTCATGGTGACCATGGTGACCTGGTTATTGGCGGTCATGTCACCTTCCTGGCGCAGACTCACCGGAACAGCTGCACACAGCGGTTTGTCGGGTAACTCGTTGTTGTCCTTCAGGTACGCGCGCAAGGCACCAGCGGTGGTGGCCATCACCACGTCATTGAGCGAAACACCCAGCGCCCGGGCGATCTGTTTTACCTCGGACAGCGGTACCGTGCGTCCGGCAAACGTCCGCTGATTGGTAATGGCCACGTTCAGGGATGTGCGGGGCGCAAAAATCTTGAAGTCCTTCGGAAGTGACCAGTCGCGCTTTCCGTCCACACCTTTGGCCGGTACCAGAGCAGTCTTGGCCGACCGGGCTATCAGCGGCAACGACTTCACCAACCCGACCGACTGGTTCACCGTGTTGCGTACTGCAGCACCCAACAATTCGGCAATGCCCAACTGGTAGTAATCCCGCCGACCGCGCTGGCGCGGTGCCTTGATGACACGCCCTGTTGGTTCCAGATCAAAAATGGCTTTGGCCACTGCCACACCAGCCTGGCCATCCAGGCCCGCATGATGCACTTTGCAGTACAGAGCCACCTGTCCACTCTTGAGCCCGTCGATAACAAAAAACTCCCACAGTGGACGACTACGGTCCAAAAGACTGGAGTGAAGGCGCGCCACATACTGTTGCAATTGCCGGTTAGTGCCGGGCTTTGGCAACGTGACATGGCGCACGTGGTAGTCCAGGTCGATGTCTTCATCTTCGACCCACACCGGATTCGAAATATCCAGTGGCATCAGCATCAGCTTGCGAGTAAATACATCAGCCAGGTGCATGCGCTGCTGGATGTGCGCCTTGGTGTCCTCGAAAAAATCCCCGGCATAGCCTTCGGGCAGGTCAACCACGTTGAGGGAGCCAATATGCATGGGCATTTCGGGAGATTCGAGATGCAGAAAGGCGGAGTCCACGCCACTAAGATGTTTCATGCGTTAGCTCTTTCGCAAAATTGATGTATCAATGAATACGATAGCACGCACCACGTATCGGCCTAATCCAGGTCGGCAATTTTGCGCCGCACATCCAAATTGACCAGTACACGCTTGCCCGTCTGGCCGATGGTGCCGATCAACTCCGAGAAATTTGGAGAAAACGAAAAGCCGAGCAAAGGCTCGGACAGGTACGTGCGGCGCGGGTTCAGGTAGCCAGGTATAAAGGCCCCCTCCTTATATTGAAAGTCGTGCACCATGCCCACCGCAATGTCTTCCGCGGTTGGGTCGTAGCTCACTTCCCAAACTTCGGGCACATCTCGCAAGGCCACTATGAAACTCTTGCGCTTCGGCGCGTCATGGATCGCGGCCACGCGCGAGGCGGCCTTCCCGTTCTTGTCCATCAGCGGCAGAACCTTGAGGACACTCAAACGTGCATCCATGACTACCAGGGAATGGGGCTGCTCAATGACCTTGGCGAGAAACCTTCCATCGGCGCTTGCTGCCAACTCCGGTGTGGCGGATTCTGCGAAAGCGATGCGACTCAATGCCACAACGCAGGCTGCGACAGCCAACACCCTAATTCCCAAATGGCAACGCATCATCGCGGACCCATTTTCTGGATGGATTGTGTGCAGCGTCCCGGGAACCGTTGTAGAAACTCGCATTCCTTCTGCCGCATAAAGCGCGTGATGGCCTGGGCTCGCGGCGTACCCTCGCTCACGTCGTAATCAGGTCGCGCGCACACGGCCGGATCGGTCGGACAAACAGCCGCTAAGGGTGCGCCAGTCCCCCGCAGACTGGACCCTGCGATCGATCTGTGGTCGGTACTCACGCCCTTGGCGCCAGATTCAGCGGATGCTGCAGGCGCAATACCGTCCTTCAGGACTTTAACCGCCGTATCGCCTTTGTCGCACTGTGTTGCATCGGCGTAACGGGTGCCAACCGAGGTGGTGCAGCTCCAATAAAAATCCGCAGCGAACACAGGCCAAGCCGCCATCAAATACACCAGACTAAAAAGAACGCGATTGAAGATTCTCATTGATTCACATCCCTCTATTGCTTCAGTAAGCTCACTATACGGCACTGGAACGACCCCATTTAGCCAGAACTTGAAAACGACCAACGAATAAGTCACTATCATTTATATAGCGTACCACGCATACTTCTAGGGGGCTAGAGGCTTATTTCCTCAAAAATACCAGAGATAAAACCCATAATCGGTATTATCGACACCATGAAAATCCTGATCGTGGAAGACGAGCACAAGACGGGCGACTACTTGCGCCAAGGCCTGACCGAATCAGGTTTCATCACTGAACTGGCCTCCAACGGTGTGGACGGCCTTCATCTCGCTGTGACCGGCGACTTTGAATTGCTGGTGCTGGACGTGATGCTGCCTGGCCTCAACGGCTGGCAAGTACTGGAGCGCTTACGCCAGTGCGGACGCGACATGCCGGTGCTATTTTTGACCGCGCGCGACCAAATCGACGACCGGGTAAAAGGACTTGAGCTGGGTGCGGACGACTACCTGGTCAAGCCATTCGCGTTTTCGGAGCTTCTGGCACGCGTGCGCACGCTGCTGCGGCGGGGGAAAACCAGCATCGAAGCCACGGTATTGCATGTCGCTGACCTGGAACTGGACCTGCTGCGCCGCCGGGTCACCCGAGCCGGAACCCGTATTGAACTGACCGCCAAAGAATTTGCTCTGCTGGAACTGTTGCTTCGTCGACAGGGCGAAGTATTGCCGCGCTCCATGATTGCATCGCAGGTCTGGGATATGAACTTTGACAGCGACACCAACGTGATCGATGTCGCCATTCGTCGCTTGCGCGCCAAGGTTGACGACCCGTATGAGCCGCGCCTCATACGCACCGCACGCGGCATGGGCTATGTGCTGGAGGCGCCCGACGGCGTATAACCTGACCAGGATAAGGGCAAAATGTGCAGATGGCCCCACCCCACCCTATCCTGCCTCAGCGACGCACGGGTCCGCTGGCACAGCTAACGCTCACTGCAAGACTCACGCTTTTGTTTGCAGCGGGCTCCAGTGTGGTGCTGTTGGCATTAGGGTGGCTCATTGGCGCATCCATCGAGCACCACTTTGAAGACCTTGATCGGGAAACCCTGCAAGCCAAACTTGTGATGGCGCACCATGCCGTGGCAAGGGTTAACTCCGAAGCTGACCTGCGTGGGCTGCCATCGCAACTCGGAGTTGAAACCGCCGGTCACCATGACCTGCTGATGCAAATTGCCGGACCGGACCGGCAATTGGTGCTGGCCGCACCAAACGGGGAATTTTCCGGCGATTGGCTTGCCGCAATCCGCACACCATCCGTCGCCACAGAGTCGCAAACGCTGCTGCAATGGTCACAGGGTGGACACAGCTACAGGGGCCTGGTCGCATCGATACCCACCGGCATTCCCAACGCCGCGCCCCTGCAGGTTGCAGTAGCGGTTGACATCGCACACCATCAGGTTTTTATGAACACCCTGCTGCATACCCTGTGGGTGTTTGTGGGCAGCGCGGCCCTGGCCACGGGACTGTTGGGTTGGTTTTCGGCCAGCCGGGGTCTGGCACCGCTCAAGGACATGCGCGCGCGCGCTGCAAAGGTAAACGCCCAAACGCTGGACCAGCGCCTGCCCACCGATGCGGTACCGGCGGAGCTAGCGGACCTGGCCAACACACTCAACGACATGCTGGCGCGCCTCGAGGAGGCATTTCGGCGTTTGTCGGATTTTTCATCGGACATTGCCCACGAACTGCGCACACCCGTTAGTAACCTGATGACGCAAACCCAGGTCTCTTTGTCTCAAGCGCGCGAAGCATCCAGTTATCGAGAAATTCTGGAGTCGAACGCCGAGGAATTTGAGCGCCTGGCTCGGATGATCGCCGATATGCTATTCCTTGCCAAGGCGGACAACGCACTAGCCTGCGCACAGCCGCTGCTGCATAACGAGCTGGTCGACTTGGCACAGGAGGTGCGCGACCTGTTTGACTTCTATGAAGCGCTGGCAGAGGAACGTGGCGTCAACCTGCAATTGCAGGGCCAGGCGCACACCAGTGGGGACCGCCTGATGCTGCGCCGTGCGTTGAGCAACCTGATTTCCAATGCCCTGCGCTACACCGCGACAGGCGGCACCGTCAAGGTGACGCTTGCGCAATACGACGCCATGGCTGAACTGCGGGTACAAAACCCGGGCGACACAGTCGCACCCGCACATCTGCCACATTTGTTTGAACGTTTCTACCGGGCCAACCCCGCCCGCAACAGCGCCAGCGGAGAAGGCACCGGTCTGGGCCTTGCCATTACCCAGGCGATCGTGATGGCACACAAGGGTAGCATTGAGGTGACTTCAGCTGAGGCAATGACATGCTTCACACTGCGACTGCCCAGCAGTTGAACGCTCACAATCGACACATTCACTTTTTTTATTGATAGGAGTTAGCACATCATGAACATCACCACCGTCGGCATCATCGGAGCAGGCACCATGGGCAACGGCATTGCGCAGGCCTGCGCCACATCGGGCATCCAAGTCGTCATGGTCGACATCTCGGATGCTGCAGTAGCCAAGGGCATTGCGACGGTAAGCGGCAGCCTGGAGCGATTGCTGAAAAAGGAAAAAATCACCGTTGCCGACCGCGACGCAGCGCTGGCCCGCATCAAGGGCAGCACCAGCTATGAGGATTTGAAGCTTGCCCAACTGGTGATTGAGGCGGCTACCGAAAACCAGGACCTCAAGATCAAGATCCTCAAGCAGATCGACGCTATAGCGCCCGCCGATGTCATTGTGGCGTCGAATACGTCGTCGATCTCCATCACCAAACTGGCTGCAGTCACCAGCCGGCCTGACCGTTTTATTGGCATGCACTTTTTCAACCCGGTGCCCATGATGGCGCTGGTAGAAATCATTCGCGGTCTGCAGACCAGCGACGCCACCCACGATGCCGTTCACGCCATGGCAATAACCCTGGGGAAAACGCCCATCACGGTGAAGAACGCGCCGGGTTTTGTGGTCAACCGTATTCTGGTCCCCATGATCAACGAGGCACTATTTGTGCTATCGGAAGGGTTGGCAACGGCCGAGGACATTGATGCCGGCATGAAGCTGGGTTGCAACCAGCCCATTGGACCATTGGCGCTGGCCGACATGGTTGGCCTGGACGTTTGTCTGGCCGTGATGGAGGTCTATTTGAGCGAGTTTGGTGATAGCAAATACCGCCCCTGCCCGCTCCTGCGGGAAATGGTGGCTGCGGGGCGACTGGGGCGCAAGACGGGACGCGGTGTATATCAATACTGAATTAGCAGCGGTTATAAGCTGCGGCGCTCAAAGAGGCCCGCGCCCGCCCGTTTGGCATCGTGCTTAGCCAAAGCTGCAAGGTTGGCAACATCTTCCGCACGCGAAACACGACTACCGTCGATCGCCACTGCGCCAATGGACACGGTGGTGCACGGGAAAAAGCGGGGAATGCCATGACGGTCTTCCGCCTCGATACCTCCTGCCAGGCGCGCAGCCTCATCAAAAAGGCCGCGTGCCTGGGTGTTGAAATCCTCCACCAGTCTTTCACTGCGTGCGCGCCAGTCGGAGCTTTGAAACAGGAGGATGAAGTCGTCACCCCCAACATGCCCTAAAAAGTCGCGCTGAGAGTCGCATTGCAGCATGGCAAGGCGTGCCAGCAATCGCAACATTTCGTCGCCACGCCAGTAGCCATAGTAGTCATTGAACGGTTTGAAATTGTTCAGATCCGCGTAGCAGGCTACAAAGCGCACCTGTTTGCGGATCAGCCGCTCCATATGCTGGCTGATAGGGATATTCCCTGGCAAAAAAGTCAACGGGTTGGCGTGGCGCGCCGCCTCAATGCGCGTCTCGGTGACTGATCGTACCAGCTGGTCGCCAGTTCCAAGGCCAACGTAGCGGCCGTTTTCGGTCACGATAAAGCCGTCAGTCAAGTAGCGCTGGTCCTGGGAAGTCAAAATGCCAACCAACTCGTCCACGCAATGTTCGCGTTCGATCAAGCGGGGCTGAAAGTTGGCGTGAATTTCACACGACTTGCGCCCCCAAACCTCGCGGTAGTAAAGCTTGCTGTACTCGTTCATGAACTGCGCGCGGTTGATCAGGGCAACGGGCTTCTCCTGGTCCAGCAAGGCCACCGCGTGCAGATTGGGCCAATGCGAAAAACAGGCCGCAAGATCATCGTTCGTGGTTTTCGAAGTCACAGTCGGTGCCTGCACCAATGCCAGATTGCGCAGCTGTCCGTTGGGACTGGCTCGGCTCAGTTCGGGAAACACAACTATCTGACGCTCTGCCAGCACACGTTGGGCGTCGGCACCCAAATATTGGAGCGGTGCGGTATTCGGATGACCGAGAAAATAGCCCTGCCCATAGGCAATGCCAAGGTCGCGCAGCACGCGCAGGTCTTCAGGGGTCTCTATGCCCTCTGCCACCAGCGAGGTTCCAAAAATGTCGGCAATTTGCAGCAGGGCCTGGATGGTCTTGAGCTTATCGCCGTGCTGGCTGATATTGCGGGTGAAGTATTTGTCGATCTTGACGACCTCGGGCTTCAACTCAGA
Organism: Burkholderiales bacterium; assembly: GCA_037143475.1. Lineage (GTDB taxonomy): Bacteria > Pseudomonadota > Gammaproteobacteria > Burkholderiales > Burkholderiaceae_C > Allorhodoferax. Next base: position 22,345 of record JBAWYQ010000010.1, on the reverse strand, counting down.
CCATAAACGCAAACTTGACCGCCCATCGCCAAAGTCATCAAGCGCCAGAGAAACACCGGCAGAGCGGACTTTGGCGACAACTGCGGCCAGTTCGTCCATGTCATCGATGCGCTCATGCTCAGTGATTTCCAGAACCAGCGTTCGGGACAGCACCCCCATCCCACCGATCAAATCCAGCAGCTCGCGCGGTCCACTGGAATTCACAAGTTGCACCAATACAGCCGCACTCATGTTAACGAACAGGCGGCCCGGCACTTCCATTTGCCCCCAGCGGCGCAGGGCAGCTTCAACGCAGGCATATTCAAACTCAAATCCCAGGCACTCAAGCGACGCCGCTCGCAAAAGCGCGTCGGGCGTGTGCAAAGCCGTGCCCCTGGGGCCACGAATCAAGGCCTCATGCGCATAAATGCTGGCGTCTGCAAGATTGGCGATGGGCTGAAACACCGGGTAGAGACTGCCCTGCTGCAACACATTCTCCAACGGCCCTTGCCCGGCAATGGACGTGACACGCACAACGTGGAGCGGTTCCCTATCGAGAGTATGCATTGCAGTACCTCCAGGAATGAATCGGTTCAGCGAAGCGCTGAAACACCAATTTAGCGCCCTGATATGGCACTTCCGTGACAGCTGGCCGGTGTCATGGCGCTGACACGCCGATCTGCCACGATCAGGAAAACATGACAACCTAAGGAGCTGAAGATGGCTATCCTCACTCGGTTAACCACCCAGATGGGGACAGGGCGATTTGAGCCAGGGTGGAGGAATCCGCTGCTGGAGCCACCAGCCTGGCGCAGGAAACGCAAAACCTTCGGCATGCGGTGGCAGTGTTTAAAGTTGCGCACGAACCGGGTTCCATTTGGTCAAATCACCATCTAGCCCTCGTGGGATATGCGTAAGCAGCTACTAATAATATAGCAATTCAAACCGAAACCCGACCGCGCCCTGGTCAAGTGGCGCGCACAGACTTGCCGGGTTTGGTCTGGCGATTTTCAAAGTGCTTGAGTGCTACCCAGGTCAAGCCACCCACCACCACGGCACCCAGCAAAAAACCACCGTAAGCCAACGGCCAGGGAATGCCCTGCGTCATCATGGAAAACTCGGACATTCCGCCAACACCCGCCAAAATATTGATGGGCATGAACACGACACCAAATACCGTCAGCTGATTGACGCGCTTGTTCTGGTTGATATTGATGAAACCGATGGTTGCATCCATCAGAAAATTGATCTTGTCAAACAGAAATGACGTGTGGCTGTTCAACGACTCAATGTTCTGCAGTATCTGCCTGGCGTCGTCAAACTGAGCGGGCGACAGTATCTTGCAGCGGATCAAAAAATTAATGGCACGTTGCGTATCCAGAATATTGCTCCGGATGCGGCCGTTCAAATCCTCTTCCTCCGCTATGTCACCCAGGATTGCCGCCGCCTCCCGGTCGCTGATGGCTTCACTCAGAACCTGGCGGCCCACCTTGCCCAGTGTGGTGTAAATGTCCTCCAGCGAATCCGCTGAATACTCGACGTCTGCACCATACAGATCAATCAGCAAGTCGTTGCAATCTGACGCATAGCCCGGCTGTGTGGCGGCACGTCGACGCTGCAACCTGAATACCGGAAGGTCTTCATTGCGCAGCGAAAACAAGATGCCACCGTGCACGATAAAGACCACCGGAACGCTGCGCGAATTGCCCTCCCTGTCGAGCAGGAAGTTGGAGTGAAGATGGACATCACCGTTTGCTTCCACATGAAATCGGTTGCTGACCTCCAGGTCCGTGATATCACCCGGGTCTGGCAGTGCGAAGCCAAAATGCGCGCCCACGTAGCTGCGCTCTGCCTTGGTTGCATTGATCAGGTCTATCCAGACCGGGCGAATCCCCTCCAAGTTCTTTCGACTGTCGATGGCGACCAATTGCAATTTGCCTTCCCGCAGCTCAAACGCATTGATCTGCGTGGCGTCAAATGCTGGTTCACGATTGCCCACCAATCGCTCACGGCATGCGTCAGACACCTCCCAGAGAATTTCATTTTGGCGGCCTTCTGACACTTGCTGCCAAAAAAGGGTGGCATCGGCGGGTGGCAGAGCCTCCAGTATTGCGCCAATTTCCTCGGACGGCGTTTGGGCTATGAAATTTTGCAATTCTGCCGAGTGCTGTCTGTGCACCAGTGTTTCAATGATCTCGTGGCGAGGCATGATCTGACCATGCACCATATCCTCCACGCGCCTTTGCTTTCTCAGCATCTCCGAGACTTTTTCCATCGACATTTGGGTTACTCCGATAGGGGATCGTGCTTTAGGCGTCGCAGCGCCTTCAAGTCACGAATTTGAAATTTAAGGTAACCAAAATCTACTTTTCCAATGTGAATGCCAACCCATGTTCAAAACCGACACGACAGAGATTTCCCCAACCGGCCTGCGTTATGTATCCAAGGAAAACGGCTCGCCCTTCCAAGGCTCGGGGAGCACCGGTGAAACCATCAGTTGCATCAAGTGTGGCAAACACAAACTCAGAACCCGGGGGATGCTCAAACGATACCTGAATTCTCTGCTGTTTTTTTGCTTTGACTGCAAGCCTGAGAAACTGGCAGCGATCAAGGAAATCAGTCCACTGGCCCGGGCGAGGGTTTCCGGCTAGCCGATTCAGTGCCGCTCCAGGAACGCAATGCCCGCAACAGCGAGCGCTTTTTGTCCTGGTGCTTTCCCATTCGCCTAAGAATGTCATCGAGTGTGCGAATAGCGTCCGCAATGTACGGGCCCTTGTTCAGCATCACACACTCAGCCCGGACGCCCAGGCCCGCGTCGGATATTTCGGCACGTGATGGCACGCCGGTTTTGGCCAGGGTTTCGAGGACCTGGGTTGCCCATATCACCGGCATATGCGCCGCCTCGGCGCACCAGAGTATTTCTTCCTGAACTTCGGCCAGCCGCTCGTAGCCGCACTCCACCGCCAAGTCGCCCCGCGCGATCATCACGCCAGCACAGCCGCCAGACATGGCAGCCAGCATGAGTTCCGGCAAATTCTCGAAACCTTTTAGCGTTTCAATTTTCAGCACAATGCCAATGTCGCTGCGCCCGAGTCGGTCCAGGTGTTCGCGCAACAGGTACACATCATTGGCCTGCTGGACAAAGGAGAGGCCAACCATATCGGCCTCTCGCGCCACAGCATCAAGGTCCGCAAGGTCCTTATCCGTCAACGCGGGCAAATCCAGCTCACTGTCCGGAAAGTTGATGCCCTTGTCTCCAATCAACTTTTCGCCGCCATCACGCGCCTGCGTAATCTCGACTTCCAACCAGTCGTCCGCAACCTTGCGAATGACGCCACCAATTTTTCCGTCGTCAAACCACATGCGTTCGCCCATGCGAACCTGATCGAGTACTTGCGGCAATGTGCAGGCAATGTGAGCAGGCTCTTTGATCTCAATCAAGTCATCCTCATCCACCACTGCAGCTTGTCCCAAGCCATCGCGCGTCACCCGAATGACATCACCCAAATGCAGATGCAGCGTACCTGGCAAGCTTTCGATATGCCCTGCCAAGGTGGAGCGCCACTTCTTTCCAGCAGCGCCATGGATAGTCAATAGTGTGTCAGGCGTCAGGTAAGCAGTCTGCACACTTTCAGCGATGGCTCCCAATGCACTGCACTGGACCACTAACAGATGGCGTTTAGCCCCACGCGCATCCGAGAAGTCGATTTGTGAGCCTACTTCAAGATGGGCCAGCCACTTGCTTTCGACCGCTATGCAACCATCAACATCGGGCATGTCATTGGACGCACTGTTTGAATGGAGTCCCAATCGATAAGGCTTGTACGGTCGACCATATTCGTCCCGTTGGGGGCGCATCCGCAGTACGGGTGATCGGGGCGCCACTTCGCCGGTTCTGATCTTTGGCCCACCGAGATCCATCAGAACCCGCACCTGGCGCTGCGACGCCTTTGCCGCATGGCGAACATTTGAGGCCATAGCCCTCCACGCAGCTGCATCATCGTGGGCGCAGTTGATGCGCGCAATGTCCATGCCAGCCTCCACCAGTTCCCGGACCACGCTGTAGTCCGTCGCCGCGGATGACGGCAGTGTCACCATGATTCGTACCGGTCGCCCCGGTGGATAGGTGCCCAGCAAGTCAATGGAGTGCCGCTCAAGCAAGCGGCGGCTGCTGACACTGCCAGCGGGCTCTTCCGCAGATTTGTCCAGCCAGTCTTGCCCGGTCAAGCAATGCAAGATGCCAAGTACTTTGTCCAGATTGGCCAGCACGTGTGACTCGGAGCGCCCAAGAGATGACAGCCCAAGCCACGAAAGTTGCTCTTGCAACGGCCTGATGTCATGCACACGCAGAGCCAGATAGTGAATGAGGTTTCGTGCGCTGTCCTGGTACTTTTCAGATACGCGGGAAAGTTCGACATCCATTGCCGCTTCGCGGTCGTGCATGGATTGCCTCAGAGCTTGCAGTTGCTCAATGAGCGAAAGACACACCTGCTCACGCGAGACCACAGCTGCCGGTTGGGTCGAAATTGTGCGCTTGGATTTGGGCAATTTGCTTTTAATCATCAAATGATGGTCGCACAGGTTTACTACCAATTTGTGACAGTTTCATGTCCCTGTGCGAGGTTCCCACTGTCTTACTCCTGTCATATGCATTGACGATAGTCACCCGTTTTGCAACCTACGCCCGGATCCTATGACACAAACACTTCGCTTCGCACGCAACCACGGTCCCCAGCTCGTTCTGGCCCTAAGCACCTTGGCACTCGGAATCCAGGCAGCCTATGCCCAGGGCGCACCGGTTCAACTGGCTCCGGTCAGCGTCACCGTACAGTCCGGCGCCTACGGCTCTGCCGCCAAGGGTAGCGCTTCATCCATCGCCCCCACGCAGGCCAGCCTGGACGCTACACAGCCCCAGTCCGTCATCACCCGTGACTTCATGGACTTGTCGGTCGCACCAACCACCGAATACAGCCGCATCGTCAACATTGCCCCGAGCATGTCGGGTGAGGCAGCCAACGGCCCGGGCCTGGGCGAAACCAAGGAGACCTTGCGCGGTTTCAGCGATGACCAGTACAACATCACGTTTGATGGCATTCCATGGGGAGACACCAACAACCCGGCCCACCATTCCACATCATTCTTTCCTGGCACCATCATTGGCGGTGCAACGATTGAGCGCGGTCCTGGCAATGCCAGCAACCTGGGCTACGCGACATTTGGCGGCTCGATCAACCTGTTCTCCAAGAAGGCGTCAAAGGAACAGGCCACCAGCGTCTTCACCACGCTGGGCAGTTGGAACACACGACTGCTGGGCGTTGGCTATGAAAGCGGCGTCATGTCCGTCGCTGGTGAGTCCACATTGCAGCTCAACTACCAAAACCTGCAGTCCGACGGTTACCTGAGCAACAGCCCCATCAAGGCACAAAATTTGACGGTGAAATACGAGAGCAAGGTGGGGGACAGCTCGGTGCTGACTTTCTTCTCCTCGATCAACAACACCAAGTACCAGCAACCTGACAGCAACAAGGGCGCCACGCAGTCCCAAATCGCCCAATATGGTCGCAATTTCCAGTTGGACAACGACCCTACCAGCCTGAACTACTGGGGCTACAACTTCACCAACAAAGACACCGACTTTGACTACCTGCGCCTGCGCAGCGACTTGGGCAATGGCTGGAAGACCGACAACGCGTTGTACACCTACGCCTACAACAACCAGACCATTTCCAGTAGTGACCCGACCTGGATGGGCACTACGCCCGCTACCAACAAAGACCCGCGTACCCTGGTGGCTGGTGCAGTCACGGTCATTCCCGGCATCGACAAACAGAACAAGTACCGTGTGTGGGGCGACATCTTCAAGGCGACCAAGCAGTTGGACGCCGGCCAGTTGCGCACCGGTGTATGGCTGGAGTCCTCAACCTCCGACCGCCACCAATATGACATCAACGTATTGAATGGTTCCACCATCGGCGTTGAAAAGGCGATTGCCGGTGTCGCCGCCACGGCAACGCTGAACGGCACGACCCGCCCTATCAACAGTGTGAAGTTTGACCAGCAGTCCACCATCCGTACAGTGCAGCCCTATCTGGAATATGAATGGATGGTCACCTCTGACCTGCAAGTGACGCCTGGTGTGAAATACATCAACATCAACCGCTCGCAAACGTCCCAAGTGGCACAAACCACCCGCATCGCCAACGACTCGGGCTCTATGACCTATACGTCCACGTTGCCCTTCCTGACCGTGAACCAGAAGCTCGGCGAAAACATGTCGGTGTATGGCCAATATGCCAAGGGCTTTCAGATTCCTGATCTGAACACCCTGTATGTCGCCAATACCAACCTGAATAGCACGGACCCGCAGAAGACCACCAACTACCAGTTCGGTATCGTTGGCAAGTCCGACCGTATGACGTGGGATGCGGACATTTACCGGATTGAATTCGTCAACAAGCTGCAATCCGTCACGACTGGTACCGATACCTACTTCACCAACATTGGTGGCGCAACCTACCAGGGCGCAGAAGGCCAGATGGCCTATGTACTGGGCGGCGGCGTGTCGGCCTACCTCAATGGATCGGTTAACAAGGCCACGGCTACCGACACCGGCTTGCAACTCGCCAATGCCCCCGAATTCACGGCTGCCTTGGGTGCTTTGTACAGCGAAGGCGCCTGGTCCGGCTCACTGATCTATAAAGTCAATGGCCCGATACGCCAGAAAGACTTTACCGCTGGCAAGGCCGCCATCAATGGTGTTGCCTACTACGACTACTACCAGACACCCAGCTACGGCACGCTGGATCTGGCAATGGCCTACACGTTTACCGGTCGCAGTGCGTTTGGCAAAAGCTTGAAATTGCAGCTCAATGTGTTCAACGTATTGGATAACAATGCAGTGACGGCGATTAGCACCGGTGCGACGACCACGTATGACACCTATGTGTACCAGACACCACGCAGCTTCCAGGTTTCGCTGAAGGCTGATTTCTAAGTAACCAGAACCGAAAAACACCATGACACCCCTTTTGCGCGCCTTGACGGTTGGTTTGGCATGGGCCAGCATCACTGGCGGACTGCTGGCAGCAGCACCGCCCAAACGCGCCGCAACAATGGGTGACCCCGTGGTGTTGCGCTTTGCAACCGTGGGCGACTCGCGTCAGGACCCGGTGAATTTTGACCCAACCACCGGGCCACTGAGCCAGCAGGATCAGATCTGGCTGCAAAACAGCAAGGCGCTGAGTCGCATACTGCGGGAAGTGGCGGCGCAAAAGAGCCAGATTCTGTTCTTCAATGGTGACATGATCATGGGCTACGGCACGGCCGGGCCCACTGCGTCCAATTCAGTGGATGATGTTTTGGCGTCAGACCTGATGGCGTTTAACCGCCAATATGGTTTTTGGCGCGGCATGGCCGCAACACTGATGGAGGCGGGAACCTATGTGGTGCCAGTTCCGGGTAACCACGAGGTGCAGTCCAAAGCGGCCGGAAAAAAAGCCGTGGTGGAGAACGAAAATACCTGGCGCGCCAATATGGGCGATCTCATCATGGATACCCAGCGTTTCAAAACGATTGTGGGCATTGATGCCAGCCACATCAACACGCAAAACAACGCGGCTGTCGATGGCTTGGTCAGCGATCAGTCACAGTTGAGTTACAGCTTTGACGTGGCAGACACCCACTTTGCAGTGGTCAACACCGACCCGGTGGGCAATGACAATGTGGCGCCTGCGCTGTGGCTGGCGAGTGATCTGGAGTCAGCCCGGAGCCGGGGTGCAAAGCATTTCTTTGTGTTCGGGCACAAGCCAGCATTTACCTACATTTACAAAGCCAAACCCAAGAAGTCTGAAGCATCGGGGCTGGATAAGATTCCCGCACAGCGAGACGCATTTTGGAACGTTGTTGAGCAATATGGCGCAACCTATTTCTGTGGCCACCAACACATGTTCAATCTTGTGCAACCACGCGGCGCTGCGTGGCAGGTTTTGGTGGGTACGGGCGGCTCGCCATGGGATGCCAAGCAGGGCGAAACGACGCTGCACCCGGAGAGTGACCGTTCTTACGTCTGGGCCTCGGTGGATATTCACAAGAGTGGCAAGGTCGACGTCACTGCCTACGGCTTCAGCGACGACTTTGGCACCACTAAAGTTATCCGACGACTGCGCCTCACAAAGTAGAGGCCTGGCGTCTAAGCCGCAGAGTTACTCAGATTTTTCAAGCGCTGACTGGCTGAGCGCCTGATTTCGCGAACTTTGGCCGCGCACTCGTAGCGTGCTGGTCGGGCAAATTTTGCGGTGCGCTCAGCAATTTCCGCTTCAAGCTGTACGACATCAGGGTACCCTTCACCAAGCGCAATCGCCAACTTGTGGTGCAAGTGCTTCAAGTCGCCAAGGTCTTTTGACATATTTCAAGCCCAACCTTTCCGTATTCAATGCGCACCGCTCTGGGTCCGCATTTCACACCGTCAGTATGGCACTTCTTCATGTCGGAAATGTGACAAAGTCAATTAATTTGACAAAACTCACCAATCAATATAAACTGTATATACCGTTTAAAAAGGAAATTTGACAATGACGACTACAACTACTAATACTGAAAAGCCCGTCCCAGCAACCGCTACTGCAAAAGTTGCTGTCAAAGCGCCCGTTAAGGCGCAACCCAAAGCGGCATCCAAGCCAGTCACAAAGCCACCTACAAAGGCTAAGCCAGTCGTGAAGCCTGTAGCCAAACCTGTGGTCAAGGCTGATGTCGTAAAAGCAACGAAGGCCAAAAAACCGAAAATGGTACGCGACAGCTTTACCTTTCCAAAAGACGAATACACCGTGCTGGATGCACTGAAATTGCGCGCTGCCAAATTGGGTAGCCCGGCCAAGAAGACTGAGTTGCTGCGAGCCGGGGTGAAGGCCATTGCAGCCATGTCCGACGCAGCATTTTTGGCAGCCCTGCAAGCCGTTCCCAGCCTGAAGACCGGGCGACCTGCCAAGGGAAGCTAAACGGGCAACTGAAAGCGCCTACAACAAATCGGGGGACTGAACCGTCACCACCACGGTTTGTCCGGTGGCTTCGCGCTCGCGATGGCGCAGCCACCACACAGCCCCTTTTTTGACCGCACACTCCGACGCGCTCAAGCCGAGCAGGCTCGAAATAGTTTGGCCCAACGTGGGCTGGTGGCCCACTAGCAGCACGCAACCTTTTGCGTGCGGCCATTGAACCAGTTCCAGCAACTGCTCTACCGTACCCATTGGCGCAATCGCCGGATTGAACTTGAACTTGCGACCCAATGCCAGCGCTGTTTGTTCAGCCCGACGGGCCGGACTCACCCAAATCCGGGCGCTTTCTGGTAATTGACGGTCCAGCCAGGCAGCCATACGTGCGGCCTGCTTTTCACCGCGCGAAGTCAGCGCCCGTGCCATGTCGTCACCATCTGGCGCGCCTTCCACAGCCTCTGCATGCCGCCACAAGATCAGATCCATGGTTTGCTGTCCGTTCAGGCCTTCTCAATATCCGCATAGCGTGCCATTAGGGCCGCCTGGGCACCGTGCACCGCCGTTTTTCCATCCCCCTTGAAGCGCGTATAAGTGCCATCTGCACCCAAGTCCCAAGCGTCCACACCGTCGTGCAGGTAAGCCACCAGGCACTCGTCAACCAGGCGCTGGCGCTGCATCGGGTCGGTTACGGGCCAGGCCAGTTCGACACGGCGCACCATGTTGCGGTTCATCCAGTCTGCACTGGACAAGTAAAGGTCTTCCACCTCGCCTTCGCGGAAGTAGAAAACCCGTGAATGCTCCAAAAAACGGCCAATGACCGAGCGCACCCGGATGTTGTCGGTGTGTCCGGGCACCTGCGCTGGCAACATACAGGCACCACGCACGATCAGGTCAATTTTCACGCCGTGACGACCCGCACGCATCAGGGCGTGGATCAATGCCTCGTCGGTTAGCGAATTCATCTTGGCGACGATGCGGCTGTCCTTGCCACGACTGGCGGATACGCCCAGTGCGTCAATCTTGGCAATCATGTTGCGATGCAAATAAAACGGTGCAAACCACAGCTTGCGCAACGGCGGCAGACGGCTTTGGCTGGCCAGGTGCACAAACACATGTTCCATGTCAGTCGTCAGCGCCGTGTCGGCTGTGATGTGGCTCACATCGGTATACAAGCGGGCAGTGCGGGGGTTGTAGTTGCCGGTGGACAGGTGACCATAGCGCTTGAGGGATTTACCCTCACGTCGGGTAATCAGCATCATTTTGGCGTGGGTTTTGAGGCCCACCACGCCATACAACACCTGCGCACCGATGGACTCCAACATTTCAGCCCAGTTGATATTGGCTTCTTCGTCGAACCGGGCTTTCAGCTCCACCACCACCGTGACCTCTTTGCCGCGGCGAACGGCCTCACGCAACAGGTCCATCAACTCTGAGTCAGGGCCGGTTCGGTAAATGGTCTGCTTGATCGCCAACACATTGGGGTCGTCAACGGCCTCGCGCAAGAACCCGAGCACACCGTCGAAACTCTCAAACGGCTGGTGGATGACGATATCGCCCTGTTTCAACTGCTCAAAAATACTTTGCCCCTCGACCATTTGCGCGGGGTAAGACGCCCTGTAGGGTGTGAAGCACAAGTCGGGACGGTCAACCAGGTCAATGAGTTGGGTCAACCGCACCAAGTTCACCGGGCCAGCTACCCGGTAAAGGGCCTTGGTGGGCAGGTCAAACTGCTTGAGCAAAAAGTCAGACAGGTGCTCGGAGCAGCCCGCCGACACTTCCAGCCGCACAGCTTGCCCGTAATGGCGGTGCACCAACCCCTGGCGAAGTGCCATGCGCAGGTTTTTAACATCTTCCTCATCCACAGCCAGATCGGAATGCCGGGTAACACGGAACTGCGAGAACTGCCCCACGGTGCGCCCCGCAAACAGCTCCGCCAAGTGCGCCCGGATGACGCTGGACAGCGACACAAAAAGCGAGAGCTCGCCCGACACCTTTGCCGGCATGCTGATCAGCCGCGGCAGCACACGCGGCACCTTGACAATGGCGATTTCATTCTCACGGCCAAAGGCATCACGGCCACCCAGACGCACGATGAAATTCAGTGACTTGTTGGCCACTTGCGGGAACGGATGCGATGGGTCCAGCCCCACGGGAATCAGCAGCGGACGTACTTCGCGCTCGAAATACTGCTTGACCCACTGGCGCTGCGCCGGATTTCGCTCGCCATGGGAAATGACTTTCATGCCCAGTTGCTCAAACGCGGGCATCAGCTTTTCGTTGTAGAGCGCGTATTGCCGCGCCACTATGGCGTGAACGGATGCCGAAAGCCGTTCGAACGACCCGATCGAATACAGCCCTTTGCGCTCCTTGGCCAGATTGGCAATCAAATGCGGCTCTGCACGTACCTCAAAGAACTCATCGAGATTGGAGGAGACGATACACAAATACCGCAAGCGCTCCATTAGCGGAACGTCATCGCGCACAGCCCAATCCAGCACCCGTTCATTGAATGCCAGGATGCTATGGTCGCGATCGAGTAATTCAGGGGCCTTCAAAGATGACAACATACGCACGCCTTGACTATGACACAACAATGAAGAATTGTTTATGATTTTGGTGACAGTTGTGTGACAGTTGTGTGAAGCAGTGGTTGCACCTCCAACGCGATGTCTGTTCGGGCCGACACGAGGTGGCTGACAAATAGCTGCGCTGAAAAGTCCCAGCCAAATGCCTGCGCGCGCTGTCGGGCCGCGTGACGCGGAACCGCCAGCGCTGCAAACCACGCGCTGGCAAGGTCATCGTCCAACACACCACCTTTCGGAGGCGATCCCACCACCTCCAGAGGCCCTTCAACTGGGTACGCAGCCACCGGCGTGCCAGTAGCCATCGCCTCCAGCATCACCAAACCAAAGGTTTCTGACCGACTGGGCATAACAAATACATCAGCCGCTGCGTAGACCTGGGCCAGCACATCGCGCGCAAGCACACCCAGCCAGCGAACGTGCGGATGCCGTTCGCGCAGCCCGGCTTCTAGTGGACCCACGCCGCAGACGACCTTGGTGCCCGGTACATCCAACTTCAGAAAAGCATCTATATTCTTTTCGTAAGAAACACGCCCCACAAAGAGCGAAACCGGTCGTGCCAGCGCACCCAATGGCGCGTAAATCTGAGGCTCCTCACAGAAATTAAAGAGCTGCATATCTACGCCATGTGTCCAACTGCGAAGATTGCGAAAACCGCGCAGCTGCAACATGTTCAAGACACTGGGTGTTGGTACCAGCACACCCGAAGAATGCTTGTGAAAGTGCCGAAACAGCGCATATCCCATCCACAGGGGCACTTTCAGCGCGGCCTTCAGTATTTCAGGAAACCGGGTGTGGTAAGCCGTGGTGAACGCCAGGCCATGCTTCTGACAATAACCCCGGGCTGCCCACCCCAAGGGGCCCTCGGTGGCCAGGTGAATGGCATCTGGTTCCATCGCGTCCAGACGACGCGCCAAAGCTTTCCCTGGCCGCACAGCCAAATCAATACCAGCATAGCCCGGGCACGGACGCGTATCGAACATACCCGGATGTATGACCTCGACCTGGTGCCCCAGTGCCTGCATTTCTCGCACCAATTCCACCAGCGTTGTTACAACTCCATTGACCTGCGGCTGCCACGCATCGGTAATCAATGCCAACTTCATGCCACTGCCTCTTGCGGAGCCGGGACCAATACCGTGCTGGTTCGTTCGTCGTTCCAGTAAACCAGTTCCAGCCGCCCGTCCTGGTGCTCGACCAGTGCGCTGCGGCTTTCTACCCAGTCACCGTCGTTGCAGTACAGGGTACCCTGAATGTCACGCATCTCGGCTCGATGAATATGCCCGCACACGACCCCGTCATGCCCCCTGGCGCGTGCGGCTTGCGCCACCGCCACTTCAAAATCTGTCACGTAATTGAGTGCCGACTTGACCTTGTGTTTGAGGTAGGCCGACAGGGACCAATACGGCAAGCCCATCCGAGCACGCAGGGTGTTGAGATAACGGTTGAGCTTGAGCGTAAATTCATACAGGTTGTCACCCAAAAAGGCCAGCCACTTGGCGCACTGGATGACACCATCAAAGTAATCGCCGTGCGTAACCCAAAGACGGCGACCATCTGCCGTGGTGTGCACCGCATCGTCACTCACCTCAATTCCGCCAAACTCGTGGCCCAAAAAGCCGCGTGCAAATTCGTCATGGTTACCGGGAATGAAAACCACCTTGCAGCCTTTGCGCGCCCGACGCAACAGCTTTTGCACCACATCGTTATGGGACTGGGGCCAGTACCAGCGCCTGCGCAATTGCCAGCCGTCGACGATGTCTCCCACCAAATAGAGGTAATCACTGGAGTGGGCTTTGAGAAATTCAAGCAAAGCCTGCGCCTGGCATCCAGCGGTGCCGAGGTGAATATCGGAGATGAAGATGGCCCGGTAGCGCACTACGCGATGTTCGTCGTCGTCATCGGAACCACCATGGTCCTTTGGGTGAACACCGTCTAACATGCCCCGCATAAGCGGCGCAAAGGCGTCGGGGCTGGCCCGCATCAGGCCCCCAGAAAGTGTTTGCGGTAGCGCGATGGCAAATCGGCAATGCGCATCATCATGGGCAAATCTGCCGAATTAAAATCCGGGTCCCACGCCGGGGGCCCCAGCACTTTGGCACCCAGACGCAAGTAGCCCTTGATCAATGCGGGCGGCTCCACATCCAGCGACGCATCCAGTTGCTCAACCGGCAGCGGCAACCGGGGACGCACGTGATACTCAATCGGTGCCAGATGGGTATCCTGCACCTGGCGCCAGATGCTGGCCGCAAAGTCGCCACTGGCTACACCGTTGTGCAGCATGGGTATGCTGGCGCAGCCGATCATGGTGTCGAGCTGGTTGCGCACCATGAAGGCGCCCAAGGCACCCCACAGTGCCATGATCACGCCGCCGTGGCGGTGATCCTTATGCACGCAGCTTCGACCCAGTTCGACCATACGGTCCCGCAGGCCGCGCAGGCGGGTCAAGTCAAATTCTGTGTCGCTGTAGGTGCTGCCCACGCGCTGCGCCTGAACGGGTGTCAGCACGCGATAGGTTCCTATGACCTGACCGCTGGACTCATCAATTACCAACAGGTGTTCGCAAAAGTTGTCAAACAAGTCAATGTCGTGGCCCGGTATTGGGGTGCTCAGTCGTGCACCCATTTCCCCAGCGAACACTTCGTGTCGTAAGCGCTGGGCGGCCCGGACTTCATCCTGGTGCTTGGCCCAAGTCACCCGGATCGAGGCCCGTTCCGGCGCAACAGTCTGGATCACGGGTTGTCGCCCGCTACCAAAGGCACTGGCATTGTCGTGTGCCTGTGCCACAGAAGACTGAAGTGTGGAACCTAATGCAGTCGACGAAGTCATGCTCATGCTCCCTGTTGTGCTGACAAACTTAAATCACCGGAACTCAGGTGCAGCGCATCCAACCAAGGTTGTGTGCCTGCCCGGAACCGCAATCCACCAGGGCTGTTGGCCAGGGCGCGTGCTGTGCAGCGCAAGACGCGCAGGCACTGCTGCTCCAGGTCATGCGTCAACCGGTGGGACGTGGCCGTTCCTACCTGGGCGGACTGTGTGGGTGTGTGCAAGTGCGCTTCCATTTCTTTCTCCGTCAAGCTCGTTATGGCGCAATTTTGGGAGACAAAGATGACGCCTGCACGTCAGTTCAATGGCAGTTTTATGACACCTGCTACTGACACAAAGACCAAATAGACTGCACAACTCAACTTGATTTATTAAGGGTTAACCCTAATATGTTCCAATCAAGCATGATTCAAAAAGGATTCGCCATGCAAACCCTATTGACACCTGACACACTCAACCCACGTGCCTCTGCAGATATGTCCAAGCAGGTATCCGCGGCCGCGGGCCTTGCCATGGACGTTCTGGGCCTGCCGTTTGACATGGCCCGCGCCCAGTACGCCCGTGCTGTGCAAGTCGGCCTGATCGAGAGATCCATGCTGGCATCACGCGACTTTTCGCGTGCTGTTGGCGCGTGGGAGCGACTCACACTGGGGCCTTGGGCGCGGCATGTTTAATTCCGATCCATAGCCCCCGTAGAATGGGCGTAGTTAGCTACATATTTAATAGCAACTGCCTTTCAGCTTGATGCAGCCCATGAACCGCGCCAAAAAACCCGCCGCTCCATTTACGGAGATTGAACTCAAGCTGGCCCTGCCATCTACGGACCCGCACGCGCTGGAGCCCCTTTTGGCTAGCCTGCCGCTTCTCGTGCGGCGCAAAGCCACCCGTGAACGGCTACACAACACTTACTACGACACCCCCGACGATGCGTTGAACGCCCAACGCAGCGCGTTGCGCATTCGCCGCTTGGGTAGCGAGACACAACCGTCATGGCTGCAAACCTTGAAGATGGGCGGCGGCTCGGACTCCGCTTTGAGCCAACGTGGCGAATGGGAGGGTGCAATACCCGGCGCGACCCTGCAATTGGCCATGCTACAGGCCACACCCTGGTTGCAACTAGACCCCGATGGCACCCTGTTCCAATCGCTCACCGCACGTTTCACCACCGACTTCATGCGCACCCGCTGGACGGTGCGCAGCCGCGATGGCAGTGTGGTTGAAGTGGCGCTGGACCTGGGCCAAATTGTGGTGGGAGATCACCACGCGGCCATTTGCGAACTGGAGCTTGAACTCAAAGGCGGCCGGCCAGCGGCCCTTTTTGACATCGCCCAGCAGATTGCCTGCGCGGTCGCCGTAATGCCCCTGGGGGCCAGCAAGGCACAACGCGGCTTTGCACTGACGCACAAGACGCTGGACCAGCCATCACGGGCACAGCCACCTGTGCTGGCCCCAAATATGCACATGCCAGAGGCCGCCGCCCGGGTATTGCGGGAAATGCTCAACCATTTCAACGCCAACCTGCACACCTTGCTCACCTCAGACGACCCCGAAGTAGTGCACCAGGCCCGGGTGGGATGGCGACGTTTTAAAACTGCCCTAGCGATCTTCAAAAAGACACCATTGGTTCAGGCAGTGCCTGCCATGCAAGCGCTGAAACCCGTGCTGAAAGAATTGGGACGCCTGCGCGACCTGGAAGTGGCGAATCTGCAAACCTTGCCCATGCTGGCCAATGCCTATGTAGGCGGCAGTCCCAAGCGGAAAACCCATTGGCTCACCCTCCAAACCTCGCTTGCAAGCGCGACGCGCGAGCAGCATCGACTGGTACGCGATTCACTGCAAAATCCTGCCACTGGAGCCGCCTTGCTGGCCCTAACCGAGTGGATTGAGAACGGTCACTGCGCAAAAGCCGCAGACGCCATCGCGGTCGACAAGCGTACGACCCTGCTCCCCTGGGCCCAGCAGCACATGGAGCGCTTGCGCAACCAATTGAAAGCTGCGCTTCAAAAATCACACAAGCCAGACAACCTGCACCGCGCCCGCATTCTCGCCAAGCGGCTGCGCTACGGCGTGGAAGCCTTGCGGTCGGTACTGCCCAAGCGCCGTGCGCAGCGATGGCACCGGCAGGGGGCGCGTCTGCAGAGCGCCATCGGAGCAGAGCGGGACCTACAGCAAGCCATGCGCATTGCCAAAGGTCTCAAGGCCCACCCCACACTACTAAAGTTTCTGCACGCGGTAGACCTTGGACGCAATCACCCGCGATAAGCGCCTTTCAGGCTCGCAGACGCCAGGCTTGGTAGCGCGAACGCTGAAGGGCAAATAACTCGACAACTCCCCAGGCAACGCTGCTGAACAGCGCAAGATGCCTTACGGCCTTATTCACGGGGGTACACCAAGGCCGTTACTGCGGACGCGAGAATCGGGTTGACCCGCGCGGACGAGATACCCAGGCTGACCCATCCATCATCAAACAAGGCATCGAGTTTTTTCTGCAATCCAAATAATTTCCAGAGCATGGTCCACTCCTTTTTTGTCGTTGAATGAACCCATAGGGTAGCGCACCTTTGTGACGGTTTCGAGTCAAATCGCCATACCCTTGCGCTGGGGTGCGGCATGCAGGCCTGCTGGGTTTTGTCGCTATGCTCGATCAACGATTTCGGCCATCCCACCAACCCAGAACAACACATGAAACACCTGCCCGAGCTGGAAGCACTGGAGCGGATTATTGACCTCGGTGGAACACAACTCGATGCAAAAGTGGTGTACCGGGTGACGCCGCATACAGGTGCCGATTTGCCGGTGTATGCCATCGGCATGGGTAACCACAGCCCTGACGCTCCCGCCATCGGCTTCTTCGGCGGAGTGCATGGCCTGGAGCGCATTGGCGCGGAGGTGGTGATTGCCTATTTGCATAACCTGGTCATGCGGTTGCAATGGGATACCACGCTGCACCAGCAACTCCAGTCCGTGCGACTGGTGTTCATGCCCATCGTCAATCCGGGGGGTATGCTGATGGGCACCCGTGCCAACCCTGAGGGTGTAGACCTGATGCGCAACGCGCCGGTTGATGCGGTGGATGGCGTTCCGTTTCTGGTGGGCGGCCAACGCATCAGTTCCGGACTACCTTGGTACCGGGGCAAACCAGGCGCCCCCATGGAAGGAGAAAACCTGGCGCTTTGCAAGGTCGTAACCACGGAATTGTTGACACGAAAATTCAGCATGGCACTGGATTGCCACTCCGGCTTCGGCGCACGGGACCGCATATGGTTTCCCTACGCTCACACCCGCAAGCCGATTGCACATCTGGCAGAAATGCAGGCCCTGCGCGACGTGTTTTTGCAGACCTACAGTCACAACCCCTACGTGTTTGAACCGCAGAGTCTGCAATACCTGGCCCACGGTGATCTATGGGACCATTTGTACCTGCAAGCCTGCACCGATGTGCAACGGGTGTTTCTGCCACTGACGCTGGAAATGGGCTCATGGTTGTGGATCAAGAAAAATCCACGTCAGATGTTTTCACTCAAAGGTATTTTCAACCCGCTGATTGAACACCGCCAGCACCGGGTGCTGCGTCGCCACTTATCGCTGCTCGACTTTTTATCCCGGGCCGCCTGTAGCCATACACGCTGGACGCCCGCGACGGATGTCCGTGCCAAACTACACGCCGACGCACTCAAATACTGGTATGACTGACTCGCGGTGTCCGCTCAATCCAACCACTTTTGCATGAACTGCGCCTGGCCCATGGCCGGGTCGAGTTCATAGTTGGCAAAGCCTATCCTGCGGTACAGACGGTCTGCGCCCGCGTTGCCCTCCAACACTTCCAGCGTGAGCTTGCAGGCACCGCGTTCGCGGGCGATAGTCTCTGCCAGTGCCAACATTTTTTCGGCCACGCGCAGGCCGCGGTGACTCGCCAGCACGGTGACATCGTGCACATTGACCAGAGGTCTGCAGGCAAAGGTGGAAAAGCCCTCAATGCAGTTCACCAAACCAACTGGCAACTCCCCTTCAAACGCCAGCACGCTGTAGGCTTGTGGGCGGGCGTTCAGAGCTGCAACCAGATTGGCCTTGGCAAAGTCACTCAGGGCATGTGCCCCACCCATGGGGTCGCGCGCATAAGCATCCAGCAGAGTAACCAGCGCCGCACCGTGAACCGGGTTCGCATAGTCGACCCGGCAAACAACCACCGCAGCAGAGCCTGACGCGCCCACGTCACTTGTAGCCAGCATCATGTCCAAGTCTCCTCAATCGGCCAGAGTGTCTGCGATGCGTTGGGCACAAGCCCTGGCCTGGACTGCATCACGCGCTTCCACCATGACGCGCACCAACGGCTCGGTGCCACTGGCTCGGATCAACACCCGACCGGTATCGCCCAGTTCGGCTTCCACTGCGCGAGTTTCTTGTTCCATGCGGGCATTGGATTTCCAGTCCTGACCGGGCTTCAACCGGACATTGATCAGAATTTGGGGAAACAGCGTTACGTCTGCGAGCAGTTCGGCCAGACTCTGCCCACTGCGCATGCACGCTTGCAACACTTGCAAGGCCGAAACAATGCCATCACCCGTGGTTTGCTTGTCCAAGGCCAATAGATGACCTGAGCCCTCCCCGCCCAACAACCAGCCGCGTTTTTCCAACTCCTCCAGCACGTAGCGATCGCCCACTTTGGCGCGTACCAGTTCTACCGCCCGGGCTTTTAAGGCGATCTCAACCGCCATATTGGTCATCAGCGTTCCCACCACACCCGGCACCGTCTCACCCGCACGTTTACTCTCGGCGGAACCACCACGCGACAGACGCTCCTTCACCATCAAATACAAAATTTCGTCGCCATTGAACAGACGTCCATGGGCGTCCACCAGTTGCAACCGGTCGGCATCACCATCCAGTGCCACGCCATAGTGCGCACCGTGTGCCTTGACCGCAGCTACAAGGGTCTGTGGATGGGTAGCCCCTACTTCGTGGTTGATGTTCAAGCCATCCGGCGCACAGCCAATGGAGATCACTTCGGCGCCCAGTTCATGAAAGACCTTGGGCGCCACCAGATAGGCCGCACCGTGCGCGCCGTCTACGACTATCTTGACTCCCTTGAGCGTCAAGTCGTTGGCGAATGTGCTTTTGCAAAATTCGATATAGCGCCCGGATGCATCATCCAGGCGTCGTGATCGACCCAGATCGGCAGACTCGGCCCACACAGGAGACTGTTCCAGCGCATCTTCAACCGCCAACTCCCATTCGTCAGAAAGCTTGGCTCCCTTGGCACTGAAGAACTTGATGCCGTTGTCGGCAAACGGGTTGTGGCTGGCACTGATCACCACACCCAGCGAGGCGCGCAATGTGCGGGTCAAATAGGCAACACCGGGCGTCGGCAAGGGACCCAGCAACACCACATCAACACCAGCCGAGTTAAAGCCGCTCTCCAAAGCGCTTTCCAGCATATAGCCCGATATGCGCGTGTCCTTCCCGATGAGTACGGTGGGCCTTGCCTCCGACCTCTTGAGAACGCGTCCCACCGCATGCGCCAGACGCATGACAAAGTCGGGGGTGATGGGTGCCTGCCCTACCGTGCCACGGATGCCATCGGTACCAAAATATTTTCTTGTCATGGTGTTTACCTCTCCTGAAAACTTTTTGCAAAACTAACTATATTGCTTCATCGCACCCAACACGCTGAGAGCTTGCACCGTCTCTTTGACGTCATGCACGCGTATCACATGTGCACCGTTTTGCACTGCCAGTAGCGCAGCGGTCACGCTGGGCACCAATCGATCACGCATATCCAGCGTGGCCACTGAAGCCAAGGAACGCCCGGTGACGGCTGCCAACGATGATTTTCGCGACCACCCAGCCATCACGGCGTAGCCCATCGACACCAGCGCAGCTTGCTGGCCCAGCAACGCAAAATTTTGCTGCACCGTCTTGCCAAAACCAATACCCGGGTCAATGCAGATTCGAGCCTTATCGACCCCCAGCCCCCGTATATATTGCGCAGACTGCTCCAAAAAAGATAGCACTTGTGGCATGACGTCACCTTCCATTGGCGCGACTTGCATGGTTTGCGGGTTGCGATGCATGTGCATCAGGCACACGCCACAGCTCGGGTGACCGCGCAACACATTCATGGCGCTGTGGTCACTGGCCTCGCTACGCCACCGAAGCGCCCACACGTCATTGATGATGTCGGCACCCAGGTCCAGCACTGCCTGCATGACCTGGGGCTTGTAGGTATCAACCGATACCGGAACACCGAGTGTCACCGCGTGGCGCACGACAGGCAACACACGCTCCAGTTCGTCTTCAACCGGCAATTCCAGCGCTCCGGGGCGTGTCGACTCACCGCCGATATCCAAAATGTCGGCTCCATCCTTGAGCAAACGTTCACAGTGCGCCATTGCGGCATCACGGCTAGCGTGTGCACCACCATCGGAAAACGAATCGGGTGTGACATTGACGATACCCATGACCTTGGGCTCGCTCAGGTCAATTACGAAGCGGCTGGTTTGCCAATGCATTAGACGTATCTCGTGAAGAAAATCTGGAATGAGAAAACGGGGCACAAGGCCCCGTTTTCCAAAATGTCATTCGATCAATTGATCAGGCGACTGTAGGTGTTGGTTCGGCGGCGACCGCAGGGGCTCCACCACTGCCACCGCTGCCGGAACTGGGTGAGCGTGGCGTCCAGTCTTTGGGCGGACGAGGCTCTTTGCCGCCCATGATGTCATCGAGCTGGTCGCTGTCAATGGTTTCCCACTCCAGCAGGGCCTTGGCCATGGCGTGCATCTTGTCCTTGTTGTCTTCGATCAGCTTGCGCGCCTGAGCGTATTGCTGGTCGATGATGCGGCGGACTTCGGAGTCCACTTTCTGCATCGTGGACTCGCTCATGGTCGTAGTCTTGGTGACCGAGCGGCCCAGAAACACTTCACCCTCATTCTCGGCATACACCATGGGACCCAACGCATCGGTCATGCCGTAGCGGGTCACCATATCGCGGGCAAGGTGCGTCGCCCGCTCAAAATCGTTGCTGGCGCCAGTGGTCATCTGATTCATGAACACTTCTTCGGCAATGCGCCCACCAAACAGCATGCTGATCTGGCTGAGCATGTATTCGCTGTCGTAACTGTAGCGGTCCTGCGCGGGCAGGCTCATCGTCACCCCCAGGGCGCGGCCACGCGGAATGATGGTGACCTTGTGCACGGGGTCGCACTTGGGCAGCATCTTGCCAATCAGCGCATGACCGGACTCGTGGTAAGCCGTGTTCTTGCGCTCTTCTTCAGGCATGACCATGCTCTTACGCTCGGGACCCATCAGGATCTTGTCCTTGGCCTTTTCGAAGTCCTGCATTTCCACAACACGGGCATTGCGTCGCGCGGCCATCAAGGCGGCTTCATTGCACAGGTTGGCCAAGTCGGCACCCGACATGCCGGGTGTGCCACGGGCAATAATGCCCGCGCTGACATCCTGCCCCAACGGAACTTTGCGCATGTGGACGCCCAGAATCTGCTCGCGGCCACGGATATCCGGCAAAGTGACGTAGACCTGGCGGTCAAAGCGGCCCGGGCGCAGCAAAGCGGCGTCCAGAATATCAGGACGGTTGGTGGCCGCCACCACAATCACACCCACATTGGTCTCAAAACCGTCCATCTCAACCAGCATCTGGTTCAGTGTCTGCTCACGCTCGTCGTTACCACCGCCCAAGCCTGCGCCACGCTGACGGCCCACAGCATCAATTTCGTCAATGAAGATGATGCAGGGCGCGTTCTTCTTGGCGTTGTCGAACATGTCGCGCACGCGCGACGCACCCACACCGACAAACATTTCCACAAAATCGGAGCCCGAAATACTGAAGAATGGAACCTTGGCTTCACCGGCAATCGACTTGGCCAACAGGGTTTTACCGGTGCCAGGAGGGCCGACCAGCAACAGGCCACGGGGAATACGGCCACCGAGTTTCTGGAACTTACTGGGGTCTTTCAG
>JBAWYQ010000009.1:0-41531 GCA_037143475.1 Burkholderiales bacterium | reverse complement strand
GTTGGCCGCTTCACCATGTGGGAAGGCCCGTCAGCTTGAATTGTAGCCATATACGCATGACCTCAGAGCGGTGTGGGGTTGGTTGGCACGCCTCTGGCGGACGAGAAGCGAAAGCCGTTGCGTCCAGCAGCACGACAAACTCGTCGCCACCTTCATGTCCCCAACGGTCGTTGATGCTCTTGAAATTGTCGACATCAATGAACTGAAGTGGACCACATCATCGAGACAGAGTTGACGGTAGTTTAAGTTGCACCCGATTTCACACAGCTGGACGGCGCTGCCCCGGTTTTTGAAAGGAATTTGTCTTCAGTTTATCGCAGAGACTCATGACGGGCGCCCGAACTGCGGCTAAGTGCCGTGCCTTATGGACAAGGCGCGTGGCCCTTAGAATCACCGCATGTCATATCTCGTGCTCGCTCGCAAGTACCGCCCCCGCAATTTCACAGAAATGGTGGGGCAGGACCATGTGGTGCAGGCATTGACCAACGCGCTGACCACGCAGCGCCTGCACCATGCTTATTTGTTCACCGGTACACGCGGTGTTGGCAAGACCACAGTTTCGCGTATTCTGGCCAAGTCGTTGAACTGTCAGGGCGCTGATGGAACAGGCGGAATAACCGCTACCCCCTGTGGCGTCTGCCAGGCGTGCTCTGACATTGATAGCGGACGCTTTGTCGACTATACCGAGTTGGACGCTGCTTCCAACCGTGGCGTGGACGAGGTACAGGCCTTGCTGGAGCAGGCGGTCTACAAGCCGGTGCAGGGGCGCTTCAAGGTCTTTATGATCGACGAGGTGCATATGCTGACCAACACCGCCTTCAATGCCATGTTGAAGACGCTGGAAGAGCCACCCGAGTATTTGAAGTTTGTACTGGCCACCACGGACCCGCAGAAGGTTCCGGTCACGGTGCTGTCGCGCTGCCTGCAGTTCAACCTGCGGCCCATGGCCCCCGAGACGATCCGTGAGCACTTGGTCAAAGTACTGGAGGTAGAGCAGGTCAGTGCCGAGGTGCAGGCCCTGCGTCTGTTGGCCCGCGCGGCGCGCGGCTCCATGCGTGATGCGTTGTCGCTCACCGATCAGGCCATTGCCTTTGGTTCCGGCCAACTGCAGGAGGCCGCGGTGCGACAGATGTTGGGCAGTGTGGATCGCTCTTATGTATTCCGGTTAATTGAGGCATTGGCACTGGGAGATGGCAAGACCGTTGTAGAAACGTCGGAGACGCTGCGCCTGAACGGTCTGAGTGCCGCCTCTACGCTGGAAGAAATGTCCACCGTTCTACAGCGCATGGCCGTCGTGCAGACACTGGCGCAAGCCGCTGGCTCGTCAGCGGGTGCGCCCAGCGACGACGATAGTGACCCTGAAGCCCACGATACTGCACGCCTGGCCGAACTGATGCCGCGTGATGAAACACAGTTGCTTTACAGCATCTGTCTGCATGGTCGCGCAGATCTGGGTCTGGCGCCGGACGAATATGCAGCGCTGACCATGGTGCTGCTGCGCCTACTGGCATTCAAACCTCAGGGGCAAGCGGTCTACCCAGAAAAAAAAAGTCTGATTAGGGCGCCGGCGGCGCCACAGGAACTTCGACCCGCGCAGGTTGCCCCCCCATTAGCGGCCGTTCTATCGGTCATGGTAAGTGCTAAAACGCCAGTCATTCAACCGTGGGAGGATGTGCCAGAGGCGACCGTTGCGGCGCTAGCACCTTCCGATACACCGCCCCCAGGGCAGTTGCTGGTCGTGCGTGAGTCGGTAAGGCCGTGCGGCGGGGGTGCACAAGCAGACTCCATGATGGATTCTGAATTTCTTGATGATTTAGTGCTAAAAGAGGCTGTAGCCCCCGTCGAACATGCGCGACCTGCTACTAAAGTTGTAGCTATTCCAGTGCATGTTCAAACCGAATCTCGCTCTGACGTGACGGTGCAGCAGGGTGCGTCTGTGTTACTACCCACTGAAGAGGGCGACTTCTGGCACGCCACAGTGCAGCAGCTGATTAAAGTCGATGCCATCAACGCCATGGTGCGTGAATTGGCCTTGCAATCGCAACTGGTGGCACGCGACACGGATCAGTGGATACTGCGGGTTGAGCGTGAGTCGCTCAACCAGAGCGGTAGCCGTGACCGGCTCACCGGTGCCCTGAAAAACGCCGGATTCAGTGTGAATCTGGTGGTGGAAATCGGTCGAGTGACTGACTGCCCGGCTCGACGCAACACTGCGGCATCGGCCGAAAAGCAATTGGCAGCGGAGAAGATTATTTTCGATGATCCGTTTGTGCAGACCATGATGCGGGACTTTGGCGCGAAAATCGTGCCCGGTTCTATCAAACCTCTCTGAGCACAGACAGATTGATCAGTTGGGGTCAGAGGACTTCGGTTCGCGAGTGGTCTGACCCACAAAGTTTCACAATGTTAAAAGGAAAACCATGTTCAACAAAGGACAACTCGCCGGCCTCATGAAGCAAGCCCAGGCGATGCAGGACAACATGAAGAAGGCTCAGGACGAGCTGGGCAACGTCGAGGTTACCGGCGAGTCGGGTGCCGGTTTGGTCAAGGTCACAATGACGTGCAAGCACGATGTGAAGCGCATCACTATCGACCCCAGTCTGTTGGCCGAAGACAAAGACATGCTCGAAGACCTGGTGGCAGCAGCCTTTAATGCGGCCGTACGCAAGGCGGAAGACACTTCGAATGAAAAAATGGGCAAGCTCACTGCGGGTATGCCAGGGTTGCCAGGTGGCATGAAGTTTCCATTCTGACGTTTTAGTCGGTGGCTGATTCCAACTCGCTGGACGCGCTGATCCAGGCGCTCAAGCGTCTGCCGGGCGTGGGCATCAAATCGGCACAGCGCATGGCGTTTCACCTGTTGCAGCATGACCGCGCTGCTGCTGAGACCTTGGCGCGTGCGTTGCAGGCAGCCGTATCTTGCATGAAACATTGCGAGCGATGCCATACCTTTACAGAAAACACGGTATGTGCCACGTGTCTGGACTCCCGACGTGACGCCAGCATGCTTTGCGTGGTCGAGTCGCCAGCTGACCAGTCGGCGCTTGAGCGCACAGGTGCTTACCGAGGGTTGTATTTTGTGTTGATGGGCAAGCTCAGCCCGTTGGATGGCATTGGCCCGCACGATATCGGTCTGAAAAAGCTGTTTGACCGTGCGCAGGATGGTACGGTGCGTGAGGTCATTCTGGCAACCAATTTCACCGCCGAGGGTGAAGCAACAGCGCACGTGATCAGCGAAGCATTGAAAGCCCGTGGTCTGGGCGTTACGCGACTAGCACGCGGTGTGCCTGCTGGTAGTGAGCTGGAGTATGTGGACCTGGGCACCATCGCCCATGCACTGGTGGACCGCCGATAGGTCTCACCGTTTGGCGAGTCGGGTACTGGATGGCCCTTTGGTCGCAACGCGACGAGGCGCTGGGCGGTGCGCCGGCGCTCGAGCCGTTCCGTTTGGTTTTCTGGCCTGCGATGCATTCGGCAGGAAGACTACAACCTGTTGTCCTGGCTTAAAGCTCGCTGACATACCTACTTTGTTCCACTGTGCCACCTGATCAGTGCCAACCTTGTACCTGCGTGCAATGGTGGCCACGGTTTCTCCCTTGCCGGCGCGTACCAGTGTGCGCTTCTGGATCACTTCAGGTGCCAGTGATAGTTGCCCGTTATCCGCAATCTTGACACCAACATCCTGGTTCATCGTGTTGGAGCGCGGCACAAGCAGCGATGAGCCTGCCTTGATTACCACCCTTGGCGGAATGGCGTTGATGCTACGAAAGTCGGCTTCGCTCATGCCCACCCTTTTGGCAGCGTCGGCCGGGCGCATCGTGGTAGGTGCTACCCAAACGGTCCAACTGGCTAGGCGACCACCACCGTAGGACTCAAGATTGCTTTGAAACACCTCGGCGTTGTCCCAGGGCAGTAAAACCTGGGGTGTTCCGGCGGCCATGATCACTGGGCGGTTGATGGAAGGGTTCAACGCCTTGAAGTCCTCCAGTGGTACTTCAGCCAGTTTGGCCGCCAGAGTCACGTCGATGTCGCGGTGAATGGTGACCGTTTGAAAGTAGGGGTGGTTTTCAATCAGTGGCAGTTTGGAGTTGAAGGCCGCTGGGTTTGAAACGATGTTTTTTACGGCCTGCAACTTGGGTACATAGAAGCGCGTTTCCATGGGCATATTCAAGTCCATGTAACCCACGGCTAGCCCGGCTCTCTGGTTTTTGGCAATGGCTCGCCCCACGCTGCCTTCGCCCCAGTTGTAGGCCGCCAGGGCCAGGTGCCAGTCACCAAACATGCCGTAGAGCTTTTGCAGGTAATCCAGCGCAGCTCGGGTGGACGCCAGCACATCGCGCCGGTCGTCTCTGAAGGCGTTCTGTTTGAGTTCGAAATATTTTCCAGTCGCAGGCATGAACTGCCACATACCCGCTGCCTTTGCACCTGAGACCGCCTGGGG
Source organism: Burkholderiales bacterium (assembly GCA_037143475.1). Classification (GTDB taxonomy): domain Bacteria; phylum Pseudomonadota; class Gammaproteobacteria; order Burkholderiales; family Burkholderiaceae_C; genus Allorhodoferax. The sequence continues at coordinate 37,090 of JBAWYQ010000009.1, read as the reverse complement.
GTTGAATGCACTTTCGATGAACGGTAGGAGTGCCAGTTCGGTCGGCATGTTGCGCAGCTCAAGTTCCTCAACAATATGGAACAGATACTTTTTGGACCGCTCGGTCATGCGAAAGATGTAGTCGGGGCGCGTTGTGTACCACTGCTCGCGGTCGTGTACCAGGTCGCTGTCCAGATCAGGCATGGCGTAACCGCGCCGAATCCGGTCCCACAGGTCGACTGGTGGCGCCAGTGGCACCACCGTACGCGATGTCATTGTTTGCAAATCCATGGGGGTCAACGGTATGTGCGCAACCGAAGAACCAAAGAAAAGCGGCCGACTAGCCGATTGCGGCCTTGAACCCATTTCGCGCGTTGGTTGCAGTGTCAGGCCAGGGCCTCCGTCGGTAACCGGAACGGCGTCCGTGGTGTAGGGAGTGGTTGCGCAACCTGACAACCACAGAACCAGAGCGGCGCACACAAGTTTCAGTACATTCATCGGTATTGGTTTTTCCATTGGCGCAGCGTGGAAAACGCTCCGAGTTGCGCAGTACCCGGTGCATCAAATCGGGTGGCTGATGCAACGATGGTGGGTTGGTCGCTGCGCAAGAAAGGGTTGATCTGGCGTTCGGTCTGTAGGGTAGTAGGCAGGGTGGGCAGGCCACGCTCTCGCAGTGCCAGGCATTGGCGTTGGTAGTCAGCGAGTTGCTGGTTGTCAGGTTCCACTTCCAGCGCAAATTTAAGATTACTCATGGTGTATTCGTGGGCGCAGCATACGCGAGTTGGCTCTGGCAAAGCCGCCAATCGTTGCAAAGACGCCTGCATTTGGTTTGCGGTGCCTTCAAACAGTCGACCACAACCGCCACTGAACAAGGTGTCACCACAAAACAGAATGGGAGCCTCGCCATCGACGTTTGCGAAGTATGCGAGGTGGCCTGCTGTGTGGCCAGGAACATCGATAACCCGAAAATTCAGACCCAGAAGATGCACGATGTCGCCGTCCATTTGCCTGAAAACAGGTTCGGGTATCGTCTCACGGTTCGGGCCATACACCAAGGCGCCGGTCGCATCCCGAAGCGCGTCCACTCCGTCTGTGTGGTCTCCATGGTGGTGCGTGACTAAAATGCCTTGCAACTCCAACCTCTCGCGTTGCAAAGCATCTATCACGGGCTGCGCATCACCGGGGTCCACTACCAGTGCCTTTTGTCCATCGTGGAGCATCCAGATGTAGTTGTCGGAGAAAGCGGGCAGCGGTATTAACTTCATGAGCGATCGAATTATAGGTTTGCATAGTTGGCTACAAACTCCCGCAGGACGCTACCTGCTGGACTGGGAGCGCGCGCGCGTCGACGCGTCTGTGGTCGATATTTTCGGCTACCACGCGCTGCAGTTGGGTGTGCCCGAAATGGATGGACTGAAAACCAATCGTATGCCCCATCAGTGGCTGGCCACCGACCAGTTGCAGGTTGGCGCGGAAATGGCTGTTCAGCAGCCTGCGCTGCTGTGTGACTATTCGTCCCTGCCATTTCCGGCCAGCAGCCTCGATCTGGTTTTGCTTCCACACACTTTGGAGTTCAGTGCAGACCCCCATGCGACTCTGCGCGAGGTTGAGCGGGTTTTGGTCCCAGAGGGGCGCGTCGTGATTTGTGGCCTCAATCCAGTGAGTTTGTGGGGCCTACAGCAACGGCGTGGCGATCTGTACCGAAAAATAGGTTTTGACCACGCGTTCTTGCCGCAAGCGGGCGAGTTCATTGGTTACTGGCGACTACGGGATTGGCTACGATTGTTGGGGTTTGAGGTCGAGTTCGGGGAGTTTGGATGCTATCGGCCTGGGTTTGCCAGCGAAAAATGGCTGCGGCGTATGGAGTGGATGGACTGGGCCGGACCACGGTGGTGGCCCATTTTCGGCGCTGCTTACTTTTTGGTGGCAGTCAAGCGGGTTCGCGGGGTGCGCCTGATGGGGGCTGCCTGGAAGACCGTACCCGCCAGCGCACGCAATTCGGTATCGGTGGCCAATCGGTCACACGATCATTGAGCAATGGAGACAACAGTTTGAATGATGTGGTTATCTATACGGACGGGGCCTGCAAAGGCAATCCTGGTCCCGGTGGTTGGGGGGCATTGTTGCGATCGCCCGACGGCAGCGAAAAGGAATTGTTTGGTGGCGAAATGGGCACAACCAACAACCGCATGGAAATGATGGCTGTGATTCAGGCGTTGACGGTGCTCAAACGACCCTGTTCGGTGACTCTGCATTTGGACAGTCAATATGTTCTAAAGGGCATAACCGAGTGGCTGGTGGGCTGGAAAGCCAAAGGCTGGAAGACTGCGGCAAAGCAGCCGGTCAAAAACGTAGACCTGTGGCAGCAACTGGATCACCTAGTCGCCAATGGCGGGCACAAAATTGATTGGCGCTGGGTCAAAGGCCATGCGGGCGACCCGGGTAATGAGCGCGCGGATGCGCTGGCGAATTTGGGCGTCGATGCAGCATTGCGCAAGTAGTTGGTGTTTGCCTGCCGACTTTCTGGCACTCGTTGGATTAAAGTTGTGCAAAGTTTTCGGGCTGCGCTGCGACGATAACGCGATGACGCTGATAATCTAAATTCTTATGAATACCAAATTCCTGTCCAAGATGCTGTTGCTTGAAGCCATGGCAGCATCCTTCCTGCTGGTTGCCTGCGGGGACAAAGCTGATTCGGGTCCGGCGACAGCAGCGAGCGGCGTTGGTGCAGCTTCCTCGGTCAGTGCACCCGCGTCGGCGGCCCGCACACCCGGTGCACCGGTTTCGGTCACGACAGTCGTTGCCAAAAAGCGGGATTTTGATGTCAATCTCGAAGCCATTGGTACGGTGACACCGGTGGCCAGCGTTGATGTTAAGCCGCAGACCAACAGTGTGGTTACCCGGGTTCACATCAAGGAAGGGCAGTTTGTAAGAGCAGGGGATTTGCTTTTTACACTCGATCCACGGCCGGACGAGGCCAATGTTGCAAAAGTGCGCGCCCAAATGGTGAAGGATGAGGCCGTATTGGCGGATGCTCAGCGCCAACTGGCGCGCAGTCGGGACCTGATGGCCAAGAACTTTATTTCTCAAGGCGCGTTGGACTCCACCCAAGCCCAAGTCGATGCGCAATTGGCCAATCTGGTTGCTGATCGCGCTGCGCTGGACGCTGCACAACTTGCTTTGACCTACAACAGTGTCCGCGCGTCAGGTGCTGGACGACTGGGAGCTGTCAACATCTTTCCTGGTACGTCTGTTCAAGCCAACCAAACTGCGTTGGTGACCATTACGCAGCTTGATCCCATCAACATCAGTTTCAGTCTGCCGCAGCGCAATCTGGATGCTGTTTTAGAGGGGCTTAAATCGGGCGGTGTGACCGTCAGCGCCAAACTTCCTGAGCTGAAAGGCAACATTAAGGGGCGGTTGCAGTTTGTTGACAACGCGGTGGACGCGGCGACGGGCACCATCAAGGTTAAAGCACGTTTTGACAACCGCGAGTTCAAGCTCTGGCCAGGTGCTTTCGTTAATACGACACTTCTATCCAATACCCTGAAAGATGCTGTTGTGATTCCGACAACGGCCATTATTCAAACCACCAAGGGAGCAATTGTCTACGTTGCCGATAAAGGAAAGGCTGCGTTGCGTCCCGTGAAACTATTGGCTTCACAGGGTGAAGAATCTGCTGTGTCGGGTATCGGTGCTGGCGAAAAAGTAGTTCTTGAGGGACGACAAAATCTGCGGCCTGACACGGCGCTTGTTGAGCGTACACCCGGCTCATCTGTCGCTGCTTCGGCCACTCGCGCACCGGCATCTTCCGCCTCGGCAGCGCCATGAATTTATCGGAACTTTTTATTCGCCGTCCAGTGATGACGGTGCTGCTCAATCTGGCCATTGTGCTGGCGGGTGTGATCGCCTACCGAAGCATTCCTGTTGCGGCACTGCCCAGTTACGACACGCCGGTTATCAATGTATTTGCGGGTCTGCCGGGTGCCAATCCCGAGACCATGGCGACGTCGGTCGCGTTGCCACTAGAAAAACAATTTCAGACGATTCCTGGCTTGGCTGTCATCAGTTCCACCAGCACGCTTGGCAATACGTCCCTGACGCTTGAATTTGATGAGGGACGCAACATCGACGGAGCAGCACTGGATGTGCAGGCGGCACTGTTGCGAGCGCAGCGCTCACTGCCGCAGGATATGGCACAGCTTCCGGCCTATCGCAAGGTTAATCCGGCTGATGCGCCTATTCTTTTGGTGGCATTGACATCCCCATCGATGCCACTTTCAGACTTGCAGGACTATGCGGAGCATTTGATATCGCCAACACTGTCAACCATTGACGGTGTCGCGCAGGTCAACATTTTTGGTTCCAAGCGTTTTGCCGTGCGCGTGCGCGTTTTGCCTGAGGCTGTAGCAGCGCGCAATATCAGTCTGGAAGAGTTGTCTGCTGCATTGCGGTCGGCGAATGTCAATACACCGGTTGGCACATTGGACGGCCCTCAGCAAATGCTGACATTGCAGGCTAATAAGCAGTTGCGCAATGCAGCGGAGTTTGCCGAGGTCATTGTGACCACCCGCAATGGCATCACCGTGCGATTGAAAGACGTTGCTACCGTAGAGGATAGCGTGGAGACGGTGAAGTCGTATGCCAATTTGAATGGTGAACCGTCCATCACCCTTGCTATTTTGCGGCAGCCCGGTGCCAATACCGTGCGGGTGGTGGATGCCGTCAAGCTGGCTTTACCGAAGCTGAAAGAGCAAATGCCACAGTCGGTCAATATGACATCGGTGAACGACCGATCGGTGTCAGTTCGCGAGGCATTGCATGACGTTTCGTTAACCCTGATCGGGACGATTGCACTGGTGGTGCTGGTGATTTTTCTGTTTTTGCGCCGTTTTGTTGCCACAGCGATTCCAACCTTGTCACTCCCTGTATCCCTGATTGGTGCAGTTGCCTTGCTGTGGGGTATGAAGTACAGCCTGGACAATGTCTCACTGCTGGGCTTGACGCTGGCGGTAGGGTTGGTGGTTGACGACGCGATTGTGATGCTGGAAAACATCATGCGCCATGTCGAAAACGGTGAGGAGCCGTTTAACGCGGCGCTGCGTGGTTCGCGCGAGGTGGGATTCACCATCATTTCCATTTCGACATCGCTGATCGCCGTGTTCATTCCGATTTTCTTTATGCCAGGGGTTATCGGACTTTTGTTTCATGAGTTTGCGGTCGTTGTCGGGCTGGCCATTTTGGTTTCAGCCTTTGTTTCACTGACTTTGGTGCCCATGCTGGCCAGCCGATTTCTGAGCCAGGAGCCACATGAAAAGAAACACAGTTTTCTTATCAACTTTTTTGAGCGTGGTTTCAATGCCACGCTGGGACTGTATTCCCGAACGCTGGATGTTGCTCTGTTGCATCGCAAGACGGTGCTGGGTGTTGCGGCGGTGACGTTTGTCGCCACGGCATGGCTTTTTAATGTCATTCCCAAAGGGTTTTTTCCGGAGGAAGATATTGGCCAGATTACCGTGACCACGGAGGCCGCAGAGGATACCTCGTTTCCAGAGATGGTGCGTCTGCAGGAACGCGCAGCAGCAACGATTCGGTCCGATTCGAACGTCTTTGCGGTGAGTTCATTCAATGGCGGTAGCGGAGCGCAGAATTCGGGGCGCATGTTCATCACGCTCAAGCCACGCGGTCAGCGTTTGCCGATGAAACAGGTTGTTGAAGGATTGCGACGCAAGTTGCGCGATGTAACAGGCATCAGCGTGTTCATGCGACCCATCCAGAATTTGCAGTTGGGCGGTCGACCCAGCAAAGCCCAGTTTCAATACATTTTGCAAAGCGTGCGGGCAGATGAGCTGAACGAATGGGCCGGAAAATTGCAAGAGAAGCTGCGGGCTGATTCTTTGTTTCGGGATGTCACCAGCGATGCCCAATTGCGTGGATTGCAGGCGCAACTCAACATTGATCGGGATCGTGCAAATGCCTTGGGCATATCGATTGATGCCATTCGCAGCGCACTGTTTGCCGCATTTGGCGAACGTCAGGTGTCAACGATCTATCTGCCAACTGACAGTTACCAGGTCATTCTGGAAGTGGCGCCTCAGGCCAAGCTGGATGAAAGTGCCATCAACAACATCTACGTCCGTTCGTCGTCTGGTGCGTTGGTGCCGCTTGCCTCATTTACCAAAGTGGAGCGCGGGGTGGGGCCCACCTCCATCAACCACGTGGGGCAATTGCAGGCGGTGACCGTATCGTTTAACCTGGCGCCCGGTGCCGCGTTGGGCGAGGCCACCGCGCGCATCGACAAAGCCAGAGATGCGATTAACCTTCCAACATCCATCATTACCAGCTATGGGGGTGAGGCTGCGGTTTTCAAGAATTCTCAGGGTAACCAATTGGTGTTGATCGTCTCGGCTCTACTGGTTATTTATGTGTTGCTGGGCGTACTGTACGAAAGCTATATTCACCCGATCACCATTCTTGCAGGGCTGCCCTCCGCAGCGGTTGGTGCTTTGGGGACCCTGATGCTATTTGGCCAGGACCTCACTGTTATCGCGACCATTGGCATCTTGTTGCTGATTGGGATAGTTAAGAAAAATGCCATCATGATGATTGACTTTGCGTTGGATGCACAAAGGCACCATGGCATGTCTCCGGAGCAGGCCATCCGGGAAGCCTGTGTATTGCGTTTTCGCCCCATCATGATGACCACTCTTGCTGCATTGATGGGCGCGTTGCCCATTGCGCTGGGCGTTGGTGCTGGGTCCGAGCTGCGCCAGCCGTTGGGACTGGCGGTAGTGGGTGGTCTGGTATTTTCGCAGGCCGTTACGCTCTACATCACGCCAGTGATCTATCTCGCGTTGGATCGATTCAGTGGCCATGGGCCAGTGACTACACCGGAAACCTTGGTGTCCTGATTCGCTTTGACTGTGCTTCCGCTATCGCAAGACGGGGGTGGTTCAACCGCCTATGTAACTCATCTCCACGCGCCGGCCACCAGTCCCCGTATCTGCGGACAGGGCACTGCGCAGTTCGGAATAGCGGTCTGCGCGTGCATTCCAGATATGGCCAATGGCAGACGCCAGGTCTTCATCTGTGACGCTGCCACGTACCAGGCTGCGCAGGTCATGCCCCTGGTTGGCAAACAGGCACAGATATAGCTGACCCTCGGTCGAGAGGCGCGCGCGGTTGCAGTCACTACAAAACGCCTGGGTTACGCTGCTGATGACCCCAATTTCTCCTGCCTCGCTGTCATGCGCACCCGATGCATCCGCAAACCCCCATCGTTGGGCCGTTTCGCCGGGATTGGCTGCCTCGAGCGCCACCAGTGGCAGTTCAGTCTGGAGATGTTGAATGACCTCGGCAGAAGGGATTACATCGTGCATCCGCCAGCCGTTGGTGGCGCCGACATCCATGTATTCAATAAAGCGCAGAACCATACCGCTGCCTTTGAAATGGCGCGCCATCGGCAGTATCTCTTGGTCATTGGTTCCGCGCTTGACGACCATGTTGATTTTGATCGGGCCAAGGCCCGCTGCCTGTGCCGCGTAGATGCCGTCGAGCACATCGGCCACCGGAAAATCCACATCGTTCATGCTACGAAAAACCGCATCGTTTAGGCCATCAAGACTGACGGTTACGCGTTGTAGTCCAGCCGCTTTAAGTGCCCTGGCCTTGCGAGCCAAAAGCGCACCATTTGTCGTTAGCGTCAAGTCCAACGGATTGCCGTCTAGCGTGCGCAGGGCGGCCAGTTGCTCGATCAAACCTTCAATGTTTTTACGCAATAGGGGTTCACCGCCCGTGAGTCTGATTTTCTGTACGCCGTGATTCACAAACTGCCGGGCAATACGCACAATTTCTTCAAATGACAGGAGCGATGCATGGGGCAGATAAGCGTAGTCCTTGTCAAAAATTTCCTTGGGCATGCAATAGCTGCACCGAAAGTTACAACGGTCGGTGACGCTGATGCGCAGGTCACGCAGATTGCGCCCCAGGGTATCGCTCAGAAGTCCGTTCGCAGGCATTTGGCTGTCGGGTAGCAAATACGACGACGGAACCGTAAGGGTGGCTGCACGCAGGTCCACCATGGGAATAACTTTCGGGCTAAAGCGTTCTGTCATGCTGGCTATTGTCCATAAAAAAAGCCCGCATGTAGCGGGCTTGTTAGCGTGCGGTGGACTAGCCGCCGTGAATCTTCATCATCAATGGCACGATGAGCAAGGCCACGATGTTGATGATCTTGATCAGCGGATTGATCGCAGGGCCAGCGGTGTCCTTGTAGGGGTCGCCAACTGTGTCGCCGGTAACGGCTGCCTTGTGGGTTTCAGAGCCCTTGCCGCCGTGGTGTCCATCTTCAATATATTTCTTGGCGTTGTCCCAGGCACCGCCGCCGGTGCACATGGAAATGGCCACAAACAGACCGGTCACGATAGTACCCATCAGCAGTCCTCCCAAGGCCGCTGGGCCGAGCACCAGACCCACCAAAATCGGTGCCACCACAGGCAACAGACTTGGAATCATCATTTCCTTGATGGCTGCCGTTGTTAGCATGTCCACCGCAGTGTCGTACTCGGGCTTGCCGGTACCATCCATGATGCCTTTGATATCGCGGAATTGGCGGCGCACTTCGACCACCACCGAACCCGCAGCGCGGCCCACGGCCTCCATCGCCATGGCACCAAACAGGTAGGGGATCAGGCCTCCAATAAACAAGCCGATGATGACCATTGGGTTGCTCAGGTCAAACGTGATGTGGCGTCCGTAGGCTTCAAGCTTGTGGGTGTAGTCGGCAAACAGCACCAAAGCAGCCAGACCGGCAGAGCCGATGGCGTAACCTTTGGTGACGGCTTTGGTGGTGTTTCCCACAGCGTCCAGCGGGTCGGTAATGTCGCGCACGCTTTTCGGCATTTCCGACATTTCGGCAATGCCGCCGGCGTTGTCGGTAATGGGGCCATAGGCGTCCAGAGCGACCACGATGCCGGCCATGCTCAACATGGAGGTAGCTGCAATGGCAATGCCGTACAGACCAGCCAATGAAAATGCAGAGTAGATTGCCATGCAGACAAAAATCACTGGCCATGCAGTTGAGCGCATCGACACACCCAAGCCGGCGATGATGTTGGTGCCGTGCCCGGTGGTAGACGCTTCAGCAATGTGCTGAACCGGGTGGTACTGGGTGCCGGTGTAGTACTCGGTAATCCAGACCAAAGCGGCGGTCAGCACCAGACCAACAGCGCATGCACCAAACAGCTTCATTTGTGCACCTGTGCCGCCCAAAGCGTTGTCAGCAATCATGGACTGGGTCACGAAGTAGAACGCGATCAGCGACAAAACACCTGCGACCGCCAAGCCCTTGTACAAGGCTGGCATCACGTTCTTCATGCCAGGGGATGCCTTGACGAAGAAGCAGCCAATGATGGAGGCCACGATCGACACGGCGCCCAGAGCCAGCGGATACACCACCGCACTCATACCGCCGCCGGTCACCAGCAGCGCGCCCAAAACCATTGTGGCGATCAGAGTCACCGCATACGTCTCAAACAGGTCAGCCGCCATACCCGCGCAGTCACCTACGTTGTCGCCTACGTTGTCGGCGATCACGGCTGGGTTGCGTGGGTCATCTTCGGGAATGCCTGCTTCGACTTTGCCCACCAGGTCGGCACCGACGTCCGCACCCTTGGTAAAAATACCACCGCCCAGACGGGCAAAAATGGAGATCAGCGACGAGCCGAAAGCAAATCCAATGAGTGGATTGAGCAGTGCTGCCATATTGCTGGCAGGAGTCAGGTTGCCGTTGCCCACCAAGAACCAGAAGAATCCGGTCACGCCCAAAAGGCCAAGGCCTACTACCAGCATGCCGGTAGTTGCGCCGCCGCGAAACGCGACGTCCAGTGCCGGGCCAATGCCTCTGGTGGCAGCCTGAGCGGTACGCACATTGGCGCGAACCGACACATTCATTCCAATGAAGCCACAAGCGCCTGAAAGCACAGCGCCGATGACGAAGCCGATAGCGCTGAGTTGGTCGAGAAATACCGCGATCAAAATCGCCAGCACGATGCCGACCATCGCAATCGTCTTGTATTGGCGAGCCAGATAGGCTGCGGCACCGGTTTGAATCGCCGCAGCGATTTCCTGCATGCGCGCATTACCCGCGTCCTGGGAAAGGATCCAACTGCGTGCCCAGAAGCCGTAACCTACGGCAATGAACCCGCAAACAAGCGCCAAAATGAGCGCTGAGTTGCCTGTCATAAATAAACTCCTCTACTGTTGTTTCGCGAAGGAAGAGGCAACGCCAGCGTTGCCCCCACTGCGTTGCTTCCTCTAAGCTCCAGCCCAACATAGCGGTACGGAGTCGATTGGCCAACGCGCGGACTGTAACTTGAAAATTCGAGGTTTTTCGCCGCCGCAAGTACCGAGTCAGTAAAATGAGGGTAAATACTGACCTAAGACAACAATTTCATACAGACTAGAGAGTACCCATGTCCCTTGATAACGTTACCCCCGGAAAAAACGCCCCCGATTCTTTTAACGTGATCATCGAAATCCCGATGAATGCTGATCCTGTTAAATATGAAGTGGATAAGGCCACTGGTGCCATTTTTGTGGACCGCTTCATGAGTACGTCCATGCACTACCCGTCCAACTATGGCTACGTTCCCAAAACCATTTCTGGTGATGGTGACCCGGTAGATGTGTTGGTTATTACACCGGTGCCCTTGATTCCCGGTGTGGTGGTGACCTGCCGTGCCATTGGTATTCTGAAAATGGAAGATGAGGCCGGTATGGACGGAAAGGTGTTGGCCGTGCCAACCGACAAGATCCTGTCACTTTACAGCCGCTGGCAAAAGCCGGAAGACTTGAGCCCCGCCCGCCTGAAAACCATCGCTCACTTCTTTGAGCACTACAAAGACCTGGAAGAAGGGAAGTGGGTCAAAATTTTGGGTTGGGAAGGCCCAGTGGCCGCTCGACAAGAAATCCTTGAAGGTATCGCGAACTACAACAAGCAGCAAGCCTGAAGTAGAAGGCAAAGAGCCCAGCGCTCGGTGCCTGCGAGGCAAATCCGTTTGCTCACCTACCGCGAATATGCCACCCGTGTAAATGGAATTTACGAGGTGGCGGGTGAAGTGTATGATCGTTTGCAAGGCGATCTTCAAGTAAAGTTGAAGCGCCTGCTATCCAAGGAGAATCATGCAAACCGCCCAGTCTTCACGCAATCTTGAACAGCAGACAAAGCGCTCTGACGCTGTTAGCGCTTATTCAGGTCAATACTTGACGTTGCGCTTGGGCGACGAAGACTACGCCATTGACATCATGCGGGTTCAGGAGATTCGCTCATACGAAGAACCAACAAAAATGGCGAACTCACCAAGTTTCATAAAAGGTGTTGTGAACCTGCGAGGGGTAATCGTTCCCATTGTGGATTTGCGAATGAAGCTTAATATTTCCAAAGTGGAGTACAACGAATTCACTGTGGTGATTATTTTGAAGTTGCGTGGAACGGTAATTGGTGCAGTTGTCGACGCCGTTTCTGACGTAGTCAATCTCGATGCGACCATGATCAAGGATGCGCCACAGTTTGAATCTGCCATTGACGCTCGCTTCATTCTTGGCTTGGCAACCGTAGGTGAACGTATGCTCATTGTGATGAACATGGAAGCGTTGCTGAGCAACAGCGAACTGGGAATGGTTGCGTCGTCCTGATACCGCGTTGTCGCGGGCAATCAATCGACGGTTTTCTTACGAACTGCTTTACGAGCGGGTTTGGCCGTTTTTGGTGTAAGTGCGTCGATTTTCAGCGCGGTTTCCAGTTCCACAATGGCATTGTTGGTGTAGTCCAACATGCGTTGAAGCGCTGGCACGGACCGTCTACATGCAATGTAGCCAAAGCCCAGTCTGTCGCCACAACCGCTGATGGTAATGTTTAGCGCCAGGTAATGGGTCGGAATCGATACCGGATAGGCCTCATCCAGTTTTGCACCATTAAGGTAGAGCGACTCTCTCGGCCCAGGCACGTTGGAGATGACCAGATTGAACAGCGGATGTTTCTCAGCCGTACCGGTCACCATGCCTGCTCCAAGTGGAGAGATCGACGTGATGCCGTGGGCCATCTTTTGCAATCTTGGCATCTTGGTCAGGCGTTCTTTGGCTTCTGAGGTGGACTCCACGATGCGCTTGAGTCGTTTCAGCGGGTCGGCAACGTGGGTCGCCAGACTGGCCAGTAACAGTGAAACTTGATTGCCCCCGGCATCGGTTTCTCCGTGCAAGGATACTGGCACCATTGCCACGAGCGGCTTTTTCGGCAATTTGTTTTGTGCCAGTAAATACTCCCGTAAAGCACCAGCACAAATAGCCAGCGTCACATCATTGACCGTGGCGCCAGTTGCCTTGCCAATATTCTTGAGTCTGGAAAGCGAGTAAGACTGGGCTGCAAACCGGCGGGACCCTGAAATTTCTACATTGAACGGCGTGGGGGGGGCCTGAAAGGGCAGCGCCGTTGCACTCTGTGAGTAGGACGCACGCACGATGTCCCACAACCCACTACCTATGCCTGGCAATATGTCTTTACCTGCCCGAGCTACGTTGCCAAGCTGCTGTAGAAGCCCTATCGGTGCAGTTTTGCGGCGCGATGCTGGGTGGTGGGTGAACGGCAGTGCCCAAGTTGGCGCCTTGTGTTCAGTGTCATCAAGGCACATGCTGTTTGCAGCCATGCGGGCTCCTGTCACACCATCCACTAATGCGTGGTGGATCTTGCTGTATGTGGCAAACCGTCCGCCTGGCAAGCCTTCGATAACGTAGGTTTCCCAAAGTGGGCGGTTGCGGTCCAGCAGGTTCCCATGCAGCCTTGACACCATGGCCAACAGTTCCCGTATGCGACCGGGTTGTGGTAGCGCCAAATGTCGCAGGTGGTAGTCCAGCTCAAAATCGTCATCTTCTTCCCAGTACCACAGTCCCATTTTTAAAACAGGTCGCAGGTTGAACGGAGCGATTGCTTTTGGGTATTTGGCCCAGTCGGCCAGCAGTTTGCTGACATAGTCGGGGCCGGAACCAGGCGGCGGCGTGTAGATGTTCAATCCGGCAACATGCATGGGCTGGTTGCGGGTTTCCATCCATAAAAATGCTGAGTCGGTGGGGCTGAGTGCTTGCATGGTTTTTCAGGGCGCTATTGCGCCTGCCGTTGTGCATTTGGGTATTGACCAACTGTACCTGCATTGCAGGCGATTGGCTTGCCTGTCTCGTCAATTGGCCCAATAGACGTATTCGTCATCCGCCGTGAGTGGCTGGTCCAGTGTTTTGTCAATGGCCACCGCCATCTCAATGAAGGACGGCCACAATGGTGCAGGCATACCCGCATGGTGCGCCGCTTGCTTGGTCTTCATTGCGGCCAGTCGTTCCGGTTGATCTTTGGCCAGGTTGACCTTTTCTGTAGGGTCAGCGGCGAGGTTGAAGAGCCAGTCCTTGCGGGGGCGTTCGGACACGATCAACTTCCATTTATCCTCCTGCATGGCGCGGTAGCTACCGTCACTCCAGAATAGCGCGCGCGCCGGTTGGCGATCCGGATGGGCTTTGAGGAATGGCAGCAAATTCACGCCATCGATTGGCCGGTCAGTCGGCATGACCCCACCGGCCGCCGCAACCACGGTCGGCATGATGTCAATGTTGGTAATGGGGGCTGGGTACTGCGTTCCTGGCGCAATATGCCCCGGCCACTTGGCCACGTAAGGCACCCGCAAGCCGCCTTCAAACATGGTGAGTTTCCAGCCCCGATAAGGCTTGTTGACATTGGGCAGACCGATGTAGCCCGGAGCACCGTTGTCACTGGTAAAAATTACCAGGGTGTTTTGGTCCAATCCCTCGTCTTTGAGGGTTTGCATTACGCGTCCAACGCTGCGGTCAATGCTACGAACCATGGCCGCATAAACGCGCATACGATGGTCCTTGATATGGCTCAGTGCGTCGTAGTCAGTCTTTGTGGCTTGCAGCGGTGTGTGCACGCCCCAGTGGGCCAGGTACATGAAAAAGGGCCTATTCTTGTTCTTGCGGATCGCCTGTACGGCTTCATCGGTGTAATAGTCAGCCAGATACTTGGCTGGTTCAAACCATTTGCCGCCGTTGTAACTGACGCCAAAGCGCATGTTGGGCCACAAAAATTTGTCGATCGGGTCAAAGTCCTGTTTCGAGTTTTCGACGTCTGGTGAGTTTTCTGGCAAGTGAAGCCCGCTTTCCATAAACAGGGTTTCATCAAAGCCCTGGCTATTTGGGCGCATAGGGGCAGTGCTGCCCAAGTGCCACTTGCCGATGTGTAAAGTGTGATACCCCCGAGTCTTGAGGGCCTCTGCCATCGTGATTTCACTTGGTGGCATTCCCAACTCGTTGAAATCTTTTGACATTTCAGCCTTGGCCTTGTCAATGATGACAGGGTGCAGTGCTTTGGGGTCTGAATACAAGGCGCCAGCCACCCTGGCCATTGCGCCCGGTGTGGGTGTAAATTCGACACCAAAACGCCAGGGATAGCGCCCCGTCAAAAGCGCAGCCCTTGACACCGTGCACACGGGCGCCCCGGCATACCCCTGGTCGAATCGGACCCCGTCTCGGGCTATTGAGTCAATGTGGGGGGTCGGAACGCCTTCCTCACCGAGACCCCCGCCGTGCGTCGTGACGTCGTTGATGCCCATGTCGTCCGCGAGAATCACAATGATATTGGGTGGCCTTTGCGCAATGGGCGCACTCGCGGTGCTCGGGCCTTGTTCCCATGGCACTGGTTTGTTTGCGTCGCGTGGGTAGCGGTAATCGGTGCTCCAACCCAGAGAGTACTGGAGGATGTACAGGCGGTTGGAGTAAATTCCAATAACCAAAACGCCCAAGGCGATGGCGGCAATCGTCAGACGTTTAGTCAAGGTCATAGGACTTGCCAGGTTAAGTCAACGTGGAGTTCAAAATCAACGCCAGGGAAAGCAAAAATAGTCCCACGGTCAATCGCACACTGATCAGGCTCACAATCGGTTTTACCGGGAACACGTGCGTCTTTTCGATTGCAGCCCACTTGTGAATGAATTTGTCAGACTGATTGGCCTCGAAAGCAAACTTCAGGAAATCCCGGCGGCTTCGGTAGCGCACCATGGCTACATAGTGCCAATCATCCGCGCCTTCCGGAACGAAAAAATTGCCACTGCGCCGGGCAATGAACAGTAGAAGATTGCCGTTGCGAAGCAGTGGCCAGACGATGGACTTGCCGTAGCGTTGGTCGGCTTCGCGCGGATCGTCACCGTAGTGGTATCCGGGCGGATAGAGTGCCTTGGGGCGATAGCGCACCAGGTTTTGCATGACGAATTCCTTGCCATCATCGTTGGCAAGGAGTTGACGCAAGTCATCAACGGCAGCCTTGGCGTGTTCGCTCGTGTCGGTGTCCAACAACTCTTGCAAGCCGGCGTTTATTTCATCGGTAGTCATGGGGTTGCCGTTGCCGCCGTACCAAATCAGGAACGTTATGTACAGGGCCGCAAGTGGCAGGGCGATGGTCATCCAGGTTTGCAGCATGTCGTGTCTCTTCGCTTAAGCGGGTTGGCCAACGGGCGTAAATTGGTCAGCATTGTTCTTCAGCCATTCTTGCGACAGGCTGCCATCTTGCTGGCGCGGGTGAAAAGCCGGCTCCATATAGGCCCGCCACAGTGTGTAGTTGCCGCGAAACATTCCGTCTTTAGATAGCAGCAGTTCATATCCGCTTCGCCAGGTACTCCATTTGAAAAGGCTGCCGTCATGCCACAGATTGCGCACGGTCTGGCGTGTAACGTCCGACAAAAAAGTAACGGTGATGTAACGAAATATTTTGATTCGCCACTCTTCGCTGCCTTGCATTGCCTTGTAGACGTCAAAGGCCGTGCTTCGGTGTTCCGACTCTTCTGCGCTGTGCCACAACCACAATGTCTGTAGCCTTGGCTCGGCACCATGAAGCGCTTCCGGGTGGCGCAGCATCCAGTCGGCAAAGATCGCGGTCAGGTGCTCGGTGGCGGCGGTCGCTCCCACGTGGACGCGCACATCGCGGTGCGCATTCTTTTCCAGGCGAAGCTTCGCGCGACGCTCCAGTTCGTTCTTGAAGCCCTGCTTCTCCAGATGGGCGTTAAAGAGTCCGTGAATGCGCCGGTGCGTTGCTTCCTGTCCGACAAAGCCTTGAACTTCCGTTGCGAGTCGCTGCTGCTGATCTTCGGGGAGTGTCTTGATGCCTGCTCGCACCGAGTCCATGAAATACTGTTCGCCTACAGGAAAACTCATGGACAGGGCGTTGAAGAACGCCGAGCGAAAGGCGTCATGGCCGTTCCAGCGTTGTTCAAACGCTGGCGCAAGGTCAATCAGTAGCTTGCGCACAGTCAGCTCTGTCATGGCATGTCTCCGAAGAATAGGGTCTTTGCAAAAATTGCCCGCTCTTCGGCGGTTGGGTCTATAGTTTATGAAATAGTTTCAGTTTAATGTTTCATATTTCAACAAGGCGACTTCATGGCGAAGAATGTGGCAAAAACTTCAATTAAATCAATCGTAAGAGCTCCCCAACAAGACCGGTCTCGGCAAACAGTGGAAGCGATTTTGGAGAGTGCCGTTCAGATTTTGGAGAGCGAAGGATTGGACGGATTCAAGGTTGCGGCGCTGGCCGAACGTTCAGGCTACAGCGTGGGAACGTTGTACCAGTATTTTGAAAATATTGATGCGGTGATGATGGCGCTGGTCGAGTTGGAGAGTGAACGGCAGCGCCAGACGCTGCTGGCCGAGTTCAGTGATGCGGCGGCTCGGGGCAAGAAGCAGACAACGCGTGATCTGGTCGACATGATGGTGGGCGCGTTCAGCCAGCGCCGGGCGGCTCACCGCGCCATCATCGAGTGGGTGCTGTCGCGTCGTGATGTACGCATGATCGAGGGGCGCAATACATTTCTGGGCCAGATGCTTGCCAGTGTGTCGTTGCGTACGCAAGGCCTCACCATGCAACGCCTGCTGAACCCAACCGAGATGTTTGTGCTGTCCCGCTCATTCCTGGGGGCGTTGCGTACCGCTATCTGGAACGATGATCCGGACACCACCTCACCCCAGTTTGCACAGGCAATGGCCGACCTGGTCGATGGGTACATGTATATGTTGGCAAGACGTGAGACGGGGTTCACGGAAAAGTAGGCTGCCGTCACAAACCGCTAAGCCTGGTTGGTTGCAACTTCATCTCGCAATGTCGCAATGAGGTCTTCCTCCAGCATCCACAGTCGGTCCTGACCCCACAGCAGGGGCATGTCATTCACCCGAAACGAGGGTACGCCCCAGATGCCACGCTCCAGCATGTCCGCCCGGTTGGCTTCGGCAACAGCGTGCCATGCATCAGCCCGCAGAGCCGACTCGATGTCAGATGCGCTCATCCCGGCACGCGTTGCAATGCGCTCCAGTCCGGCGGTACTGGAAGCGTCAATACCTTGGGCAAAAACTCCCTCTAGAAATGACTCCAGCAGTGCAGACCCTTTGCCCGATTTAATAGCGGCGTGCAGTAGTGCGAGCCCGTGCTCCACTGGTTTACCGACCGGGTCGACCACGGTCCCGAACGACTGGCCCAAACGGCTCGCTTCCCGTTTCGTATCACGAAGAATGTATAACCGCTTTGCTAGCGGGACAGGCAACCCGCGCATCACCATGGGTAGCACAAAACGCAGGCGCAATTCAGCCCCGTAGTGGGTCGCCAGTTGACGAATTTGGCGAGCCGCCAGGTAGGTGTAGGGACTCCGCAACGAACAGTAGAAATGAATAATGGGCGCGGGTGTTGTTGCAGCACCTGTCGGCTGGAACTGCAGCTTATTTGGCGGGAAGATGAATGGCGCACTGGCGCTGCCGATTGACGGCTTGACACCCAACCCGGCTTCGCTCAGACGGGCTTCCAGGTAGTGCAGCCGATCCACACCCCAATACCATTCACCTTCAAAATACAGCGTTGCACCCAGGTAGTGCCCAAGGTGTTTGCGAAGCGCAGCACCGTGCGCCAGCGCAGTTGCGGACGCAGCTTGCGGAGCCCTCGCGCTTGCCTCCAGCGGGGGCAGCAAAGAAAGAGCAGACGTCAATCGGTCCGCGTCGCGTAACGACCATGCGCGTAATCGCTCCATATCAGGCGCGGCTGCCGCGTCCGGGGGCGGTACATCATGCCAAACAATCGAAACAGCGTAGCGCGATTGCAGCATTGGCAGGCAACGTGCCAGCAGTTGACTGTAGGGGTCATCCGCTTGATGGAAATAGTGGACTGTCGGCGTCTTGCCCATCGCGCGTCGGCGTATGGCATGGACAGCGCGTCGGAAGTCTTGAATACCGGTGCTGGTAATCAGCCGGGCAATGGCGCGCCCAATGACTGTTTTAACTAGGGACATGGTTCTGCCAATCGATCCTGAATCCATTGAATGACCGCTGGATCGAGACACATTTGCAAGTGACCAATGCCCTCAAACACGGTGGGTGTTATGTTGGGTAATACCTGCGCACGCTGCGGGTAGACGATGTTGTCTTGTGGGGACAGTGCAATGTGGAAGAGCCTGTGTGTGGCCGGCGCTTCGGAAGCGGTGAGGGCGGCAAGCCATTCGCTCTTCCATGTCATCTGAATTCCATTTGGGGTCTTGAGATGCTGCGGAACCTGTGTGCCAACGTGGGGTGTTCCAAGTGTCAGAACGCACGCCGCCCGTGCAGTGCCATGGGCGCGCAGCCAGGCCCGAACGGCCAGCCCGCCCATGCTGTGCCCAACCAATGCCACTTGCTGTTGTCCGCTGTGGGTCAGCAAGGCCTGAACTGCCGACTCGACCACTTTTGTATAGGTGTCAACGGAGCAGAAAAGGGGTTCAAGATTGACAGCGAACACATCATGTCCCTGGGCACGCAGCACAGGAATCACATCGTCCCAAATGCGGTAGTTGCACAGGTAGCCATGGACCAGCACGACAGGAACGCGCTGGTGCACGCTGTTCGAGGGCAATACGCCTGGGGCTTTACGCGTCCAGGGTTGGCGGAGCAAAAAAATAATGACGCCTGCCCGGTACTCGCCAAACAGTGAACGAATCCAGGAGCCAAATGGCTCAGGCCCGCGCGAAACAATGGCGGTGTAGAGGTCTACCACGGCCATGATCAAAAAAGGCGCAGCACTGACCAGGGCCACTGCCTCCAGCATGAAAAGTGTTTCTTTTGCGTACAACCAATACGCTACGGCGGCGCCCAACATAAGCTGCGTAAAGATGGTGCGTCGCAAGAGTTGTGCAAGCATGAAACTTCCTAAGCGGGTGTGCAAGCCAGTGTACGGCGGGCAGGCTCAATGACGGCCTTCTCAGATTCATAGTCACCGGTCAACACGCGCATCAACAGGAAGCCTGTTTTGGAGGGTGACACCACGACCCGCGCATCAGCCGGGATGGGCCTTGCACTGGAAGTTCCGCCTTCAGAAACGAGCCACAGGTCCACTGGCTTGCCGTCTGCCTTTCGATCATTGATGACAAAGTAATTATCGCTATTGGCGGCGTAGAGCGCGATGGACCAGTACGACTTCAAGTTCGGGTTGGCGGACACGCGCACAGGCCCGGTGGTGACGTCGTACGCACATACCGAATACAGCAGGTCCGGACTGGGCATGACCACCGTGCGGGCGGCAGCGGTCACTGGTGGAGGAAACGCAGCCTGATTCTGCATATTCATCGTCTGCGCTATGGGGCCGTGCATCAGCACCTGCATGATCAGCCGCGGTGCGGCCCAGACGGCAAGCATGTGCACCAAGATCGCAGTGGTGATGAGCGTCAGGACACGATAGAACCATAGGCGATGGTGATCCGACCAGCGTTTCATAAACAGGCCCCCACAGCTTTGATAGTGGGAGGGATCAGGGACGCAGGCGCTGCCTGGAGCTCCGGCTCCGGGTTGTACAGACGCAGCGTCAATACCATTCCACGGTAGCCCGGAGTCGGGAGCCAGTGCGTGTTGGGTAGTTCATGTCCACCGGTTGTGAATACAAAGCGGCCCGTGGCATCGAGTCGTGCGGTAGTGCCGTTCAGGCTGTAGTGTTTGTTGGGGGCATCAAATAGAAACATGTCGTCGGCATAGGCTGTGACGCTCCACCACCTCGCATTGGGTGGCACGCCTTCCACGCGGTAGCTGCAATGGGAGCGCAACGGATGCCCGGCATCATCTTGCGACGCGATGAAATACATGGTTTCGTCGCGACCCAAGGCGAGCAGGGCGTTGAGGGCGATGGTGGCACGGGTATACATGTCTGCGTCCGGGCTGCCCGCCAGCAGGTTTCCTTTCCAGGCACCGACCTGTACGGTTTGCACCATCCATGGTGCCTTTTTCAGAACCCACCACGCCGAGCCAAGACCCACAGCCACTGCACTCAAGTACAGGGCAAACGCGATACTTATCCGCCGCCAGTGACTGCTGTGGCCTCTACTCTGCACAATCAACCTTGGGCAGACCGCTTGCTGGCTTTTGCCAGTGGCTGCCAATGCAGCAGGCCGAACAGGAGTGACATTGCCACGCTGTCGATGAGTGGCCCCTTATAGAGTGCAAGGAATCGGTAGGCAATTGGCAGCTCCAGAATATGGGCGGCTAACAATATCAGCGCCAATTTTTGCAGAAACGGCCCTGCGTCCAGGGGAAGCGTGACGAAGGGTACGGCCAGCGCCAACGCGTATGTTCCCAGGCAAAGTGCTTTAAAAAAACTGTTCATGGTGTTCGTTTTCTGTGAGTGGTTTGGAAGGCCTATGCGGGTGTTGCCGCAATGAATTCTGCGATGACTTTGGCCAGTTCCGGGCCCTTGTCTTCCTGCAAAAAATGCCCGGCACCGCGTGTCGTGGCATGGGGCTGGTTTTTCGTACCGGGCACTAGTTTTAAAAATATCTTGTCGCCGCCACGGGTAACCGGGTCTCGACTGCTGAAAAGGGTCAGGAATGGCTTGTGCCACTGCTTCAGAACTTCCCATGCCTGCTCATTGGCCGCGCGTTCGGGGTTGGTTGGCGTGGTGGGCACAAAGGTGGGAAACAGACGGGCGGCCACTTCATATTTTGAGGAAGGGAAGGGCGCGTCGTAGGCCGCAATCTCTGGTGGACTCAGCTTTTGCGCACAGCCTGAGTTGACAATCTTTCCAATGGGAAACCAGGGGCTGAAACGGGCAAATGCGCGCCAAATTTTGAAAGCTCTAGGGGTAACGCCCTGGGCTCCCGTGGGTAGCCCGCCATTGGCCAGTACCACGCGAGCAAAGCGTTCGGGGCTGTGGGTCACCATGCGCAGGCCAATGAGGGACCCCCAGTCCTGGCAGAACAGGGTCGCGTTTTTGATGTCCACGGTCTCCATCCAGGCAACCATCCAGGCCACGTGGTTGGCATAAGAAAAGTCTTTCTTCGCGGTGGGTTTGTCAGAGCGGCCAAAGCCCACTAGATCGGGCGCGATGACACGGTGCCCTGCCGCCAGCAGGCCAGGGATCATTTTGCGGTACAGGTACGACCAGGTAGGTTCGCCATGCATTAGCAAAATTGGCGCCGCGCTGCGCGGACCTTCTTCAATGTAGGCGATGCGCAGCCCTCCCGCCTCCACATATTTAGGCAGATAGGGAAAGTCGGTGATGTGCGAAAAACGACCTTCCGGGGTGCGCAGGATATGCGCTTTGTCGATAACAGGGAGTGATTTCATATCGCGTTGTCCTGAGTTGATACAGCACCAGCTTTTGCCGCGTTTCGGCGACGCAGCCACTGCCCCAGCTTGCTCATCCAGTGCGAAGCATGGGATGGAAACAGGCGGAACATCCAGTCCATGAGCTTGGCATCGGAGCCGATGAGCACGCGGGTCTTGCGCGTCTCAATGGCTTGCAGGATGACATTCGCTGCCTGTTGCGGCGTAGTGCGTGCCAGTTTGGTGAAGTTGTCGCGCATTTCCTGGTCGGAGTCGGCAACCATGGATACATCGGTGATGCGCGCACTGTTGGCGATGTTGGTCTTGATGCCGCCAGGGTGCACACACAGGACATCCAAACTGGAGCCCCGGAGTTCTTCGCGCAAAGCATCACTAAAGCCGCGCACTGCCGCTTTGCTGGCGTTGTAGATGCCCTGCGTTGGAATCGACACCATGGCAAAGATACTTGAGATGTTGACCAGTACCGAATCGGGGCGCTGGCGCATCTGGGGGATGAAGGCCTGGCAACCCTGCACGACGCCCCAGAAGTTGATGTTCATGAGCCACTGCGCGTCGGATGTGCGCAGCCTTTCGATGGGTGCCATCAGGCCCACGCCCGCGTTGTTGATCACCACATCGGCGCCGCCGAGTCGGGTCTGGGCTTCTTGTGCGAGTGCGTAAATAGCCGCTTCGTTGCCAGTGTCTGTGACCAGACCCCAACAATCGACACCCTTTGCTTTTAGGGTCGAGACAACACGGTCCAGTCCGACTGCATCGATATCGGCAAGCAGCAAACGCGCGCCCCTAGCCGCACTGGCGTGTGCCAGAGCCTCTCCAATGCCAGAGGCAGCGCCAGTAATGACAACCGATTTACCTTGAAGTGTGCGCATGGTCAGTAAAGCCTCTTGCGGTCCACGGTGGTGGAATTCGCCGGCAGACTGAACAACATCCCGTCTTCCCCCACAGTTATGGTCTTGTCGTAGAACTTTGCTGCGTCGCCCAGGAACGCGGGGTAGGCAAAGCGCAGCGGCAGCGGTGGAACAATGTGGTTAAGCACCAGTTCCTTGGCTCCGGCTGATGCGGCCTGGGCAGCTGCTTCTTCAGGTGTGGTGTGGTAATTCAGAATGTCGCGCATGACTTGCGACATATTGTTCTGGTTTTTATTGGCAAATTCTGTTTCCAATATTTTGACCAGCGTGGGCTGAAGTGCCTCGTGCACCAGAATGTCGACGCCTTTGGATAGCGCTTGGACTGACGGGGTTTTTTTGGTGTCCCCGGTGATGACAATCGAGCGTCCCTTGTAATCAAAGCGATAGCCCACTGCCGGATCAATCGGGGCGTGGTCGACCCGAAAGGCAGTGACCTTCAATCCTTTGTCGTCTAGCACCACCACCTGATCGCCCTGTCCTGCAGGGGGCAATGTGAATGGCATTCCTTTGCCACCACTGCCGCCAGGCGGCATGATTTTGGGTGTGTGGTGTGCGACGCGGTACCCGAAGTCGAGCACATAGGCGGCGCGAAAGCCATCCACGACCTGCTCGACGCCTGTGGGTCCATACACTGGCGTAGGGGTCTGGAAGGTGCCAACTCCCCAGCGCTGCAAAAGGAACGGGCCAATGCCATCAATGTGATCCGAATGGAAATGCGTCAAAAAGATGGCTTCAATTTTGGCCGCAGGAATGCCCATGTAACCCAAGGTGCGGGCGCTGCCTTCTCCGGTGTCGACGATGAATAGCCGCTCACCGGCGATGATGGCCGAGCATGGCCCCGCCCGAGTCGGGTCAGGGAATGGCGAGCCCGTCCCGCAAAGCGCCAGGTGCAGGCCGTCCGGCAAATCCGCAATGATGTTGCGCCCGACATTTTTGTGGACCATCTGCTCCAGTAACGCCGTGGCAATGGGTCGCTGAAAAGTCAATACCAGCAGGGTCGCAGTCACTGCAGCTACTAGGGTGCCAAGAATCCATCGAGTTTTGCGTGTCATTGAAAATTGTTCCTTAAGGCTAGTTCACAAATACCCGAGCCAAGCGTCCCATTGAACTCCAGTACACGTCGCGAGCCCAACCCACGCTGGGAAACACGACGCCTTGCATGATGCCCCCGGTCCGCACGCGCCCACGCTCGGCTCCGGTCTCGATGTCCAAAACCACCACTTCCTCACCGAACTGGCGGTAATCGTTGGTGACCAGTTCGCCCGTCTCGGGGTACAGCACCATGTGGCTGGCACATCCAAAACCCTGTTTGTGCCACAACGGCTCAAGCACGTGCGTTGTGAGGTCAAAACGCCAGGCCCGCAGGTGGCGATTGGACGAGTCATACGCCACCACAATGCGGCGCTGCAGGTCGTAAACCGGCGGGTTGGTGACGCTGCCGCCCTTGGCGCCGCAAATTTCCAGTATGTTGTTGTCGCCAGCATTACTGAGTGACACACGAATCAGACGGTTGGGGCTGGGGCTGACCCCGGCGCCCACCATCCGGAACTGGTAGCGATGCTTGCCGTTGTCCATGAACCAGGCGTGTTGTCCGTCCAGCACCACGTCCCAGCCGTAGGTCTGCGTGGTGTTGCCAATGTAGTCAAAGCGCCATATGGTGTCGAACTCCAAGCCTGCTGTTGCGTCAGACCAGTGGTAGCGAAAAATCGAGCGCACTCCCACCACGTAGACCGTGTTGCCCATGGCGCTGAGGCGCGCAATCGAAGGCTCGGGGCAGTCCACATCATTGCAAGCGCGTGTGACCGTATCCGGGTTGACCACCGTCAATCGCGCCGGCACCGTGTCGGACAGGTTCTTCGTGATGATGAGGCCGTTGTCCAAAATGACGAACGAGTTGTAGGCGGCAGGGATGGGCAACTGCAATTGCGCCAGCGGTGTGCAGTCTCGGTTCAGGCGGTGCAGGTAGCGTCCATAGACCAGATACAGGTCACCATTGCGATGCAGCGCCACGCCGCCGGGCCACATGGGTCCACCGGCCAGTCGCGGCGAGCGTGTGATGGTCTTCAGACTGATCGGGTCAATTTTTTCCACGCAAGCCGTGGTGGGCAGGCCGATCTGGGCGCGCAGGGCCGAGTGCTGCATCAGGTAGACCTCCCCCGGTGCACCCAGCACAGTCATGGTCGACATCAAGGTATTGCGCGTGACACATTGCAGGTGCTCGCCCGTTTGCAGTGCCAGGCCTGTTGCCGCGCCGCGCCCGGCAATCGCGACCTGCAGTCGCTGCGGCCCACCGTCCTCCGCCGGCCATGGAGAGTTAAAATAACCTCCAGCCCTCATGGAATATGCGCAGCGCGCTTCCGTTTTGATAGCAAAATGATGCAACCAAGCAGGCTGAGAAGAACCAGACCAGTTGGTCCATAGGTGGGAAGCCAGTAGTTATAGATGCCGTTGACCAGCACGGCACCAGCAGGTGTGTACCCGGGTGGCATGGGCAGCACGCCGTGCGTCCTTTCATAGACCAGGTAGTCCTGCTGCATGGTTGCGAAGTGTTCTGGCATTTCAGTTTGCAGGTCATGCGTTTCACCTGGGTCCAATTGGACGTCGTACAGATGCCATTGCCCGTCGCCCACTGGTGGGTCATTGCGCGAGAGCTTGAGGTCCCCTTTGAACAACGCCTTGTTGCCCGAAAGTTCGTAGCCCAACGGCTCATCCGCTCTGCGCACACTGTGTGTCCCACCTTTGACCAGAGAGACCAGACTCTTTCCCGTCATGGTTTCAATGGCCTGGCCACGGTAGTGCGCTCCAGGTACGGGAACAGCTGCGAGTTCCAGCAGAGTGGGTGGGATGTCGGTGATGTGGGTCAGCGCTTGCGCAATCTGGTTGCTGCGTCCGCCGGCAACGCCCGCTATGACCATGGGCACACGGATGCCCCCTTCTGCCGCATAAAACTTGTACCCCGTCAGTGGCGATACCGATGCGCTGGCCCAACTGGGTCCTGGAATACCATAGGCGCCTTTGCCGCCGAGACGGTCAAGGTCTTGTGAGTATTGCGTAACCAGCCATGGCTGTGCATCTTTGTAGTCACTCCCCTCGGCGCCGTTGTCCGACAGGAACACGAAGACCGTGTTGTCGTACTCGCCACTGGCCTTGAGGTGGGCAATGAGTCGGCCGACCTCGTGGTCCATGGCATCCGCCATGGCTGCGTAGATTTCCATTTCCCGCTGTTGGTAGAGTTTGTCCTTGGCGCTTAAGGCGTTCCAGTCGCCCGTGGTGCCCATGCGCACCATCCGGGTGTCTTTGGGAATGAGTCCTAAAGAAGCGGCGCTCTTGCGCCGTTGTTCGCGCAATACGTCCCATCCGCCCTGGTACCTGCCCCGGTATTTGTCAATAAACGCTTTGGGCGCCTGAATCGGCACATGGTTGGCCTGAAAACCCAGGTAGGCAAAGAAGGGCTTGCCCTTGCCTGATGCCTCATCGGTCTTCAGGTAACCCAGCATGCGGTCCACAAAGTAGGTCGACGAGTAGTATTCGGCGGGCATGGTGGCAGGCTTGCCGTCTTCAAACCACTCCACGGTGGCGGCGTGCGGCAGATAGCGCTGGGTCGGCACCCAGTTGTCCGAGCCAGTATCGCCCTGAATGATGGAGCGGTCAAAGCCACGGCGGTTGGGCAGGTTGTGCGGCTCCGACCCCACGTTCCATTTGCCCGTGATGTAGGTGCGGTAGCCGCTGTCTTGCAATAGCGTGGCTACAGTCACGACGTTTTGTGACAGAGAGCCCAGGTAGCCGGGCTTGCCGACGTGCTCGCGCGGCATGGTCTCTCGCAGATTGCCAACGCCGTTGCGGTGGTTGTCCACGCCGGTGAGCAGCATGGAGCGAGTCGGGGCACAGGACGCTGCCACGTGGAAGTTGGTGAAGCGCGTTCCACGCTGTGCCAGCGCGTCAATGTGGGGAGTCTCAATTTCACCGCCAAATGCACCCACGTCGGAGAAGCCCCAGTCATCTGCGACCAGCACCACGATGTTGGGTCGCGCAGGCGTGGCAGGTGAAGCCTGAGCAGCGTCTGGTGTTGCGTGGACTGTCTGGCTGGCGACCCAACACGTTAACGCAACCGATGCTGCCAGCAATTTCCAGGGGGTGTGCATGGGCGTTTTGTAGGTTACCAATCGAACCGCAAGTTTATGAAATAAGTTCACGTTTGTGTTTCAGATTTCGATGGATCGGATAGCAGGGCCATCAAGGTCCGAAATAGTCAATCAATTCAACGCAGTAAGCACTGTGTCATAGGGTCACTACCTATCTCGTGCATGGCTAATAGATTTCCCGCGTTCATGTTTAAACTATCGACACGGTCAATTGGGTCCAACGTAGAATTCAACCAATGGCCAGCAGCAAACCGCAACCCTTACCCAGCGTTCGCAAGAATGTCGCAAACGGGCCATCGATCACGACAGCCCCCATCCGATTAACGCGCGACGACTGGCTCGATGCGGCATTTCGGGCTGCCATTGACGGGGGATTCAGCGCGGTGCGGGTCCTGGCGCTGGCCAAAGCCCTGGGTGTTAGCCGTGGCAGTTTCTATTGGCATTTCACAGACCACGCGGAGCTTGTCAGTGCCCTGATTGACCGCTGGTATCAACGGACGATTGAGACGGATACACGCGAACTGCATGGTGATTCGTCTGACCCGACGGTGCCTATTCTCACCATACTGGACGGAGCAATCGCCTATTCGTCACATGACCGCGACCACGATCGTTTTGAGCAAGCCCTGCGCGGTTTGGCAAGCAAAGACAGCACCGTGGCCGCCTCGCTTGAGCGAGTGGATCGGGCACGCCTACAGCTGTTGCACAGCCACTATTTGCGGCTGGTGCACGATGATGAAACAGCGCGAGAACTAGCCGCCCTTTTTTATCTTGCCGTGGTCGGTAGCCATGAGGCGCTCAACCGACCATCTGCCAGCGTCAAAGTGTCGAACTACTTGAAGTCGATCATTGCCCGGCATTTGGTCCATGCCGTATCGACTACCAGGCCTTGATAAAACGCACCTGCAGTGACTCGGAAACCAACGCGTTCTGGCTGCCAAAGTTTCGGCTGAATTGCAGATTGAAGCCCGCATCCTTGCCCGGCAATTTGTACGACAGGAATGGACCGAAGCCATAGTTCTTATACCGATTGGCGCCCAATGTGGCGCCGGTACCGGAATCATCCGTAACCTGCTGAATGGCCATCAGATTGGCACCAAATGCCCAGTTGCCCGAAACCTTGCTGAGCGCCGCTTCGGTGTACACAAAGTCACCGCTGCGGTAGTCCGTTTCCAGATTCGATGAGTTGATGCCATAGGACAGGCGCCCGGCCACGGTTACGCCCGAATCCCAGTTGGAGTCGGTGTGGTTGGGGTTGAGCGAATACGTCACCGCAACGCCGGGTCGCAAAGTGTAGAAATTACCGAAGCCGGGGTTAGGGCCGCGTGACTTGTCATACGCGCCGGTGGGGACAAATAGTGACACGCCGGCCGCCACTTTGAGCCGATCTTCGTGACGGACCCATACTGCGGTTAGTTCCGTGTCACCAAAACCCGACACGTTGAGGTTCTCGCTGGTGTTGCGCGCAATCAACCCCGATTGCACGGTGTAATTGGCCGCGTTGGCAACGGCCGTTACGCCGCCGAGCACCTGCAAAGGCAATGCGGCTCCCGGCACAGGCGATACAGTGCCAGCAGGTTGCGTTGCAAAGAATGTCCGGTTAATTGAAATCAGCGGCACGTTGGCGGCAAATGCCAGTCGGCCACCGGCATAGGTATCTTCCGTCATATACCCACCAATCAGGTTGACCTGTGTCTGTGTCTGATCAAACTTGATGGTGCCTGGAGCCACATTCAGCGTGTAGGTTCCATCGGGAATTGGTAATTTGGCTGCAGAATTGGTTGGCAGTGGTACTGCGCGTCCCACAACGGCTACATCGTTGCCATTGTCGTCGGCGACTCTGTAAATATGGACATAGGTCGTGATGGCAGTGCCAAAGAAACCAGGGTTGTCCGCACCCGCAGAAATTTCCCCGCCAAAGGCTCCCAGCGGTGCCTGACGCGTTTTGTAGCCCTCACTGGCGTATGCACCTGTCACGGCGACCAGTAGCGCCACACAGGAAGTGACTTTAAATACAGCGCGAGGACTGCGTTGTGCGGCGAGCTTTTTCATATTGTTGGTCTCCAAATTGGATGTTCAGTCTAGTTCTTCCATACACCACTGTCTTTTAGGGTTTACGCTATCCCTATGCAACCCGCGGTTAATAGATGGGCTGGTATTTGCGAATCGCCGCCTTGACTGCATCGGTCATCGCAAAACCGGCACCAAATTTCTGCGCCAGTTCTGCGGCACGCGCCTCAAACGCCTCAATCCCCATGCCGTAAATGAACTGCATGGCGCCCCCGGTCCAGGCCGGGAAGCCAATGCCGAAGATTGAGCCGATGTTGGCGTCGTGCACCGTGGTCAGCACGTTCTCGGACAGGCAACGCGCAGTCTCAACCGCCTGGCGGTACAGCAAGCGGTCCTTCAGGTCGGCGATGTTCCATTGCGAATCAGCCTTCTCGAACAAGGACTTGAGCTGGGGCCACAGAAACTTTCGGGCGCCCTTTTCGGTCGGGTACTCATAGAAGCCACCGCCGGCTGCGCGTCCGGCACGGCCGAGTTCGGTCACCATGCGTCGCGCAATCGCTTCGCCGGGGGAGGGCGTGTAGGTCTTTCCTTCTGCGGCATAGTCTGCCTGGGTCTGGTCCATCACATGCACGCTCAGCGACAGCGATGTCTCATCAATTACCGCCAGTGGTCCGACGGGCATGCCGCACTGAATGCCTGCGTTTTCGATGGCAGCAGCGGGAATGCCTTCGCCCAGCATCGCGATGCCTTCCATCACAAAGGTGCCAAACACCCGGCTGGTGAAGAAGCCGCGCGAGTCGTTGACGACGATGGGCATCTTGCCGATCGCCTGCACATAGTCAAAAGCACGGGCCACGGTTTCGTCGTCCGTCCTGGCGCCACGGATGATTTCTACCAGTTTCATCTTGTCCACCGGGCTGAAAAAGTGGATGCCAATGAATTTCTCGGGTGCGGCGCTGGCCGTGGCCAACCCGCTGATGGGCAGGGTGGAGGTGTTGGAAGCAAAGAAGCCGCCCGGGGCCAAGAGCGGCTCGGACTCTTTGGTAACCTTCGCCTTGAGGTCACGGTTTTCAAACACGGCCTCAATGATCAGGTCGCACCCTTGCAGGTCCGCCACATCACCCGTGGGCTGGATCAGGTCGAGAATCTTCTGCTGGTCTTCGGCCTTCATGCGGCCCTTGTCAACGCGGCCCTGGGTGATCTTGGCGCTATAGCTCTTGCCCAGATCAGCCTTCTCCTGGCTCACGTCTTTCAGCACCGTGGCGATGCCCTTGCTGGCCTGCGAGTAGGCGATGCCGGCGCCCATCATGCCGGCACCCAACAGACCGACCTTGGTGGGTTTGAAGCGTGGCGTGGCACCCGGGCGGCTCTGGCCGCTCTTGATGGCGTTGAGGTTGAAGAAAAAGGTGTTGATCATGGCCTTGGCATTGGTGCCGGTCATGAGCTTGGCCAAGGCCCGGCTCTCCAGGCGCAGCGCCGTTTCCATGTCCACCTGCAGGCCTTCAACCATGCAGGCCATGATGGCTTCGGGGGCAGGGTACAGGCCTCGGGTCTGCTTCTTGATCATGGCCGGGGCCACGACCAGCATCTGCGCCACGGCAGGCGAGGAGGGCAGTCCACCGGGCACCTTGTAGCCCTTGGCTTCCCACGGGTGCTGGGCGGTCGGGTTGGCGCCAATCCAGGCCAGCGCCTTGGTGCGCATTTCAGTCTGGGCGTTCTCGCCGGGTGCCACCAGGTCATGCACCAGACCCATGGCCTTGGCTTCTGAGGGGGAAAAAAGCTTGCCTTCCACCAGATAGGCCTGCGCGCCCATCAGGCCTAGGTGGCGGGTCATCTTGGTCACGCCGCTGGCTCCGGGCAGCAGGCCCAGCGTGACTTCGGGCAGGCCGAACTGGGTCTTGGGTGAATCGATGGCAATGCGGTGGTGGCCGATCAAGGCCACTTCCCAGCCGCCACCCAGCGCGGTGCCGTTGAGCAGGGTGACCACGGGCATGCCCATGGTTTCCAGAAAGCGCATATTTTTCTTCAAGCGCTCAATTTCTGTGTAGACCTTGAGCGCTTCCGCCGGCGTGATGCGCATGGTGGCCTTGAGATCGGCTCCGGCAAAAAACGTGGACTTGTTGGATGCCAGCAGAATGCCCTTGATGGCATCCTTGTCCGTGAGTACTTGCGCCGCCACTTCGGCCATGTCGTCCTGCCACTGCAGGCACATGGTGTTGACCGGGGAGTTGGGTTCGTCAAAGGTGATGGTCGCAATGCCGTCGGCGAGGGAGTATTGGATGGTTTTCATGGTGCTATTTAATAGAGAGCAGTATGTGCAATGAATACGAGGGCTAGGACAGGTAAGCTGCCCCACTTCGCAACCCGCGAAATTGGGGTCTGAGCCTGCGCCCTGAAGGGCTTGGATCCGACCCCAAATTCGCTTGCGTGTCGCAGGTCGTGAGGTCTCTCACAATGCCTCCACAATCGTGGCAATCCCCATGCCGCCGCCCACGCACAGAGTGGCCATGCCGTAGCGCAGTTTGCGGCGGTGCAACTCGTCGATCAGCGTACCCAGAATCATGGCGCCCGTGGCACCCAGGGGGTGGCCCATGGCAATGGCGCCGCCGTTCACATTCACCTTGTCATGCGGCACTTTCATTTCTTTCATGAAGCGCATCACCACGGCGGCAAAGGCCTCGTTCACTTCAAACAGGTCGATCTGGTCAATCGTCAAACCGGCCTTGGCCAGCGCCTTGCGCGCGGCTGGCATGGGCCCGGTCAGCATGATGGTGGGGTCAGCGCCCGACAGGGCGGTGGCGACGATGCGGGCGCGCGGTGTCAGGCCATGGGCCTTGGCGGCGGCCTCGTTGCCGATCAGCACCGCCGCGGCACCGTCCACAATGCCGGATGAGTTGCCCGCGTGGTGCACGTGCTGGATACGCTCCACCTGCGGGTAGCGGGTCAGGGCCAGTTGGTCAAAGCCCATGCCGCCCATCTGCTCAAAAGCTGGCTTCAGGCCGGCCAACCCTTCCAGAGTGGTGTTGGGTTTTATGAACTCGTCGCGTCCCAGAATGACCTGGCCCAGGCTGTCCTTCACCGCCATCACCGAGCGGTCAAAGTAACCAGCGGCCTGTGCAGCAGTGGCGCGCTTTTGCGACTCCAGCGCAAACGCATCCACATCGGCCCGGGTAAAGCTTTCCAGCGTAGCAATCAAATCCGCGCCAATGCCCTGTGGCACAAAGGCGGTGGCCGAATTGGTCTCGGGGTCCATGGCCCAAGCGCCGCCGTCGGAGCCAATCGGCACGCGGCTCATGCTCTCCACGCCACCGGCTACCACCAGGTCTTCCCAACCCGAGCGTACTTTTTGCGCTGCCATATTGACGGCCTCCAGGCCGGAGGCACAGAAGCGGTTGATCTGCACGCCCGCACAGCGGAAGTCCCACCCCGCCTTGAGCGCAGCCACCTTCGGCAGCACGGCACCCTGATCGCCCACGGGGGACACCACACCCATCACCACGTCATCGACCATCGCGGTGTCGAACTGGTGGCGCTGTTGCAGGTCGGTCAGCAGACCGGCCAGCAGGTTGACCGGCTTGACCTCGTACAGGCTACCGTCTTTCTTGCCTTTGCCACGCGGTGTGCGGATGGCGTCGAATACAAATGCTTCAGTCATGGGGAGGGCTCCAGGGGATGGTTCAGGTAGACGTGAAAAATCGGATCATTCGTCCAGTATATTGCTTTTCACCAAGCAATCGCTTTGTATAAATACTCGGGAGATGGGTCCAAACGACACAAGCGCTTGCCACATACTTTCTGGATGTGGCACACTTGTGTCACTTCCAGGAGAAAATCCATGTCCACAACCACCTTGCGCATCGACGAATCCCTGCGCGACCGGATTTCCCGTCTGGCGCACGCACTGAGCCAAACGCCGCACAGTTTTATGGTCGAAGCCTTGGCACAGAAGGCAGACGAAGCCGAGTGGCGCCTAGGCGTACAGGGCATCGCCCAACAGCGGGACCTGGCTTTGCAGGCGGGCGAGCCTGGCGTGGAATGGCACGAGATGAAGACCTACTTGCGACAGCGTTTGAGCGATGCCAAGGGTAAGACCAAAGCCAAGCGTGCATGAGCCGGGTCATACTTTCTGCCGGTTTGCGGGAAGACTTTGATCGCATTTTTGATTTTCTTTTCGACCGCGTGCCAGACCATGCGGCGCGGCATATCGAGGCGATCATCGATGCGGTGGATGTTCTTGCCAGCAGTCCACTCATCGGGCGACCGGCAGCTGCGGGCCTGCGCGAATTGATTATTTCCCACGGTGAGAGCGGCTATTTGGCCTTGTACCGGTTTGACCCTGCGCAGGACACGGTGTTTGTGCTGGCGGTGCGCAGTCAGCGAGAGCGGGACTACAAACGACCTGTTTAGGGCGCTAGTCGGCAATGTCCGCTAGTTCCGGCCAAATGTCTTCGGCAGTCAGTATCTGGGGCTTTTTGCCAGTAGCCTGAATGCCCACCGTCAGTATCTCGGACAGGGTGAACGGTGCCAGCTGCGCTACGGCAGCCTTCTTCGGCTTTTTGATGGATGTTGCTTCAGGTTGATCATCCGCATCAATTGGTAAATAGGGGTTGAACAGCCCCAGCGCTTCTTGTACGGCTCCAGTCAGTGCGCTGGCCTTGCTCAGGTCTTTTGCATCCAGATTGGCCATCACCGACAAGACGTGCAGGTTGATTAAGGTCGAGGTCAGCCAGTCCACCGATGCTCCGTAACCCAGTAGCCACTGAATCTTTGCCTTCTTCATGCCTGCGGCAATGGTGTCGTATTCGGCACCCACTTCACAACTGTCCAGAATCAGTCCCGTTACCGTGCCCCGGCCATGTTGGTGGATGCGGTCAAACACGGTGCGCAGGTTCATGCTGGGCGCATTGCCATTGCCCAGGCGCGAGCCAGCTCCGTGGCTGGCCACATAGACGATCAAGTGGTCTATGAATTTGAGTTTGCGTGCATCCACTAGGTATTGCAGTGCTTGCCCAAAACTGTGGGTGTCGTAAAACGTGGAGTAGAAGGTGGGCAGGCCATCCAAGCGTGAAAGTCCATCCAAAAAATAGCGGGTCGAGGTTTGCCCGGGGTCTTTGTTCAAATCCCACCACGGTTGCTCCAGCACCAATACAGCGTAACGCATGACCTTCTCCTTGTTGGGTGTGGCGCTAAAACACGGTGTCGCTGCGCCACAAACAGGAGTATGCTTTTGGTATGCGACGCCAAATGTCCGATATATTGAAAGGGAGTTGACCATGGCCGAATTACCGCAACAAGATGGTGTGGACGATGCAACCCGGCGCCGTTTGGGCAGTCACGGGTTCACTGCGCAGCAAATGCGTCACCTGCAAATCCTGCGCCACCTCAACACCACAGGCCAGCCAGCCAGCACCAGTGAATTGTGGGCCGCCGTGGGGGGCAAGAACGCGATAGCAAAACGCAATGTCCAGCGTGATCTGGAACACATGGCGGAGTTTTACGACTTGGTTTGTGAAGAGCGGGGCCGTACCAAGCTTTGGTCCGTCAAGCCCGGTGCCAAACCCAAGTTTGTGCTGCCGGTACTGGACCAGGACGCAGCCTTGGCCTTTATCCTGGCCAAAGAGCTGTTGAGCGAGTTTTTGCCTGACAACGCCTTTGGTGCGCTGAAACCCTGGTTTGCCGAATCTGAAGCTCTGCTGCAAAAAAGCAATCCGCAAAACCCGTGGTACCAGCGTTTGGTCAGCAAGCGAGAGGGTATGGCGTTGGAACCACCGGTCATTAACGCCCGCATGCTGGATACGGTTTATGAGGCTTTGCGTGATGGCGGTCAGCTGATCATCCAGTACGTCAAGCCCGACAAAATCCTAAATACGCGTCAGGTCTCACCAGCGGGCATCGTTGCGTCCAACCAGACGCTGTATCTGCTGACCTATGCGGCGGACAACGAAGATGACCCCTACCGGGGTTACGCCTTGCACAGGGTTACTTCGGCGGTGCGGGCTTATACCCCCGCCACTGTTCCTGATGTGCAGGCATTTCAGGACTACGTGAAAGACGAGTTCAACCAGTTTTTCCTCTTTGACGATGAAATTAGGCTGGTGGCTGACTTTCATCCCGTTGTACAGAGAAAGTTGGAGGAGTACCAGCTGTCAAACGATCAGCATACCGCCATGTTGGCAGACGGTTGGCTGCGGGTGAAGGCCACGGTTTACGCCACAGGTGCACTACAGACCTGGCTGCTGGGCTATGGCAATCTGGTGCGGGTAAATGGCCCGCAGAAGCTCTTAAGGGCGCTGGACGCCATGCGCCAGCCTCCGCCACCTCCGCCATCTGCGGTAAAGCCACGGCGGAGACCGTCCGCAGTTCAGGCGATCAAGTAGATGCGCCACATGCCGTGGTCACCGCCCTCGGTCCAATTGCCTTCTAAAATTTCGCTGTCGCCAAAGCGGTGTAGCAGGGCGCGTCCCTCCACCTCGGGGCTCACCATTTCAAAATGTCCGCCGCCCAGGTCGTGGCCTTTCCAGTTGACCCAGCCGTCATCGCCCTCGTAGGAGATGACCAGTTCGGTGTCTGACAGGCGCACTTCATACCCGGGGTCTTTGAGTTCGGGGGTTCCGTCGTTGTAGTACAGGTCGGCGCGGCAGTTTTTCCAGATAGTCATAGCAATACTCCTTGAGTTTAGAGAAGCCTTACGGCTCTTTGGTGGTTGAGAAAAGTGTTGAGCGGACAAGGGTTGTCCGGCGCTGTGGATATGGATGCTGAGACAAGGGTGCGACGGTTCGCGTCCCCACGAAGGCGCAGCACGTCCAATAGAAAATTGTCGCCACCTGCGTGGCTGCCAAAGAGGTCATCGACATCGTCGACGGCCAAGAAATCCTCGCTTACAAAGCGATCACACCAGAAGGGTAAATCGCCGAAGTCCGTTGCACGCTGCACCTCCTCTGCCAAGCGCTGCGCACTGATGGTGACGCCGCTGCGGATATAGGCATTGCTCTTGGCCTGGTTGGCAGTGGCATGCAGAAGATGCGTCTTGCCTGCGCCTGAGCGCCCCGCCAGAATCAGCATTGGCTCCTGCCAAGCAATGCCAGCACGCATGGCGAATTGTGCACACGCCGAGCGGGCATGGACGCTACCGGGGCGCGATTTGAATGTGGCAAATGTCAGGTGACGTTGTGGAGGGAAAAGCATGGTGCTATGCATGGAGTGATTGACGATGAATCAATTAAGGCATCCATACGCGACGCACCGCGTCGCATGGCGCATGGACACTGGATTCTGTTCACACCACGACGGAGCCCAACATGAGCCAGATGCCCAGTTTTCTCAAAATCGGCAACAAACCCAATGCCGGACGGTCCACTGGCGAACCCTACCGCATGCAAGACTACAAGCCTCTGCTGGGCCTGTGGCTGATCGACCTCAGCTTGACGCGCCGTTGGGTTGAAAAACCGCCCGGTGGTTCGCTGGGAGGCACGTTTTGCGACAACGACTTTATCGAGGTCACCGGCCTAAAAGGGTTAATGCCACTACTGCTCGACGACATCACTTTTGATGACGAAGATGACAATCCGTTTGCGCTGGACATTGAGGAAGAGCAGGACGGGGAGGAGGGCGATGCGGTCGCCGCAAGACTGCGGCACAAACCAACTGCCAAGCCCAGACGCAGCAACCCGCGCATGCTCAAGGCACGGGTCATGGCATTGCTCAAAGCCCGACGCAAAGAGCTGCTGGCGCAGGGTGTAAGCGCCAATTTGCCCCTGTTTCAAAACGTGGAGCGCCTGGGCCGCATGGTCAGCCTGAATGACACCGAGTGCGCGGTGCTGGCCTTCGTCGCCTGCATGGGGTGCTTTCCCGTGTTTCGGGCAGCACTATCACCCAACAGCATACAAGTGTCCGACGAGGGGCTGGCTAGCCTCCTATCCACACTGACCGGGCAGCCGACCGACTTGATTCGCAAAGCGCTGCGCCGCGACAGCGTTTTGCTCACGTCGGGCCTGATCCGCGTTGACCGCGACGATGAAGAACTGGAGGATAAAATCAGCCTTGTGCGCGACCTGCATGGAGTCATGCTCGACGAGTTGGCCAGCGACGAAGAGTTGGGCCGCCGCGTGCTGCGCCCGGCCAAAGCGGGCACACTTGCCCTGTCCGACTTCCCTCACCTGGCAAACGATTCCCGGTTGTTGCTGGACTACCTGACCGGCGTAGACCAAACCCAAGCCTGCGGTGCCAATATCCTACTATACGGCCCGCCCGGAACCGGCAAGACCGAGTTTGCTAAAGCGCTGGCTGCAGAGGCGGGCATCAGCCTTTTTGACATTGGCTTTGCGGACGAAGACGGCAACCCCATCGATGGCGAACAGCGCCTGCACAGCCTCAACTTCTGCCAGCGGG
>JBAWYQ010000008.1:0-42808 GCA_037143475.1 Burkholderiales bacterium | reverse complement strand
GCAAGGGAAGCATACTGGGGGTGGCGGATGAAATGGCTACAGTCCACACCATCAAAACACAAAACAAGGCAGCGCGCAGCACGGTCACAACTTCGTGGTATTTCGCATCAAGACAACAAACGTCAGGGCGAAGGCGTTCATCGACAGTGCGTAGACTACGCTGGGCGCACTCATGGCTGGTTGTTGCAGCCACTGCAAGCAAACCACAATGCCAAGTGCCGAATTTTTCAAACCACATTCCGTGATAACGGCGATGCGATCACGCCGATTCAGCCGGGTCACCAGTGACAGCAAATAGGCACCGGCCAGTATGTGCACATTGAGCACCAGCACAGCCGGCCCCAGGAGCGGCAGGTTATCAAGCAGCACCTGGCGCTGATCCCAAAACGTGTTGAGCACAATCAGCACGAACAAGGTGGTCGTGATCCTGCCGATGATGTGTTCCACACGCATAACCCGAACGGCAAAGCGCCAACGCAAAGCCATACCCAACAGGACCGGCAGTGTTGTGAGAATAAAAATGCCTTTGACCATAGCCACCACCGGCAGTTGCACAGCCAGTTGGCTGCCCATGAAAAACTGAAATGAGGCGCTCACGACCAGCGGCAACGTCAGCACCGCGGCAAGACTGGTAACCGCCGTTAAGGAAATCGCCAACGCCGTATCGCCCTTGGCCAAGTGCGTTAGTAACCCCGAACTCACCCCACTGGGACAAGCCGCCAGCACCATAAGGCCTACCGCCATCATCGGAGAAAGGCCACTCCAGCTAGCCACGGCAAACCCGGCCACCGGTACCAAAAGCACCTGAGCGGCCAGCCCCACGAGCAGCGCTTTGGGGCGCTGGGCAACTTTCTGAAAATCCCCAATAACCAGCGTCAACCCCAGATAAAACATGATGAACGCCAGCGCCAACGGCAACAGCGTTTGCACCACATCGGGCTTCATAGAAAGACACCCACGGACAACAAGACACCCAATATCAAACCCAGCCGTGCGGTTGCACCCAGCAGCGCGTTCAAGGCGGCACCGCCTGCGCTACGCTGCAGGCGTGGCAGCAGTGCCCAGGCATAGGGCGCCGCCAAGGCGGCCAGCAAAACACCCGTGCGCCCGTGCAAGGCCAGTACGCCAGCCAGTGCCACAGGAAGCAGCACCATGGTCGCGTAGGCTCGCTGCGAGCCCGCATCACCCAGGCGCGCAGCCAGCGTGCGTCGGCCACTGCGCAGGTCGTTCTCAACATCACGGAAATTATTGACCAACAGGACCGCAGCGGCAGGCAAACCAACGATGGCGCCGCACAGCAGGGCATCGACCAGGGCATCGCCATGCTGCAGCCAGTGGCTTCCGGCCACCGCCACGAGGCCAAAAAACACCAGCACAAACACCTCACCCCACGCCGTGTGGGAAATGGGCCGCTCGCCCCCCGAGTAGGACCAACCTGCCACCAACGAAGCACCCCCCGCCAACAAAATGGGCCAGCCGCCCTGCAATACCAGATACAGGCCCAGCACCAATGCCAGCGCAAAACTTGCCCGCGCTGCCATGCGCACGCTGTCCGGTTGCACCCAGCCCGCAGCGGTCACGCGCAGGGGGCCAACGCGGTCAGGTCGGTCGGTTCCTCGCTCAAAATCAGCGACATCATTGTGCAAATTGGTTCCCACCTGAATCAACAGGGCGCACGCCAGCGTGGCCAGAAGAACGGGCAGCAGCATCGGTGCGCCGTCTGACCATGCCAGCGCGGATCCCAGCACCACCGGTGTAGCTGCAATGCTCAGGGTGCGCGGGCGAATGGCCGTCCACCAGACCATCAGACTTTGGCCGGGGCTGGACATCAAGCCCGACGGGCGATCAGCTTTCATGGGCGCGGACACCAAAATGCAGGCAAGCAATTCCGAAGGACAGGTTCTCCCAACGGACCTCGGCAAAGCCGGCAGCACGCATCAGTTCAGCAAAGCCTTGCTGAGGGGGAAAGCGCCGAATAGATTCAACCAGGTATTGATAGGCCATAGGCTCCCCAGCAACAGCCGCACCCAGGCGGGGAATTACCAGAAAGGAGTACAAGTTGTAGAACGGCGCCAGCCAAAAAAACGGCTGCGAAAACTCCAGACAAACAAAACTGCCGCCGGGCTTGAGAACGCGCAAAGCCTCGGACAAGGCTTTCTCCAGGTGGGTCGCATTGCGCAAGCCAAAGGAGACGGTCAGTAAATCGACACTGGCATCGCCGATTGGCAAGTTCTCGGCCTCGCCAGCCAACCACAGCAGCTGCGTGGCACCTTTGCGCTGCTGGCCGACTTGCATCATCGCCAAACTGGGGTCACATACGGTGACGTCGCGCCCGGGCCCCAGCAGGAGCCTTGCAACATCGCCAGTGCCACCAGCCAGGTCGACCACCCGCCCCTGCACATGCTGCACGCGCCGGGCCAATGTGCGTTTCCACAACCGGTGAATGCCCATGCTCATCAGGTCGTTCATCAGGTCATAACGCGTCGCCACCGCATTGAAAACCACGCGGATGCGCTCACGCCTTTGCGCCTGGTTGACCGCCTCGCGGCCAAAACTGTGGTTGATGTCGTGCTCGGTCATCATGGCGACTGCTTGGGGTCTAGCACCGACTTCAAAGCCAACTGAACTGCGGCATCCAACTTTTCACGCGTCATGGCGCCCACATGGGTGCTTACGATGGTGCCGTGGCGATCAATGACGACCGTGAACGGCAACACGGACTTACTATTACCCAGGGCCTGCATCAATGCCAGGCCGGGTTCCTTAGTCAAAAAAACGGGGTAGTTAACGTCGTATGCAAAGGCAAAGTCACGCACAGTGGGCGCGTTGTTTTCGACATTGAGTCCCAGCAACTCCACCCCGGTATTGCGCTTTTGCAAGCTGACCAGCTCCGGGATTTCCACTTTGCAGGGCCCACACCAGCGTGCCCAAAAATTAACTATCAGCGGTTTGCCACGGTATTTAGCCAGCGTCACGGCCTGGCTATCCAGGTCAATCAAAGCGGCTGCAAACAATAGGCCGCTATCGGGACTGTTGGCTGGCGAAATGGTGCCTGCTGCAAATGCAAACTGACCCGCCAGAAAGACCATCAAACCCACCAAGCGCTTGCCACGTGGCCACCGCGCGGCAGCTCCGGTCACGGCAAATCTCCGCGCCTGAAAAACACAAACCCCGCGGCTGCAGACGCAATGCCCAAAGCAAGCGGATAGGCCAACGCGAAAATCTTGTATCCCAGCACACCAAAGGTGTCCAGAATCACGAAGGCCGACGGACCCAACACGATGAGTTGCGGGTCAAACAGCGCCAGCGCTGCGGTACGAAACACCTGCAGTGGATTCGCCAGCGCCATCATGACGGCTATCTCGGGTGCTACCTTTCCCTGAATCATGACACCTAGCAGAATCAGGTCGAGGAACAACAGAAACGTGAGCCAGACCATAAAGGCTGCACCCTGAGCCATGTCTGTGCTGCGAGCCAGCGAGGAGATCAACATGCCAATGCCCAGAAAGCACGCAGCCATCACAGCCAGCAAGGCGGTGTAGTAGCCAAAGATTCCCCACGGCACTGGAATGCCACGCACCAGCGCAATCACCACCGCCATCAACATGGCACCGAACACGGGAAGAAAAATGACGAGGTAGCGCCCCAAAATTTTCCCCCAAAACCAGGCGCCCAATGACACTGGCAGGGACAGCAGGTACTCAAAAACACCGGCCTCCCGATCTCCCGCTACCGAGCGCACAGTGGTAATGAGCACAAAGATCGGCAGGATGGCCATGGTCAGTTGGATATAGGTCACAAGCAACCGCGACAGACCAATGAAGCCCAGCACGCGCGACTCCGTCAGGCCGAACAGGAACAGCAAGGCCACAATCCCGCCGAAAACCAATGTGTAAATAAGGAACCAGCGCGCGCGCAAGGATTCCGCCATATCGAGTTTGGCCGTCAGCCAGAGTTGTTTCATCGTGTCAGATCTTCGTTCATTTCGAAAGTGCAGAGGCGGCGGATGCCGTCTTGACACTGCCCGGATGGCAATTGGCGGGCCAGGTCGCAGAGGTCTTTTGACCCATGGCGTCAAAAGAAATACTGTCGTTCTGGCCATGGGCGTAAGCTGCGTAGTTGTAACCCATGGGCGAGGCCTTGCCCACGACATAGTGCGCGGCGGTAGCATCCAGCCAATTCTTGCCGGCGCTGGCAAACTCCGCTACCCATATGCGGGTGGCAGCATCGGCCATCCATGGGTACTCTTTGCCCTTTTCCGCAAGCCACGTGGCGGCACAGCCGATGTCGTCAAATTTGAAGACCGTGTCTTTGGAGCCACCCCGAATCTGGCAGGCAAACCGGTGATCAGAAATCGCCATCCTGCAACGGGTACAGACATCGCGGTCCCACTTGAAAACGGCCATGCCATTAGGCATGTCCTTGTCCTCACCACACGCGATGAGCAACACTGAAGCCAAGGGCGTCAGCGCAAATCCATGCGTTAGCAAATCACGACGTCTCATGACTCGATTTCGGTCATGGAGACATGATTGACCACCGACACATAACGCGACACCATACCCAAAAAGCGCAATCGGTCAGGCCCTGCAACCAGGCCTTCCCACTCAGTTAGGTCAGCGTCCAGGGCCTGAAAGTCCCACAGACCCAAGGCCTTATTCAACGCGGGTTCCTGGCGCTTGCTGGTGACCTTTGCTCGCAGCATGCCGCTCAGCGCGACATCCTCGGACACCGTTTCATCCAGTACCACTTTGCCCATATCAAGCTCCACCACACGATTGACCAGCGAAGAAACTTCATTGATCCGATGACTGGAAATCAGCATGGTGGCATTGTTGGCGCGCTCGGCCAGCAATTCGAAAAAAATCTTCCGGGCCTGGGGGTCAAGGTTGGCCGCTGGTTCATCCATGACCAATACTTTGGCATCGCGCCCCAGTGCGATGGCAATCAACAGCTTCTGCTTCATGCCGCCCGAAAGCTTAACAAAGGGGCGCGCCAGTATGCCACTCAAGTCCAGTCCCAAGCGGTCTGCAATCTCGTGGATACGTTGCGGCGCGGTGCCGCACAAGGCAGCTGAAAACTCGATCAACTGACCGACAGGCATCTTGAGCGGTGGTGGCAATTGCGGCACAAATCCAATCATGCCCAGCACCTCGGTGCGCTGCTTGCGTGGATCACGGCCATCAATATGCACCAACCCATCATGAACATACTCGCCCAACAGGCAGCGAATCAAAGTGGTTTTGCCCGCCCCATTGGAACCGATCAGTGCAACGCGCTCGCCCAACCCCACTTGCAGGTTGACGTCGTCGAGAATCCGGGCACGCCGGAAGGCTTTGGTAAGGTTTTGAAAACGAATCACAATGGCAATAATCTCAGGTGGAATAAGGGCAGCGTAGCGCACGCCTCAAAGCAGTTTCGACAGGCCCTTGATGTCAAACGTCAATGATCCCGTCGGGCAGGTGTCCACGCACAAACCACACCGAGTGCAGTCCGGGCCCAAAGTCACTTCGGTGTCAACTGCACGACCCTTTACAACGGTCTCCAGAACATGCGGCACAAGGCAGACTTTACGACAGTCGCCTTCATGAAAACATCCCTCAAGCTTGTACTTGATGCGAACCGGCGACAGGATGCCAACCACGCCATATGTCAAACCAATGGGGCAGGCATAGCGACACCAGGCACGACGTGAAATTACAATCTCGAACAACAGCAGTGCGGCAACCCATAAGAGCGCCACACCAGGTCCATAAATCAACGAGCGCGAGAGTATGCCCGTAGGCGAAATTGCCTCGAAAACTGTATAGCCAGAGCCGAAAGTTGCCAGTGCAAAGATCAACCAGAACGCGGTGCGCAACCTGCGGTTCATGTTCTGGTCGGTTACAAACTTTTTGCGTGCAAGAAATAAGTGAAGCTTTTCAGCCCACTCGGCCACCAGGTGATAGGGGCAAACCCAGGAACAGAATGTGCGACCACCCAGCAGCAGCCAAATCACCAACACAGTCATGGTGCCGATCAGCAAATTAACGATGATGTGCTTATGCGCCAGCATCACCTGCAATGCCGAATTCAAATCGATCAGGTGAAAGCCAATCAACCGGGAGGCAGTCAACGAGCCTTCCAGAATTTGGATATCAAAACCAAAAGAAACAGCAAAAAAC
Organism: Burkholderiales bacterium; assembly: GCA_037143475.1. Lineage (GTDB taxonomy): Bacteria > Pseudomonadota > Gammaproteobacteria > Burkholderiales > Burkholderiaceae_C > Allorhodoferax. Next base: position 36,644 of record JBAWYQ010000008.1, on the reverse strand, counting down.
AAATTCACGGCTATCAGAACCACCCATCGACGGTTGCGCCACGTGTTGGCATGCGGCGTTTTGTGTGCCAGCACGATGGCCGCCCGCAATTCAGTCTTATTCGCCATGCGCTTGAGCTCATGCACTTGCTGCACACGCTCTGTAAATTCAACCGGTTTTTTTGGCTCACGGCCGAACAGTATTCCAATTTGCTCAAAGAAACGCTGGCGGTGCAGGTCTGTCATACCGTCCACTCCTCACGTGCTTCGACCACGATGCAAGGTTGTTCGGTTGGACACACCATTTCGCAAACTCCGCAGCCTACACAGGGCTCATGGACGATGGGCTGGTTGCGACGGCGCCCATCACTACCGACAAAGGTTTCAATGGAGATCGCCCCTTTAACCGGACACTCGGATACGCACAGATTGCACTCAGGTATGTCATACGGATGGTCCGCTACGGGAATGGGTTTCCATCGATCCACTGACATGTAACGCATCCGACCCTTGAATGACGGTCCTCGCGTTTGCCCCTTGAATCCCTTGCCCTGAACTGCCAAGCACGACTCTGGCCGAACCAGTCGTGCCACTCCCATGCGCTCCTTCAGATTCAAGGTTGGCTCCGGGTCTTTCTCCTTGGCCAGCAAAATTGGTTTGGCCGCCAGCACAGCACCCACACGCACCGGCAAAAACGCCGGCTTGTGATACGCCAGGGAACCTGTCGGGCAAGCCAAAATGCATTGAACCGCATCGCATGAAAAATCACACGCTTGCTGGCGGGCATCGATGTAGGGCACCCCCACGCCAAACCCGTCCACCAGGTCAGCCAGTTTGATCGCCTGCACGGGGCACACCTGAACACACTGGCCGCATTTAATGCAAGATCCCAACAGGTCTTTCTCGTCCAACGCGCCGGGGGGCCGCAACCGCTTTCTCTGCGCATAAGCCAGTGGCATATAACCCGACAATGCGGCTCCAAAAACACCGCCCGCCAGCAGGACAGAACGCATCCAGCGACGGCGATCCTGTCGCGTCATCTTGGACTTGCTAGCCTTTACTGGCCGGTCAGGCTTGGGGGTTTCACTATCAGTCATCCTAGAACCCAATTTGGTTTGACAAACCTCGGGTTGGCGTCTTTGAGCGTCAATTCCGGTGATGAGAAAGGCGCCAAACGCTCAAGAAAATCAAGCAATTCCATCACTGGAGCGGTCTTGAAGAACCTTGCGATGGGAAGTTCGATCCAGATCTGGTCCGCGTAGGCATACAACTCGTAAGGCGTGTCGCCAGTACCATTTCCATCTCGATCAAAACCCTTGTAGTCGTCCCAGAAATTGCCGGTCCATTCATTGAGACCGGCCTTACCACGCCCAGCCTGCACCACGTTGGTCAGATTGCCTTCAAAGATATTGTCCGTCAACACGTTGCCGCCGAGTTCGCTGGTGAATTGCACGGCAATACCGTTGTACGCAAACCGATTGTTTTTGACCCATATCTTGCTATCGGGTTGAAAGGGCGACAAATCAGAGCCTATGCCAATCGCACAGTAAATGACCTCGTTGCCTTCAATCAATGTGTTGCTGGCTTCCTTGAAGCCAATCGCCATGCCGGTAGCTCCCGTGGCGTGTGAAATCAGGTTGTGTCGCAACACGCCACCTTCGGTATACATGAAGTACACGCCCACCGCGTTGTCGTAAAAACGGTTGTACTCCACGATGTTGTCTTTGGCGAACATGAAGTGAATCGAGTAGCGACTGCGGGTGCCTACGTTTCGACGATAAATGTTGTCATTGGAGTACCACGCCACCATGTCGCGGGAATCGGAAATTTCGTTGGCTTCAATCAAGTTGCGGTGGCTGTACCACAGGCGCAACCCGTCACCACGAACACCCAGGTCCACCGGTTTGGAACGGACCTTGTTTTTGCGAAGAACGTTGTCATTCGACTGTTTCAGGTCGATCCCGAAGAGGCAGTTGTCAATAACCAGGTTTTCCAGGATGTTGCGATGGCCCCGCACGTCCAGGCACGAATCATCCGTGTCATGGGAGTCGCCGGAGCCGGTCAGATGCAGGCCACGCAGAACAACGCCGTCCGTCTGAACCGAAAAGACAGTTCCCCGGTCACCCGAATCAATGGTGACGGAACCTCCCCCTTCAATCGTGAGCGGCTTGGTCAGCACCACAGGCCCCGCATAGGACCCGGCAGGAGGACGCAAAATGTCACCTGGTCTGGCAGCATCCACCAAAGCCTGAAAAGGCTTGAGTCCATGTACCCGCTTATCACGTTCGTACAACGGAAATGTTGGCTTGGGACGGTCCACTCCTACGCGGGGTGCGGTGGACAGATCAGCAGTCGCGCCCAAAGCAGGCGGTCGATTGTTGTCATCGTCCGTGTCGGTCGTACGCGCAACCAACAGGCTGGTCATACCCAACAACAAAGTGGGCACAATCAGCCAACGCTTGACCGCCATGCTATGCCCCAATTCCTTGGTCAGCTTCGCGCAACTGGCGCCGACGCATCAGCATGGCCAGCGTCAAACAAACGAAAACCACCATCAACAATCCATAGCCCCAGTATGGATAGGAATAGGTAGAAAATTGCGCTACCTTGCCCTCACCAAACAGCGTTGGCATAAACGGTTTGACCGTAAAAGCACCCCACGCATGCATGTTGTGGCCAAAAAACCAGAGCCAACCGGCATACTCGATCACAAAATACAGGGGCAGCAAACTCGGGACCAGAACGAGCAACAACGCGAAGCGCCGAAACTTTGCAACGCCAATCCACACGACCAACATCGCGGCGATCAGGCCCCCCATGGCAATCTGACTGTAAAGGGTGACGTTGTCACCCCACACCTTGATACGCGCCGGCTCATTAAAAAACGTCGCCGCCTCGGCCGTATAGTGCTTGACGTGTTCAGCCAAGTGGCCCAATACAAATTGATGCACCAGCATCCAGACCGCAACTGCGGCGAAACCAATGCCCAAAACGAGTTGGCGACGCTTGCCTTCCGGCGTGATGAAGCCCAACAACATCACAGAAAAAAAGCCAAAGAAAAACTTTGCCAGTGGCTTCTCGACCGGTGCGCCGGTGGCAATGGGAAACATGCCAACGTAATGGTTGATGGTATTCATCTCATGAACGCAATCGAGGCCCGCGGCGTCCTTGTTGACGTCTTTCTTGGCATCCAGAATCGGGTTGTAACGCTCGGAATCAGGTCCCATATCTGCCTGCATGGTCTCTGACCCCATGCGCGTACTGGCACCCACTGCGCTGCATCCATTTTTCACTACATCAAAATGAAAATGAATACGAATGCCATCCGGAAAAGCATCCTTCGGATAGTTGGGCGCGGTGAGTGATACCCACCAGATTGGCGCAAAAAAAGCGCTGATCATGGCCACCAAGGCGACCAAGGTAAGAATGGTGATCAGGCGATTTTGTTTGGTCTGGTCTTGCATGTCGTCTGTTTACTTTTTCTTGGCAGGCTTGGCAGCACCCGCTTTACACATCGAGCCGGGCATGACCAGGCTGGACTGATAGGCAGAAATGGCAACCAACTGCGCGTTGTCATATTTCTTGATGATGGTCACCATGTCGGGATTTGCGTTGCGGCGTTTGCCGTCGCGAATCTCGGTCATCTGACGCAACAGGTATTTGTAATGCTGACCTGCGAGCACCGGGTAGAACTTGTCCTTGACGCCTTCACCATTGGCCTTGTGGCACTCAATGCACTCTTTCTCGTACATCGTCTTGCCGTCCGCAATCTGCTTGGCCGCATCAGCACCTTCGTAGCGTCCATGGTCAATAGGGATGCATAGGCTCTCGATGTAAGCGGACACGTTGGCCAGCTCTTGCGCGTCGGTCAACTCCTTGGCGAAGGGGTACATGGTCGGGTTGTCGCGCAAGCCCGCACGAATATCTGCCATTTGCTTGATCAAGACCGTGGTGTGCTGGCCGGCAAGTTGTGGAAACGTGCCGTCAGTGCGCCCAGCCCCTGAAGGCAGATGGCAGGCACCGCATACCTCATAGCCCTCTTTACCCTCTTTGGCAGTGCCCTTGAGCTTGAGGGCTTCAATTTTCTCGCCTTCCTGAGCGTTCCACTTGTAATCTTTGGATTCAATACCAGCCTGCGTGGCGGCAGGTGGACCGCCAGCGAAGGAGAGAACGGGGGCTAAGGCCAGCGTCAATGCCAGAACAAGAATTTTTTTCATATTTGTGACTCCGGATGTTTGTATTGGGATTCGGGCTACTTGAGCTTGGAAAGATACAGCGCCAAGTCTTTAATATCCTTGTCCGTCACGAGTTCCACGCCTTCCGGGTTGACCATAACACCCTTCATCGCTGCGCTGCTGCCGTTGGCCCGTGCGCCGCTCTTGATATCACGCATTTGCAGTTCGATATAGGCGGCGTTTTGTCCCGCTATTTTGGGGAACGCCGGGATCATCGGTTTCTTACCCTCTTTGCCGTGACATGCAATGCACGTCTTTTCAGCGTATAACGCGGCGCCATCGGCCATGGCAGCACTGGATGCCAATGTGGCGATCCCAGCGGCTAAAAACAACTTTAACTTCATGGTTTTACCTTTTTCAAAGAACTTCGGGGGAGCGATTAAATCGCCCCCCCGATATACAACTCACCAGCCTTAGTAAGTCTTACTTGACTTTCTTGGCTCCATTTTGCTCAAGGAATGTCTTGGCCCGCAAACCAAGGTCGGCGGTTTTGACTTGGTACTGCCAAACCTGCTCTGCCCACAGGTTGGCGTTTTCCCAATCTTTCTTGGCGAAAGCGGCTTCGTGCTTGACCTTGATGTCCTTGGTCTTGCCCAATTGGTCAAAAGCGTCGTCAACCATCGCCACAACTTCGGGGAAGTCTTTGTAGTTGACGCTGGTGATGTAGGCCACCACTGAGTCAATAATCGCCTGCGTATCAGCTACTTTCTTCAGCGTTGCCTTGTAGTCAGCTTCCGTGTAGTTCTGAGCAGCCAATCCGACCTTGGTGGGCTTCCAGCCTTTAGGCTTCACCAACAAGTAGCCTTGCATCTCAAGGTGCAATGCGGAGCAGAATTCCGTGCAATAGTACGGATAGACGCCTTCCTTGTCGGCCTTGAACTTCACAGCAACCGTCTTTCCTGGCTCAACCGATGCGTGCACATTGAACGTGCTCACGGTAAAGCCATGAGTCTCGTCCTGAGCGCGCTCAAGGTTGGTCAGGTTAATGGTGACTTCGTCACCCACTTCGACTTCAATAGTCTCTGGAGTGATGTGCGAACGGATCAATGTGCCGAACACTTCGACCTTGTTGCCCTTCTTCACGACGCGCTCTTCGCCGGCTTTGGCGGCGCCTGGGTGCGGCTGATCGGTACGGCTATCAGTTCCGACCTTGTAGCGTACTGCCGGCTTGAGCTTGTTGGCTGCAATAGCCACAGCATAATGCGGCTCACCCAAAGGCAACGGCATGTCGTAAAGCAACTGCATCTTGTCACCACTGATGTCGATCAACTGGTGATTTTGCGGATGCAATGGACCGACTGGTACAAAGCGGTCAATGGCGAGCTTGTTCAACGCGACCAAATACTTGCCAGCCGGCTTGGTTGAATCACCTTCCATGGTCATCAAGTGACCGATGTTGTAGTGCACGCTGATCTTGTCGAGAACTTTACCTTCACAATAGTTCCACTTGGCAACTTGCGAGTCCACATACAACGATGTATAGGCGACACAAGGCTTGCTGTCGTACTGGGTATGCAGTGGTCCAAGTCCTAGGGAAACTTGCGTGGCAATAGCATCCTTCATGGCAATAACTGGAATGCCGTACGGATCTTTGGACTCAAACTTGCCGGCCTTGATGGCTGCCTGAATCTTCTCAAAACTGTAAACCGACACGTGGGTGTCGAGCTTTCCTGCAACGATGATGCTCTTTCCGTCTGGCGTGACGTCCACACCATGGGGGGATTTCGGCTCAGGAATAAGGAATAAGATGCCTTCTTTGATAGCGGTTTCCATCATCAGAACGTCATGTCCATTGATCTTCTTGGCCTTGCCGGCTGCAACCAGTTCAGCGGCCTTCTTCCAGTTGATCACATGCATGTAGTCGGTGTCCTTGGCGGAACAGCCAGCTTCATACGGTGGGCGACCTTTTTCAATACCACCGACATAGCGCTCGGAACAGAACGAATTTGTGAAAGACCAACCCTCAGAAGCCAACTTGCCAGCATCGGACAAGTCTTGTGAATAAGGAGGCAATTCAAGGGAGAAAGACTTGGCAGTGTCAATACGACCTTCCTTGCGGTCAAACTTCCAGTAAGTAATGCCGCCGCGGTATTTCTCGTTGAACTCTTCCAGCGGGTAAAACTTCTTGTTCTCCAAGGGAGACGCATACTGGGCCGCTTCAATCACATACTCAGTGTTAGTCGTGACGAACGTACCGCCATGCTCAGACTTGAAGATCGGGTTGACCACAATCTGCTTGGTCTCAAAATCACGCAAATCGATCACGGCAATACGGGGGTTTGCCTTGTCATTGATGAATAGAAACTGACCATCGTATTCGCCATTGGTTTCAGAGATAGCGGGATGGTGGGTATCGCCCCATGTGATGTCTTTACCATCAATCCTGCCGCCAGCCAGTACTTTCTTCGAGCTTTCATCAAAGCCATAACCTTGCCATGGTTCGGGCGTGAACACACCGATGTACTTCAAAATACGCATCGATGGAACCGCATAAACGATGACCTGGCCCGATTGCCCGCCAGAACTGAAGACGACAAACTCATCTCGTTTTCCAGTTGGCACATAAGTCTTGGCCGCAGCCAACAAATCCTGCTGGCTGAGCCCACGCTCTTTCAACACGTCCTGCAACGTGTCGGCGGCCCACACTGCCGAGGCAGCAAAGCCCATGCAGCCAACCACCAGCGATACGGCTGTTCTGTTCAATCGTTTCATATGCTTCTCTCCAAGTTGAAAGTTCACCTCAAGGCTCCCACCGCAATCGCCGCGCGCGCTCGACTGGGTTGTTTAACGAGAAGAATGTAGGTTAGGTGATCAAAAAAAAAACTAATCCAGATTAGGTTTCAAGGCGAATAGCCAAGCACGGAGCACAGTTTGATATTTGTCAACCCAACTCCGACGAGTTACTGACAGAAAACGAGGCGGGGCTCGTCAGTCAAATGTCAGCAATTCAACAACCGCGGGTGAGTCCAAGAGTCCATCGCGCTGTATTCTGAAGCCGAACAAGGAAAATATGATGAAAATTGCGATATTGGGCATTGGTCTGATGGGCTTCCCGATGGGTCGTCGGCTGTGTGAAGCGGGCTACACCGTCCACGTATGGAATCGAACGTCGAATAAGGCGCAACGATTGGCGGCAGCGGGCGCCATCGTGCATGAAACTCCGACCGATGCAGTGCGTGACGCCGACATCACCATCACCATGCTGGACAATGGCAGCGTGGTAGGACGGGTACTGTTTGACCTCGGTGTCGCAGCTGCCATGAAACCCGGAGCTCTGCTAGTCGATATGTCGTCGATCAAGCCGACTGAGGCTCGGGACCACGCGGCTCGACTCAACGAGCGACACATTGCCTACCTTGATGCGCCGGTCTCAGGAGGCACCATCGGCGCGGAAAGCGGCACTCTGGCCATCATGGCGGGTGGAAAAACCAACAGTTTCGAACAGGCGCTGCCTGTGCTGACTGTGTTTGGCCGTGCCACGCATGTGGGGCCAATCGGGGCCGGTCAACTCACCAAACTAGCCAACCAGATGATTGTGGGGGGGACCATAGGCATCGTTGCCGAGGCCCTTTTGTTGTGCGAACGCGGAGGCGCCAACATGGCAAAAGTGAAAGAGGCAATCACCGGTGGCTTTGCTGACAGTCGCGTTTTACAAGTGCACGGTCAGCGCATGGTGGAGCGCGACTTTACACCGAGAGGGCGTATGTCCGTTCAACTGAAAGACCTGCGCAACGCCTTGTCAACAGCACAAGAAATTGGGTATGACGCGCCCATCACGGCCCTGTTTGAACAGTTGTACGCGCAGAGCCTAGACCACGGACTGGCCGACCTTGACCAATCGGGCCTGTTCGTGGAACTGGCCAGTCGCAATGGCATGTCATGAACAACAGTTAACAAAAAGGACCCCTCGGGGTCCTTGTTTTGGGGTCAACCGCTGTTAGTCGAACGTGCGAGCGGCCCGCTTCTTGGCATCACGGGGAACAAACACTTTGCCTGCATTGCCGGGCTTCACACCCATGGGCTTGCTGAAAGCTGGCTTGCGCGCCGCAGCGAAATCACCACCACTACGTGGGGCTGCATCAGGACGACCACCACCGGCGAACCGGTCATTAAAGCCACCCTTGCGGGCGTAATTAAAACCGCCATTGTCGCCTCCATCGCGGGGGCCGTTGTCTCGGTTGACGCCCCCAAAATCACTATGGTTTTGATAGCTGCCTGCGCCCATTCCACGAGGGCCAGCGTCATTTCTGTCACCAAAGCCCGTATTGCCGCCACGGTTACCTCCAAAACCAGGACGACCACCACCGCCAAAGTTGCGGTCACGGGGTGCGCGGTCTGCGATATGGCTGCCACGGCCACCAAAGCTGGCACCGGTACCCGGACGCGCCTCTGGGAAGCGCTGCTGGGGCTCAAGCCCTGGAATGGTCTCGGACTTGAAGTGCTGGCGGGTGTACGCTTCGATGTCGAAAATTTTGCGGCGGTCACGCACTTCGGCAAAGGTCACAGCCAGCCCATCACGTCCGGCGCGGCCCGTACGGCCAATGCGGTGGGTGTAGTCTTCGGCTTTCATTGGCAAACCAAAGTTGAACACATGGGTGATGGTGGGCACGTCGATACCGCGAGCGGCCACATCTGTTGCCACCAAAATCTGGACTTGCCCTTGGCGTAACGCCATCAAACGGCGGTTACGCAAGCCCTGGCTCAATGCACCGTGTAAGGCCACGGCGTCAAAGCCATCTTGTTGGAGGTCGTTGGCCAAGCCATCGCACTCTATCTGGGTGCTCGCAAACACGATAGCCTGATTGATCGTCGTGTCACGCAGCCAGTGGTCCAGCAGCTTGCGCTTGTGGTGGGCGTTGTCGGCCCAGAACAGCACCTGCTTGATGTTTGCATGTTTTTCCTGTGGGCTGTCGATGGTGATGCGCTGGGGTTCACGCATCACACGGGCGGCTAACTGCTGGATGCGCGGCGCAAACGTGGCGCTGAACATCATGGTTTGCTTGCGTGCGATGGTGAGCTGATTGATCTCGGCCAGATCATCGGAAAAGCCCAGGTCCAACATTCGATCGGCTTCATCCACGACCAAGAACTGCACTTGATCCAGCTTGATTTGCATGGAACGTTGCAGATCCAGCAAGCGGCCGGGCGTAGCCACGACAAGATTGGCATTTTGCAGTTTTGCAATTTGCAATTGGTAAGGCATGCCGCCCACGATGTTGGCAATGCGCAGACCACGGCAATGTTGTACTAGGTCAATAGCGTCATTGGCAACCTGTTGGGCCAACTCGCGCGTTGGGCAAACAATCAAAGCGCCGGGAGCGGGAGCCTTGAAGTTGCGCGGATTGGTCGGATCTTTGCGCTTGGAGCGCTTGGGAGGAGCTTCCCCGCGGGCAGTGGCTTCGGCCACTTCACGCTCAAAGGCCGACCTCTCATCTGCTTCGGCTTGCGCCTGCTGTTTTAACAGCGTGTGCAGCACTGGCAGCAAAAAGGCAGCAGTCTTTCCGCTACCGGTCTGGCTGGAAACCATCAAGTCGATGTACTTAGCAGCTGACTTTCCATCGCTATCGCCAGGCAATGCCAGAGGAATGGTCTTTAGCTGAACGGATGTTGGCTGGGTATAGCCCAGATCCTTGACCGCATGCACCAGTTCGGGCGCCAAGCCCATCACCACAAAGCCATTCGGCGCTGCGGGTTCTTCGTGTGTATCGATTTCAACTGCGGGGTCGACAGCCACGGTATCTGCACCGTGAACAGCAGTTTGGGGTTCGGTAAATGTTTCAGCAGGCGCAAATGCACCTGCCACTTCAAAAGCGTCAGTCATGGTTTTACTCACACGCGAGAGCCGCAGGGTGTGCGGCTGCTCCGTCAATGGTTAAAAAACATCAACCATCAAACGGAACCTGCGGCTGAATTTTTTCAGCGCTTGGGGCCCATATCGGCGGGCCCGGTGAATGAAGGGAGATGTACAAATGCACTACTGTTTGTAGCGCAGCCTTCGATTATGCCATGAATTCGGGTTTCTACCTAATTACTTAACGCAAAGCAAGGATTACTCAAGTTTGAGGAAATGCTGTCGGTAGTGTTCCAGTTCGTCGATGGACTCGTGAACGTCAGCCAGCGCGGTATGCCGCTGCTGCTTCTTAAACGAAGCATAGACTTCGGGACGCCAGCGCTTGGAAAGTTCTTTGAGCGTGCTGACATCCAGATTGCGGTAATGGAAAAAGGCTTCCAGCTTGGGCATGTACTTGACCAAAAACCGCCGATCCTGACCAATGGAGTTGCCACACATCGGCGAACCATTGGCAGGAACATATTGCTTCAAAAAAGCAATTAACTCGTCTTGCGCCTGCTCCTCTGTGGTTGTTGATGCCTTGACCTTGGCAATCAAGCCGCTCTTGCCGTGTGTACCTTTGTTCCATGCATCCATCTTGTCGAGCTGCACATCGCTCTGGTGTATCGCCAGTACGGGGCCTTCGGTACGGCACTCCAGGTTGGGGCCAGTCACAATGACCGCAATTTCGATGATGCGCTCAGCCTCAGGGTCCAATCCCGTCATCTCGCAATCGAGCCAGACGAGGTTCTTATCAGATTTGCTTAGTAAAGAGATGTTAGGTTCGGCCATGCCTTGGATTGTCGCCTATGACCTAAACTCGGGTGCAATGACAGACTCTTTTTTCAACCCTTCGGCATCGCTCACCACCACGGTGGTCTTCGCTCTGGCCCTTTGCGCCAGCCTGTTATTGAAATTTTGGCTGGCCGGTCGCCAGATCAGTCACGTTGCTAGAAATCGCAGCACCGTGCCTTCTGCTTTTTTCGAAAAAATCACTTTGCCCGCGCATCAGAAGGCTGCGGACTACACCATCGTCAAGGTACGCATTGGCATGTTAGAACTGGCCTGGGGTGCGGCCATTACCGTCGGCTGGACGCTGCTGGGCGGACTGTCGGTACTGAACCAAATGCTGGTCGACCTATTGGGCTTTGGATTGACCCAGCAGGTAGCGTTGCTCGCCGCATTTATTGCCGTCGGCAGCGTACTGGATTTGCCCTTCACGCTGTACCAGACCTTTGTGATCGAAGAGCGATTTGGCTTTAACAAGACTCATCTCTCCCTATGGCTGCAGGACTTTGCAAAATCGCTGCTGCTGTCCGCTCTGATTGGATTGCCCTTCATCAGTCTGGTGATCTGGATGATGGGTGCCACCGGACCCTGGTGGTGGTTGTGGGTGTGGGCCGTTTGGATGGGCTTCAACCTGCTTGCTTTGCTGATTTACCCGACCTGGATTGCACCTCTATTCAACAAGTTTAAACCGCTGGACGACCCTCAGATCACGGAACGGGTGGCGCAATTGATGGCGCGCTGCGGTTTCACATCCAAGGGTTTTTTTGTGATGGACGGCAGCAGGCGCAGTGCCCATGCAAATGCTTATTTCACCGGCTTTGGGGCGTCCAAGCGTGTGGTGTTCTACGACACGTTATTGGCTCAATTGAGCCCCCCAGAAGTCGATGCTGTGCTGGCCCACGAGCTAGGTCACTTCAAACACCAGCACGTGATTAAACGCATCCTCGGAATGTTTGCCATGAGCTTGGTCGGTTTTTTTATTCTGGGCTGGGTCAGCCAACAGGCCTGGTTTTTCACTGGGCTGGGTGTAGTGCCCAATCTGGGCGCAGCCAATGACGCGCTCGCCCTGCTGCTATTCATGATGGTACTGCCAATGCTGGGCACGTTCATCGGCCCGGCGTTTGCCCAAATGTCGCGCAAACACGAATTCGAAGCCGATGCTTATGCGGTGGCACAGACCAGCAGCGATGCATTGGCTAGCGCCCTACTCAAGCTGTTCGAGGACAACGCATCAACCCTGACTCCGGACCCGGTATATGTTGCCTTCTACTATTCGCACCCGCCGGCCACGGAACGTCTGGGGCGGATTCTGGATGCGGCCCACTGAGCACAGGACTCTATGGCGACAATCCCCTCCCCCTTGGAAGTTGGTCTGGTCATTGCAGGGCATGGTCGCCACGTGTGGGTGGAAACACCAGACGGACGCCGCCTGATCTGCCACCCCCGCGGCAAGAAAAGCCAGACCGTGGTCGGCGACCGGGTGCAATGGCAAGCCAGCGAAGATGAAGGCACAATCGAAAAAGTGGAGCCGCGGCGCAACCTGTTTTACCGACAGGACGAGATTCGCACCAAGTCATTTGCCGCCAATCTGGACCAGGTGCTAATTCTGATCGCGGCAGAACCCGAGTTCTCGGAAAGCCAGCTCTCACGCGCACTCATTGCCGCCGAAGCTGAGCACATCCGGCCCATCATCGCACTGAACAAGAGCGATCTGGCAGAGCCATTCGAGCGTGCCTGGCAACGCATGGGGGTGTACCGCAACATGGGCTACACCGTGATGCCGATGGCACTGAAACCACGCGGGGATGCAGCCACCGACATCGAACACAACCTGGACGCCGTACTCAAAGATAAAACGACCCTTGTGCTGGGGCCCTCCGGCTCAGGCAAGAGCACAATGATCAACCGGTTGATACCGGATGCACAAGTGCTAACCAACGCCATCTCCACGGCACTTAACTCCGGAAAGCACACCACAACCAGCACCACGCTGTATTGGGTGGATACCGCCAAGACTACCGCGGTCATTGATTCGCCCGGTTTTCAAGAATTCGGTTTGAACCACATTGAACCCATGCATCTAGCCAGTCTGATGCCCGACATCAGGGCCCATGCATCCGACTGCAAGTTCTATAACTGCAGCCATTTGCATGAACCGGGTTGCGGCGTCATCGCCGCCCTGCAAAAAGCATCTGATGGCTTTTTACCTCCTGGACCCCGTGAAATAAGCACAAGTCGCTATAAAATATATAGCAATTTGTTTGACGAGCTGTCGCAAAAACGATATTAGCCCAATAGTCGGGCCAGCGACAGCAGGGCCAAAAACACCATCCACATCACCACAGTTCGCCATACCAAGCCAACCACGGCACGCAGATGGATGGGTTGCGGCGTTTGCCCAGTGCCTGGGCTCACCATTGTGCCCAGTTTGACATTCACCGCACCTGCCGTTGCCGCCAATACAACACCGTTGTTATCGCCAGGAAATTGCGCCTCTTGCTGGCGCCAACTGTCAACTGCATCTTCAAAACTGCCGACAAAAGCAAAGCCCAGTGCCGTGATACGAGCAGGCACCCAGTCCATTGCATGCCAAGCCCCCGTGGTCGCAGCCTGCAAAGCAGGACTAAGCGGGGTACTGGCGGGGCGGGGCGGGCGGTTGGCATACTGTGCAAAATACTCGCCAATCCTGTACACAACAGCGCCAGAAGGCCCAAGACCCAGCGCGGCCAGTAAGGAGTACCACGCAAACACGCCAAATACATGGTGATGGGCACTCAGCACGGAATGTTCAATTACATGCCGGACAATCTCACTACGCGGCAAAGCGCTGACGTCCATACGCATCCATTGCGCAAGTTTTTGACGCGCCGCGTCTTCATCGCCCGCAACCAATGCGTCACGAATCTCGGTGAAGTGATGACTGAATTGGCGAAAGCCCAATGTGGCATACAGAATGGCGATGCTCCACACCGCAGCTGCAATCCATCCGAGCGACCAAACCAGTAGCCAATGCACACCAAAAACCAGCAGTGCAGGCGCGACGACGGCGGCGATCCAAGCCATCCAGGCATGGTGGTGTTTACTGGTATCCAGATTGCGCACAACCCACCGCACCCAAACGCGCGCGCCCATATGAATCGGATTGCCCTGCTTCAGCGGCCGAGCCTGCTCCAATAGCAGGGCAAAAAGTATGGAGAGAAAGCTCATGTGCCAATCATAGCGACCCTGCCCCACCGAACTGTCCCTGCAGAACTTGGCGGCTAAAACTCAACCCAGCAGGAATCGGTAGAAATTGCGCAGCATGCCGGCAGTCGCGCCCCAGATGAAACGCTCTGTCGTGGCATCGTGGTACGGCATGGAGAACCACTCGCGGCTGGAACCTGCCCACTCCACCGCATGACGACGGTGGTTGGCAGGGTCCATCAAATAGTCCAACGGTACTTCAAAAGCGTCAGCCACTTCATGGGGGTTGACTGTCATTGTGTAGTTTGCATGAACCAGTCCCACCACCGGCGTAACAATGTACGCGCTACCCGTGGTGTAAATAGGCAGACTACCAAGCACCTCGACAAAATGGCGATCCAGCCCAATTTCTTCTTCGGCCTCACGCAGTGCCGTCTCAGTTGCAGTGCTGTCTTCGGGGTCCGCCTTTCCGCCCGGAAAAGCAATCTGTCCGGAATGGCTAGAAAGATGGGTCGTGCGTTGGGTCAACAGCACTGTGAGCCCGTGGCCGCGCATGACAAGGGGTATCAGCACCGAAGCATGAACTGGGGCGCGGTCCGAGAACCGCGGTTCACCCTTGAGCTCGGGGGTCCACATTGGCGGATGTTTAAATCGCTGCGCCAGCGCCTTTGGCTGCAAGGCGTGTGGCTTCACTTTAGGCAAGTGGGCATCAACGCCAACAACGGGCACACGGCGCGGATCAAATGACGGTAAGGTGTTTGCTGAAGTCATAAAAAAACCGCCACAAGCTTGCGCCGGGCGGTTTCGCTGAAAACAAAGGCCTGAATTAGGACGCTGTCTTCTTGGCTGGCAGTTTTTCCTTGATACGTGCCGACTTTCCGCTACGGTCACGCAGGTAGTACAACTTGGCACGGCGCACGTCACCGCGGCGCTTAACTTCAATGCCGGCGATCAGCGGGCTGTAGGTCTGGAACGTACGCTCAACGCCTTCACCACTGGAGATCTTGCGAACAATGAAGCCGCTATTGAGACCGCGGTTGCGCTTGGCAATCACGACGCCTTCATAGGCCTGAACGCGCTTACGGCTACCTTCAACCACATTGACGCTGACAACAACGGTATCGCCAGGTGCGAATTCGGGAATGGTCTTACCCAGGCGAGCAATTTCTTCTTGCTCAAGAATTTGAATCAGGTTCATGATTTCCTTATGCGATCTTGTATGCGCCAGCACCGACATGGTGCAAAACGGACTAGGTGCCGCCTTGACCGTACAGAGGATCAGTTAGCCCGCCATTATAGCAAATTCAAGAATTCAGCGCCAGAACGGATTCGTCGAGTTTAGTCAATCGTCCTGCATTGCGCGCCGCATCCAACAAATCGGGGCGGTACTTGGCCGTCCATTGCAGGCGCTGGTCACGACGCCAGCGCTCGATCAGGCCATGGTGCCCCGACAAAAGGACCTCCGGTACACGCTGCCCTTCCCACTCTTCAGGACGCGTGTAATGGGGACAATCGAGCAGGCCATCCAACGCCGGATTAAAACTGTCCATATGATGGCTGTCGGGATCCGACAACACGCCGGACTGCAACCGAGCGACAGCGTCGAGCAGGGCCATGGCCGCCACTTCGCCACCCGAGAGCACAAAATCGCCCAGACTGATTTGCTCATCTACATGGGTATCGATCAAGCGCTGATCTATGCCTTCGTAGCGCCCGCACAGCAAAATGGCACCACTACTACCAGCCCAATGTTGCACATCGGCATGACACAGTCGCTTGCCAATAGGAGAAAAAAGCACTACTGGAGCTGCATCGCCGCGCTGGGTACGTATGTGGGTGAGCGCCTGCTCCAGTGGCTCGGCCATCATGACCATGCCCGGCCCACCGCCAAAGGGGCGATCATCAACCCGGCGGTAGTTGCCGGTTGAAAAATCACGCGGATTGGAGAACTGCACATCGACCTGCCCGGATTCAAAAGCCCGCCGCGTGATGCCAACCGTCAAAAACGGTGTAAAGAGTTCAGGAAACAGAGTGACGACATCGAAGCGCATGCTCACTCCGAGTTCAGTAATCGGCTTGCCAGTCCACGCGAATGCGCCGTGCCTGCAGGTCAACATCATCAATGTAAGCAGATACAAACGGAATCATGCGCTCGCAGACCTTGCCTTCCAACTCGTACTCCAGAACCAGCAAGGTTTGCGGTCCGGCGGAGAGCAATTCTCTAACAGAACCCATCGGCTCATCCTGACGATTAACAACGGCCAAGCCAATCAGGTCGACCCAGTAGTACTCATCGGCAGCGACAGTTGGAAAATTGGAGCGCGAAACGAAGATGCGCGCTCCCCGCAAGGCCTCAGCTGCCGAGCGGTCTTCCACACCGTGGGCTGTGGCAACAACGGTATCGGAATGCGTTTTGGCTTCCTTGACAGCCAGGCTGGCTACGCCGGTGAAAGTCTGTGCGCCCCGTTCGGTAGGCAATAGAAACCAACGCTTGGAAGAAAAAAGCGCCTCTGGATGGGCGCTGAACGTCAGGACCTTGAACCAGCCCTTGATACCCCATGCGTCTGCAATTCGTCCGACCTCAATGGCATCCGCTGGCAGTTCAGCAGGTTCGAGTCCAGTAAGCATGGGCGTGATATGCCGCTGGGAAATTTAACATCCCTAGCGGCAGAAGGATTTAGGCGACTTTTTTTGCCGCTTGCTGGATCAGACGTTCCACAGTGGGGGAAGCTTGGGCACCAACACCTTTCCAGTACGTCAGACGGTCCTGGGCAATGCGAATGCTTTCTTCGTTAGCCGTGGCGATTGGGTTATAAAACCCGATGCGCTCAATGAAGCGACCATCACGGCGTGTGCGCTTGTCAGCAACAACAATATTGAAAAACGGGCGTGCTTTTGCACCGCCACGGGCGAGTCGAATGACGACCATGATTTATCCTTTGGGTGGCAGAAATTACTTTCGACCATTAAATTCAAAGTTGAGACACGCAACTGACCACCCGGCCAGTGACACTCTGAATAGCCTTCCATTATAACCTGATACCCATTCATGACCAAGATTCGTCCCAGCATCGGCACAGACATCCCTTCCATCACCGCGATTTACGCTCATCACGTAGTCCATGGAACCGGCACCTTTGAAACCGACCCCCCCGGCGAACAGGACATGGCCGTACGCCGTGCCGACGTACTGTCAAAGGGACTGCCCTACCTGGTGATTGAGGATGAAACCGGTCTACTGGGGTTTGCCTATTGCAACTGGTTCAAGCCGCGGCCAGCCTACCGGTTTTCTGCGGAAGACTCGATTTACCTAGCCCCGTCAACACAAGGAAAAGGACTGGGCAAATTGCTCTTGATCGAATTGATGGCACAGGCAGAGCGGTGTGGTGTTCGCAAATTGATCGCAGTCATTGGGGACTCGGCCAACCAAGGCTCGGTCGGCGTGCACAAAGCCTGCGGCTTTACCCAAGTCGGGGTGCTGACAAATTGCGGCTGGAAGTTCGACCGCTGGCTGGATGTGGTTCTGATGGACAAAGCCATAGGTAGCGGAAGCTCAACATCGCCAAACAGTTCGAAGGGACAGTAGCGCGACCATGTCCTATTTCGACCGATGCCCGTATGCATTACGGACACATCCGTTCAAAATATCTGCAGACTAAACCAATAGGCGACAGCGGCAACAAAAGCGCTTGCGGGAATCGTAAAAACCCAGGCCCAAACGATATTGCCAGCTACTCCCCAGCGCACGGCGCTGGCCCGTTGGGTTGAACCGACACCCACGATAGCGCCAGTTATGGTATGCGTCGTTGACACGGGAATACCCAATGCGGTGGCCAAAAATAGCGTGATAGCACCACCGGTTTCGGCACAAAACCCGCCGACAGGTTTTAGCTTGGTAATTTTTTGGCCCATAGTCTTGACGATGCGCCAACCGCCAAACATGGTACCTATGCCGATAGCGGTGTAGCAACAAACGATGACCCATGTCGGCGGTGATGTCGAGCCCGCGGCCGAATACCCCGTAGCAATCAGCAGCATCCAGATAATGCCGATAGTCTTTTGGGCATCGTTTCCCCCATGCCCCAAGCTGTAGGCGCCGGCAGAGATGAGCTGCAGACGGCGAAACCATTTATCGACCTTGGAAGGTCGCGTTCTACGAAAAATCCAAGCCACAGCAACCATCATGATGGACCCCAGCACGAACCCCAAAACCGGCGACACAAAGATAAACACAACTGTCTTCAGAATACCCGCCGATATTAGTGTTCCGGCACCCGATTTCGCAATTACGGCGCCCACGATTCCGCCAATCAGGGCGTGTGACGAACTACTGGGAATACCGTAGTACCAGGTAATTACGTTCCATGTAATAGCGCCTAACAGCGCGCCAAACACCACATGGGTATCCACCACACCCGGCTGCACAATGCCCTTGCCCACCGTTGCCGCCACGCTGAGCTGAAAAATTAGAATGGCGATGACATTAAAGAAAGCGGCAAAAAGAATGGCTTGACCGGGCTTGAGCACCCCCGTGGATACCACGGTCGCGATCGAATTGGCCGCGTCATGAAACCCGTTCATGAAATCGAACAACAGCGCCAAGATCACCAGCAGAACTACCACCCAAAGGGTCGTTTGTACAGTTTCCATCGTCTTCTAACCGAGCGACTCAGGAGTTTTCGAGGACGATGCCCTCAATCACATTGGCCACGTCTTCGCACTTGTCTGTGATGGTCTCCAACAATTCGTAGATCGCCTTGAGCTTGATGACTTCGCGGACGTCGGGCTCTTCGCGGAACAGCTTGCTCATGGCTGTGCGCATCACACGGTCGGCATCGGATTCGAGTCGATCAATCTCTTCGCAGGTCTTGAGCGCAGCCTCGGCAGAGGACGGTTCGGCAATATTTCCCAGCAACCGTACGGCATCGCGCAGTCGTTCGCAGCACTTGACACTCAGGTCAGTCAGGCGGGAAATCTCTTCAGTCATATGCCGCACATCGTACAGAGCCATCGTTTCGGCCGAATCCTGAATCAGATCCGCCACATCGTCCATGGTGTTGATCAATGAGTGAATCTGCTCGCGGTCAATGGGAGTGATGAAGGTGATGTGAATCGCTTTGTTGCACTCATGCGTGACCCGGTCCGCTGCGCGTTCGGCATCGTCTACTTCCTGGTTGTATTTGGCGCGCAAGTCCAGATCGTTGTAGTTGGCCACCAATCTGGAAAACGCATGAGCCGCTTCCACAATGCGGTCCGCATGCTGGTTGAACATCTCAAAAAAATTACCTTCCCGAGGCAGTAGTTTTCCAAATAGCATCACGATTTCCTTCAACCAATCAACAAACTTCTTGATATTTTCAAGACGCAGAAGTTTAACCGCCTTGCCCAAAATCGGCCCAGCAACCCCTTGACAAATCCTGAAAATAAACAGCGGGGCCCACCATACACAGGCCCGCCCAGAAATCGCTTGCACACGGAAAAAAGCCCCGGAGCTTTCACTACGGGGCTTTTGCGAAGTAACGCGACGCAATGCGTGCGTTGAAAGATCAGGCTTTGACCGTTGCCGCTGACTCGGTGTAATCGCTGATCTTGTCAAAGTTCAGGTACTGATAGACCTTGTCGCTGGCGGCTGTCAGCACACCCATGTCGGCCAGGTACTCTTCCTTGGTCGGAATGCGACCGAGCTTGGAGCAAATGGCTGCCATCTCGGCGGAACCCAGATACACAAAGCTGTTCTTGCCTAGCCGGTTGGGGAAATTACGGGTCGAGGTGGAGAACACTGTCGCGCCTTCCTTCACTTGGGCCTGGTTACCCATGCACAGGCTGCAACCAGGCATTTCCATGCGCGCGCCAGCACTACCGAGCACGCCGTAATGTCCCTCGTCGCTCAACTGCTTGGCATCCATCTTCGTCGGTGGTGCGACCCACAGCTTGACAGGAATGTCGCGCTTGTTTTCCAGCAGCTTCGAAGCCGCGCGGAAGTGGCCGATATTGGTCATGCAGGAGCCAATGAACACTTCATCGATCTTTGCGCCGGCCACTTCCGCCAGGGTTTTGACGTCATCGGGGTCATTGGGGCAAGCCAGGATGGGCTCATGGATGTCGGCCAGATCAATCTCGATCACGGCAGCGTAGTCTGCATCTGCGTCGCCCTTGAGCAACTGGGGATTCTTCAGCCAGGCTTCCTGAGCCGCAATGCGACGAGCCAATGTGCGGGCATCGGAATAGCCATTGGCGATCATCCACTTCATCATGGTGATGTTGCTGTTGATGTACTCGATGATCGGCTCCTTGTTCAGATGTACCGAACAACCCGCCGCAGAGCGCTCTGCGGACGCATCCGACAACTCAAACGCCTGCTCCACCTTCAATTCCGGCAAGCCTTCAATTTCCAGAATGCGGCCAGAGAAAATGTTCTTCTTCCCCTTCTTGTCCACGGTCAACAAGCCGGCCTTGATGGCGTACAGCGGAATGGCGTTCACCAGATCACGCAAAGTGATGCCATTTTGCATCTTGCCCTTGAAGCGCACCAGCACCGACTCGGGCATGTCCAGCGGCATGACACCCGTGGCAGCGGCAAACGCCACCAGACCAGAGCCAGCTGGGAAGCTGATGCCAATGGGGAACCGAGTGTGGCTGTCGCCGCCGGTGCCCACGGTATCAGGCAACAGCAAACGGTTCAACCAGCTGTGGATGACACCGTCGCCAGGGCGCAAGGATATACCGCCACGGGTGCTGATGAAGTCAGGCAACTCATGGTGCATTTTGACGTCCACGGGCTTCGGATAAGCCGCTGTGTGGCAGAAGGACTGCATGACCAGATCGGCGCTGAAACCCAGACAAGCCAAGTCTTTCAACTCGTCACGGGTCATGGGGCCGGTGGTATCTTGCGAGCCAACGGATGTCATCTTGGGCTCGCAATAGGTACCGGGACGTACGCCCTGGCCTTCTGGCAGTCCGCATGCACGACCGACCATCTTCTGTGCCAGGCTGAAACCCTTTTTGGTGTCCACCGGATTCTGCGGCAGACGAAACAGAGTGGAAGGTTTCAGGCCAAGCGATTCACGTGCCTTGGCGGTCAAACCACGGCCGATGATCAACGGGATACGGCCACCAGCGCGCACTTCGTCAAACAGCACGTCGCTCTTAACCTGGAAGGACGCGATTTCCTTGCCCTCCTTAAACGCTTTGCCGTCATAGGGGCGGAGCTCGACCACGTCACCCATGTTCATGGAATTGACATCCAGCTCGATGGGCAGGGCGCCAGCATCTTCCATGGTGTTGTAGAAAATGGGGGCAATCTTGGTACCCAGACACACGCCGCCGAAACGCTTATTGGGTACAAAGGGAATGTCTTCACCGGTGAACCACAGCACAGAGTTGGTGGCGGACTTGCGGCTGGAACCGGTGCCAACCACGTCGCCCACATAGGCCACCAGGTTGCCACGGGCGCGCAGATCCTCAATGAACTTAACTGGACCACGCTTGCCGTCATCTTCCGGGGAAATGCCATCGCGCTTGTTCTTCAGCATGGCCAGGGCGTGCAGCGGAATATCGGGTCGACTCCAGGCGTCGGGCGCTGGCGACAGGTCATCGGTGTTGGTTTCGCCAGTCACCTTCAGGATGGTCACGGTGATGGACTTGGGTACCTCAGGGCGGCTTGTGAACCACTCGGCATCAGCCCAGCTCTGCAAAACGGCTTTAGCGTACGCATTGCCTTTGTCGGCTTTTTCCTTGACATCGTGAAACTGATCAAACATCAACAGTGTTTTCTTCAAGCCTTCAGCGGCTTGCGATGCAACGACTGCGTCGTCCAGCAGGTCCACCATCGGGCTGATGTTGTAGCCACCCAGCATGGTGCCCAACAGCTCGGTCGCACGCTCGCGGCTGATCAATGCGCATTTTTCAGTGCCGTGTGCAACCGCAGCCAAGTAGCTGGCCTTGACTTTCGCCGCATCATCCACTCCGGCGGGTACGCGGTGGGTAATGAGGTCCACCAAGGTTGCGTCCTCTCCCTTTGGAGGCGACTTCAGGAGCTCAATCAACTCGCCCGTCTGCTTGGCAGACAATGGCAGCGGCGGGATGCCCAATGCAGCACGTTCGGCCACATGTTCACGGTAACTCTTCAACATGGTTTTCACTCCTTCTTAAGCAACAAAAATATCTCTAGCCCCCGTCAAATGGGCGTATCCAGCTATCTATTTAATAGTGTTTGGCACCATCTCTTGGGCCACTTTACCCGGCAACACAGGTACCAGCGCATCCTTGGGCGCATCCAGCAAATGTGGCGCGGGGGTCTTCAAAAGCGCTTGCGCGACCAGTGCCTGTTGTGGATTCATGCAGTCATCTGCAATGCGTTGACCCAACTTTTGATTCATCAGCATTGACTTGTTGGCCAGTTGTATCCACACGGCGCCTGACGACACGTCCTCCAGACGAACCGCACCCGTACTGGTAACCACCGGGTCCAGCGAGTAGCGCTTATGACCGGCTTCCAAAACAAAACGCCCAGCCGTATGGGCATCGGCCCGCACGGTCACCACAACCGCCAGCTCACATTGACTCGTTCCCACTTGCACTCTTTCAGCAATTGCCAATTGCTCTGCTGACAAAACTGCGGGCGGAGGGGCTTCGTGCACGGGCACGGCGACCGGCGCCTTGCCCGTACTGCGCGCAGATTTCACGGCGGACTTGGCCACACTCTCTTTGACCAGCGCTTGGGCCGGCAGTGCAACAAGCAAAGAAACAAGCAAGCCCAACACCAATTGATTCATCATGAACATTTTTCTCGTTTAGTGGATCCGTTCGGGGAAAAAGCCCCGCATAGAGTCCGGCAATGCACATCCAGTCTGGTACGCACGCTCCAGCACCTGCCAAAAATACCGAAAACTGGCCCGATCGTGTAACTTGCCATCCACCGAAATGGGAGCCCACTCTTCACTTTGCGCCTGTTCCACGATATGGGCCGCCAACTCCAGTTCAGATCTTGACGGCATGAAAGCACGCAGGATCGGTCGAATCTGAACGGGGTGGATACTCCACATCCGGGTATAGCCAAACGCGGTGGCCGCCGTCCTCGCAGCCCGTTCAATGCCGTCTTCGTCGCGCAACTCGGTCACCACACAATGGGATGGCACCTTGCCGCTGGCATGGCAGGCACTGGCGATGTCCAGCTTGGCGCGCACCACCAGTGGGTGGTGAAACTGATCAAGTGTGTGCGCGTCGCCGATGCCACGCAAACCCATGGCGGCATGGGGAATAGCTCCGCCATGGGCAGAAACAAAATCCATCAATCCAAAGCTGACCGACTCCACACGGGGATGCGCCGCAATCTCGAAGGCCCGGTGCACTGCAGCGGGCGATTCAATCAATACATGCAAAAGCAATGGCGTGTTGCGCGGTCCTGACCCCGCCGCAGTGTCGACAGCGGCCAGTGCCCATTCAACATCGGCAAGTGACTCCACTTTGGGAATCATGATGTAACTCAGGGAATGAGCCGCACCGCCCACCACAATGTCAACATCGGATGGAAAAGACGCGTGATCGACGGCGTGCAGCCTGGCACCCACGCGTCGGGATAATCCTCTTGCTACTAAATCAGGAGTAGTCTGCGCAGCATTGGCGAGGGCTACGACCCTTTTTGCCTGATCGACCTCACCTCCAATAGGGGCTCCGTCTTCGCAGTCCAGCGTCACGTCAAATACGCAAACGCCGAACTCCTGCGTCATGTCTGCCTGCAGTTGCAAGCTCTTGACCATGCGCGTCTCAACTCCACTGTAGTGATCACACACCGGCAACAAACCCGCAACGCCCTGGGCGCCGAGAAGAATGCTGCGCGGGTGGGCCACGATTTACAGCAGATGGGCGACGCCGGCTTGCTCGTCTTGCAGCTCTTTCAGAGTCTTGTTGATGCATTCCTGGCTAAACGCGTCCACTGCCAGGCCTTCAACTAGTTTGTATTCACCACCTTCACAGGTGACTGCAAAGCCAAACATGGTGTCCTTGGGGATGCCATATTGACCGTCAGATGGGATACCCATAGTGACCCACTTGCCGTTGGTGCCCAAGGCCCAATCGCGCATATGGTCGATGGCGGCATTGGCGGCCGACGCAGCAGACGACACACCACGCGCTGCAATGATGGCAGCGCCGCGCTTACCAACGGTTGGCAGGAAAGTGTTGGCATTCCAGTCATGGTCGTTGATCATGTCCTTGACGCTTTGGCCATTGATAGTGGCAAAACGGTAATCGGCGTACATGGTGGGCGAATGGTTGCCCCATACGGCCATTTTTTCGATATCGGCCACGGCCTTGCCAGTCTTGGAGGCCAACTGGCTCAATGCACGGTTGTGGTCCAGGCGCAGCATGGCAGTGAAGTTTTTGCGTGGCAGGTCCGGCGCACTCTTCATGGCGATGTAGGCATTGGTGTTGGCGGGGTTGCCAACGACCAACACGCGCACATCGCGACCGGCCACAGCATTCAGGGCCTTACCTTGGGCCGTGAAAATTTCAGCATTGACCGCAAGCAGTTCTGCACGCTCCATACCAGGGCCACGGGGGCGCGAGCCAATCAGCAGTGCGTAGTCCACATCCTTGAATGCCGTCATGGGGTCACTATGGGCTTCCATGCCGACCAACAAAGGGAAAGCGCAGTCTTGCAACTCCATCATCACGCCTTGCAACGCTTGCTGGGCTTTTTCAACTGGAACTTCCAGCAGGCTCAACACGATGGGCTGGTCCTTGCCCAACATTTCGCCCGAGGCGATACGAAACAGAATGGCGTATCCAATTTGACCGGCGGCTCCGGTGACTGCAACGCGAACGGGCTTCTTGCTCATGGTATTAACTCCAGGAAGTGTTGTAAAAACGGCGACTGTCCGAGGACCCAAGCAAAAGGTTGAATCCATCAGAATGCGCCAGAGTTTACTCCCGAAATTGAGGCAAAGTCAATTTGTCTTATGTCTTATATAAGATATGATTCAGCATAAATTCGAGACTGACTCGAAGCTGACTTTTTGAGCCATTTCCCATGTCCGCAACGCCTACCCCGCTCACTGAAAGCACTGCCGCGCCAGACCCGGACGTGAGAGCGTTGTCAACCGTGGCTCAGCCAACGCCCGCATTCAGCCCGCTTTACCAACAAATCAAAATCCTGATCCTGCAAAGCCTGCAAGCCGGTGAATGGAAACCCAGCACAGCCATCCCCAGCGAAATGGAACTCGCTGCCCGCTTCAAGGTCAGTCAGGGGACCGTGCGCAAGGCCATCGACGAACTTGCGGCTGAAAATTTGCTGGTGCGACGACAGGGCAAGGGCACATTTGTTGCTACCCATGCCGAACGCCAGATTCAATACCGATTCCTCAAGTTGATACCAGACAACGGCGACCCGAGCAGCGAAGGCCCCGCACAACGCCAGATCATTGACTGCAAGCGCTCACGAGCGTCCGCCGAGGTTGCACGAGCGCTTGCCATTCGCCAGGGAGATGCCGTATTGCAAGTGCGCCGCGTGCTGTCGTTCGCGTCTACGCCCACTATTCTGGAAGACCTTTGGCTGCCTGCCGCACCGTTTAAGGGACTCACCGCCGAGCGACTAAGGGACTACGACGGCCCCATGTATGCGTTGTTTGAGACAGAATTCGATGTGCGAATGGTACGGGCAGAAGAAAAAATTCGCGCTGTTTTACCAGATGCGGAGCAATGTGGCTTGCTCAAAATAACCCCGCATTCACCTTTGCTGAGTGTGGAGCGTACCGCATACACCTATAACGATGTTCCCATGGAAATACGCCGCGGCTTGTACCTGACCAACAAGCATTACTATCGGAATGCTCTGAATTGAATAGATTGTTGATGCAAGTCCAGCGTCAGCCTGTTGCAGTGCAATAGAATTTTGCCTGAGCCGCAATAATTACATACGGTTACACCCAGAAAGCGCACCCATGTCCGAGCTGAATCAAGCACCCCGAGCCAAAAGGCCCGAATTCCGTAACATCAATGCATTCAATGACTTGCCGGGTTACCGCTGGCCGTTGGCATCCATCGTTTCGGGCATGCATCGCGCCAGCGGTCTGATCATGTTCCTTCTGATGCCCTTCATCATCTGGATGTTTGACACATCGGTCAGTTCTGAATTTTCATTCGCACGATTCACTTCCGTATTCAACAATGGCATTGGTTTTGTACCCGCCTTCCTGATTAAATTGGTCGCCCTCGGACTGATCTGGTCCTACTTGCACCACTTCTTTGCCGGTATGCGTCACATCCGCATGGACTTGTTTCATACGGTTACCAAGGAAGCGGGGCAAAAAACTGCTCAGGTGACCGTGATTTTGAGCTTCGGCCTGACTGCCGTGCTGGGTGCCAAGCTGTTCGGCTTGTACTGATCAAGCTCCGCCCCGTTTCCCGACTCCGATTTATCAATCCAGGAACTCAACATGTCTGTTAACTACGGCTCCAAGCGCATCGTCGTTGGTGCGCACTATGGTCTGCGCGATTGGTTGGCGCAGCGCGTCACCGGACTACTGATGGCGCTTTTCACGGTCATCCTCCTCGCACAGGTTCTATTCACCAAGGGCCCCATGGGTTACGACAAGTGGTCCGGCATTTTTTCGTCCCAGTGGATGAAGACCTTGACCTTCTGCGTCATCGTTGCCCTGCTCTATCACGCCTGGGTGGGCATGCGCGAAATTTTCATGGATTACATCAAGCCTGTTTATTTGCGTCTTGCGTTGCAGGTCTTCTCCATTGTCTGGCTCGTGGGCTGTGCGGGCTGGGGCATCCAGGTCCTCTGGCGCCTTTGATCACACTGAATTACTGAGACTGATTTCATGACCTATTCTGTTACAACAAGAAAATTTGACGTCGTTATCGTCGGCGCCGGTGGCTCTGGCATGCGCGCATCGCTGCAACTGGCCCGGGCCGGTCTGAATGTTGCCGTGCTGAGCAAAGTGTTCCCCACTCGCTCACACACGGTGGCAGCACAGGGAGGCATCGGCGCCTCGCTGGGCAACATGAACGATGACAACTGGCACTACCATTTCTACGACACCATCAAGGGGTCGGACTGGCTGGGCGACCAGGACGCCATCGAATTCATGTGCCGCGAAGCACCCAAGGTCGTCTATGACCTGGAGCACATGGGTATGCCCTTCGACCGCAATCCAGACGGCACGATTTACCAGCGACCATTTGGTGGCCACACCGCCAATTACGGAGAAAAAGCAGTGGAGCGCGCCTGCGCTGCGGCCGACCGTACCGGCCACGCGATGCTGCACACGCTGTACCAGAAGAATGTGGAAGCCAAAACCAGTTTCTTCGTCGAATGGATGGCATTGGACCTGATTCGCGACGCTGAAGGCGACGTAGTCGGTGTGACTGCACTGGAAATGGAAACCGGCGATCTGCATGTTTTGCACGCCAAAACCGTATTGCTGGCAACAGGCGGTGCAGGTCGCATTTTTGCGGCCTCAACCAATGCATTCATCAACACTGGTGACGGTTTGGGTATGGCGGCCCGTGCCGGCATCCCGCTGGAAGACATGGAGTTCTGGCAGTTCCACCCGACCGGCGTAGCTGGCGCTGGCGTGTTGCTGACCGAAGGTTGCCGTGGCGAAGGTGCCATTTTGCTCAACAGCAATGGTGAACGCTTCATGGAACGCTATGCGCCCACCCTGAAAGACCTGGCACCGCGTGACTTTGTATCCCGCTCCATGGACCAGGAAATCAAGGAAGGCCGTGGCTGCGGACCCAACAAGGACTACGTGCTGCTCAAGCTCGACCACCTGGGCGCAGAAACCATTCACAAGCGACTGCCTTCGGTCTACGAGATTGGCGTCAACTTCGCCAACGTTGACATCACCCGTGAGCCCATCCCCGTAGTTCCCACCATCCATTACCAAATGGGTGGAATTCCTACCAATGTGAATGGTCAGGTTGTGGTGCCAAAGGGCGATGTGCACAACGCCGTCGTCAACGGTCTGTACGCCGTGGGCGAATGCTCCTGCGTCAGTGTGCACGGCGCCAACCGCCTGGGCACTAACTCACTGCTCGACTTACTGGTGTTCGGCCGCGCTGCGGGCAACCACATTGTTGATTTCGCGAGCAAAACCAAGGCCCACAAACCACTGCCTGCCGATGCTGCCGAACGCACCATCGCACGCTTGGCGCGCCTGGACAGCTCGACAAGCGGTGAATATGCACAAAATGTGGCCGACGACCTGCGTGCCAGCATGCAATTGCATGCGGGTGTGTTCCGCACCCAGAAGAGCATGGACGAGGGCGTGGTCAAGATCGCCGAGCTGCGCAACAGGGTGAATGCCATCACGCTGAAGGACAAATCCAAGGTCTTCAACACCGCACGCATTGAAGCGCTCGAAGTGGACAACCTCATTGAAGCGGCCCAGGCCACCATCGTCTCTGCAGCTGCTCGCCATGAAAGTCGCGGCGCCCATACCGTGGATGACTACAACGATTCGCCAGAGCACCCGAACGGCCGTAACGATACCGACTGGCATAAGCACACACTGTGGCATAGCCAGAGCAATTCGCTCAGCTACAAGCCGGTGCAAATGAAACCGTTGACGGTTGAATCAGTGCCCCTCAAAGTTAGGACATTCTGAAATATTGCGGGACAGCCCTTTAGCTCTGTCCTCAACTGAATAGGGAAATTTATGACCAAACGCACGTTTTCAATCTATCGCTACGATCCGGACAGGGACGAAAAACCTTACATGCAGACCATCGAGGTCGAACTCGATGGCAGCGAGAGGATGTTGCTTGACGCCCTGATGAAACTCAAGGCGCTGGACCCCACCATTTCATTTCGCCGCTCCTGCCGCGAAGGCGTGTGCGGTTCAGACGCTATGAACATCAACGGCAAAAATGGTCTTGCATGCCTGACCAATATGTTGACGCTGCCGGGAACTATTGTGTTAAAACCCCTGCCCGGTCTGCCCGTCATCCGTGACTTGATCGTGGACATGACGCAGTTCTTCAAGCAGTACAACTCGATCAAGCCCTACTTGATCAACGACACCGTGCCACCTGAAAAGGAGCGCCTGCAAAGTCCAGAAGAGCGTGAAGAGCTCAATGGCTTGTACGAATGCATTTTGTGCGCAAGTTGCTCAACCAGTTGCCCCAGTTTTTGGTGGAACCCTGACAAATTTGTGGGCCCCGCTGGTTTGTTGCAAGCCTACCGGTTTTTGGCCGACAGCCGCGACGTGGCCACAGCCGAGCGTCTGGACAACCTTGAAGACCCTTACCGACTATTCCGTTGCCACACCATCATGAACTGTGTGGACGTATGTCCAAAAGGACTGAACCCTACGAAGGCAATTGGCAAGATCAAGGAAATGATGGTGATGCGCGCTGTTTGATATGCATCAGTCGCCCGACGAATTGCTAGGTGAGCGAGGATTAAGCAAGCTAAAGTGGAGATGTCGCCGTGGTTTGCTTGAGAACGACCTCTTTATTGAACGTTTTTTCAAAAAGTTCAGTGAGACGTTGACCGTACGCCAGGCAACAGCTCTTGGTTTATTGATGGACCTGAGCGACAACGATCTGTTGGACGTCCAGTTGGAACGAAAATCGTTGACGCAGGTGTCCAGTGCGTTGGATCGAGAAGATGATGTGCACGAAGTTTTGAGTATGTTGAAAACAAACTGTTGAAAGGTCAAAAATGAAACTAGCTGACAACAAAGCCACTCTGTCATTCAGTAATGGCAGCCCCAGTGTCGAATTGCCCGTCTACCAGGGCAGCGTAGGGCCGGATGTTGTGGACATTCGCAAGCTGTATGCGCAAACTGGCATGTTCACCTACGACCCCGGCTTCCTGTCCACTGCATCATGCCAGTCAGCGATCACTTACATCGATGGTGACAAAGGTGAATTGTTGTACCGCGGTTATCCAATCGAGCAGTTGGCTACCAACTGTGACTTCATGGAAACCTGCCATCTTTTGCTTTACGGCAACCTGCCCAATGCAGCCGGCAAGGCAGAGTTCACCAAGAATGTAGCCCACCACACGATGGTCAACGAGCAAATGCAGTTTTTCCTGCGTGGCTTTCGCCGTGATGCGCACCCCATGGCCATCATGACCGGCTTGGTAGGGGCGTTGTCGGCGTTCTACCATGACAGCACGGACATTAACAATCCAGAGCACCGCGAAGTTTCAGCGATTCGCCTGATCGCAAAAATGCCGACGCTGGTTGCCATGGCTTACAAGTACAGTGCAGGTCAGCCCTATATGTACCCCAAGAACAACCTGAGCTATGCAGGTAACTTCTTGCACATGATGTTTGCCACACCTTGCGAGGAATACGTGGTTAACCCCGTGATCGAACGCGCTTTGGACCGTATTTTTGTGCTTCACGCCGATCATGAGCAAAACGCGTCCACATCCACTGTGCGCCTGTGCGGTAGCTCCGGCACCAATCCATTCGCAGCAATTGCAGCCGGTGTTGCGTGCCTGTGGGGCCCAGCCCACGGCGGTGCAAACGAAGCTTGCCTGAACATGCTGGAAGACATTCAAAAAATGGGTGGCATTTCCAAAGTAGGCCAGTTCATGGAGCAGGTCAAGGACAAGAACTCCGGCGTCAAGTTGATGGGTTTTGGTCATCGGGTTTACAAGAACTACGATCCACGCGCCAAGCTCATGCAAGAGACCTGCAAGGAAGTCCTGGCCTCCCTGGGTCTGGAAAACGACCCTTTGTTCAAGCTGGCCATGGCGTTGGAGAAAATCGCTCTGGAAGACGAGTACTTTGTTTCGCGCAAGCTTTACCCGAACGTCGATTTCTATTCGGGAATCGTTCAACGCGCTATTGGCATTCCTGTCGGATTGTTCACAGCAGTCTTCGCACTGGCACGTACGGTGGGCTGGATTGCGCAACTGAATGAAATGATTGGCGACCCCGAATACAAGATCGGTCGCCCCCGCCAGTTGTTCACGGGCTCCGTTCGCCGTGACGTGCTGCCAATTGCACAACGATAAAGCGTTTGACTCAGTAAAAGGCCCGCGTCAAGCGGGCCTTTTTTTGTGGGATTCATCAATCGCTCCGCGTATAAAATGGAAAGCTTGACTGAAAGACACCACATGGCACGCACCCTGTACGACAAGCTCTGGGACGAACACGTCGTCCACACCGAAGAAGATGGCACAGCCGTTCTCTACATTGATCGCCATTTGGTGCACGAAGTGACAAGCCCCCAGGCCTTTGAAGGTCTGCGCCAGGCGGGGCGCAAGGTGTGGCGTGTCAGTTCAATCGTGGCCACCGCTGACCACAACACGCCCACAACTGACTGGGATCGCGGCT
Source organism: Burkholderiales bacterium (assembly GCA_037143475.1). GTDB lineage: Bacteria > Pseudomonadota > Gammaproteobacteria > Burkholderiales > Burkholderiaceae_C > Allorhodoferax. The sequence continues at coordinate 5,320 of JBAWYQ010000008.1, read as the reverse complement.
ACGATGGCATCACCGATCCCACCAGCAAGGAGCAAGTCACAACCCTGGACAGCAACATCGCCGAGTTTGGTTCGGCTGCCTACTTTCCGTTCCTGTCCAAGCGACAAGGTATCGTGCACGTTATCGGCCCGGAAAACGGTGCAACGTTGCCCGGCATGACGGTAGTCTGTGGCGACTCCCACACTTCCACACATGGCGCCTTTGGCGCATTGGCGCATGGCATCGGCACCAGCGAAGTCGAGCACGTCATGGCAACGCAAACGCTGCTGGCAAAAAAGGCCAAAAACTTACTCGTCAAGGTCGAAGGTGCAACGGCACGTGGCGTAACCGCCAAAGACATTGTTCTGGCCATCATCGGCAAGGTCGGCACGGCTGGCGGCACGGGCTACACCATTGAATTTGGTGGATCCGCCATCCGCGCCCTGAGCATGGAAGGCCGCATGACGGTTTGCAATATGGCTATTGAAGCCGGCGCCCGCGCAGGCCTGGTGGCTGTAGACGAGAAAACAATTGAATACGTCCGTGGTCGTCCGCTGGCACCCGGACACAGCGCCATCAGCGGTGATGCCGCGGCAGTCGAGTGGGATCAGGCCGTGACCTACTGGCGCACACTGCATTCCGATGCGAACGCCCATTTCGACGCAACAATAGAGCTCGATGCCAGCCAGATCGTGCCGCAAGTGACCTGGGGCACTTCGCCAGAAATGGTCTTGGGAATTGACGGATTTGTGCCTGACCCAGACAAAGAAAAGGACACCAACAAGCGAGGCGCAATCGAACGCGCGCTGGTTTACATGGGTTTGGAGCCCGGCAAGGCTCTGGACGATCTGTTTGTCGATAAGGTGTTCATTGGCTCCTGCACCAACAGCCGCATCGAAGACATGCGGGAAGCCGCGGCCATTGTAAAAACACTGAGTCGAAAAGTGGCCCGAAATATCAAACTGGCCCTGGTAGTGCCCGGCTCCGGTCTGGTCAAGGCCCAGGCCGAAAAAGAAGGTCTACACGAAATTTTCAAAGGCGCCGGCTTTGAATGGCGTGAGCCAGGCTGCTCGATGTGTCTTGCCATGAATGCCGACCGCCTGGAGCCCGGCGAGCGCTGCGCCTCCACCAGCAACCGAAACTTTGAAGGGCGCCAGGGAGCCGGTGGGCGCACACATTTGGTGAGCCCCGCCATGGCTGCTGCTGCTGCCATTTACGGTCACTTTGTCGATGTGCGCAAATTCAGTTGAAACTGCGCGTCCAAAAGGAAAATTCATGAAAAACCTGATTACCCTGTTGGTAATTTCCACCTCGTTCCTGCTTGCAGCCTGCAACACGGTCAAAGGCATGGGACAAGACATCCAGAAGGCCGGCGAGAAGATCGAAGGCGCGGCCAAAAAATGAACAAGTTCACCATCCTCCGCGGCTTGGTGGCGCCCATGGACCGTGAAAACGTAGACACAGACGCCATCATCCCCAAGCAGTTTCTCAAGTCGATCCGACGCACTGGTTTCGGTCAAAACCTGTTCGACGAGTGGCGCTATCTGGATGCAGGCTTTCCCGGCCAAGACGCCGCAAGCCGCAAGCCCAACCCTGATTTTGTGCTGAACCAGCCACGCTACAAAGGCGCATCCATCCTGCTGGCACGCAAGAATTTCGGCTGCGGCTCATCACGCGAGCATGCACCGTGGGCTTTGGAACAATACGGGTTTCGAGCACTGATCGCACCCAGCTACGCCGACATTTTCTTCAACAACAGCTTCAAAAATGGCATCCTGCCGATTGTGCTGACCGAACCGCAAGTCGACCAATTGTTCAACGAGTCCCTGGCCTTCCCCGGCTACGCGTTGACCATCGACCTGGAGCGTCAGGTCGTCGTCAAGCCTCATGGTGAGGAAATTCAGTTTGACGTGCAGGCGTTTCGCAAATACTGTCTGCTTAACGGTTTTGATGACATCGGCCTGACCCTGCGCCACGCCGAAAAAATCAAGGCTTTCGAGGCCCAACGACTTGCACAAAAACCTTGGCTAGCCCACGCAATGATTGCGTGAGCAAATATTGAAACATTGTGGAAATTTGAAATGAAAATCGCAGTATTGCCAGGTGACGGCATTGGAACCGAAATTGTTGCCGAGGCCGTCAAGGTCTTGAACGTCTTGGGCCTGCCAATGGAGATGGAAACAGCCCTCGTCGGCGGCGCCGCCTATGAAGCGCACGGGCATCCCCTGCCCGAATCCACTCTCAAGCTGGCAAAAGAAGCCGACGCGATACTGTTCGGTGCCGTAGGTGACTGGAAATACGACAAACTGGACCGCCCCCTGCGCCCCGAGCAGGCCATTCTGGGTCTGCGTAAGAACTTGGGACTGTTCGCCAACTTCCGCCCCGCCATCTGCTACGAGCAACTGGTGGGCGCATCGAGTCTCAAGCCCGAGTTAATTTCCGGACTGGATATCCTGATCATCCGCGAGCTGACCGGCGACATTTACTTTGGCCAGCCGCGCGGTCGCCGGATCGCGACTGATGGACACTTCCCTGGCACTGAGGAAGCATTCGACACCATGCGCTATTCGCGCCCCGAGATTGAGCGCATCGCCCACGTTGCCTTCCAGGCCGCCCGCAAGCGTAACAAGCGTGTGACTAGCGTAGACAAAGCCAATGTGTTGGAAACCTTCCAGTTCTGGAAGGACGTTGTGACCGAGGTCGGACTGCAATACCCCGATGTGGAACTGGACCACATGTACGTCGACAACGCCGCTATGCAACTGGTCAAAGCGCCAAAACGCTTTGACGTGGTGGTGACCGGGAATATGTTCGGCGACATCCTGTCTGACGAGGCCTCCATGCTGACCGGCTCCATTGGAATGCTCCCCTCTGCCAGCTTGAATGCGAGCAATCAGGGCCTGTATGAGCCCAGCCACGGCAGCGCCCCAGACATTGCAGGCAAGGGCATCGCCAATCCACTGGCCACCATCCTGAGTGCAGCCATGATGCTGCGCTTCAGCCTGAACCAGGAGGCCGCAGCCCAACGCATCGAAGCCGCCGTGCAGAGGGTATTGACCTTGGGCCTGCGCACTGCCGACATCTACAGCGAAGGCACCACCCGAGTGAGCACGCGCGAGATGGGAGACGCCGTCGTCAAGGTCCTGTAAGCGTCGCGCTTACAATCAGGCCATGCAAATCAAGCGCTCCGTTTCCCTGATACTGCCCTTCTGCGGCGGCACAGGCGCGTGGGCCGGTGTGTCGTCGGCGACGCCTTCGACCACCAAGACGACAACCATTAAAGGCTAACTGAGCCCGGTTCGTCGCGCCCCTTCCGGCTAGACGAGCCGGGCAGATCAAATTCTTGTTTGTTGAATTTTTCTAAAAGGGCAATGTCATGAAGGTAGGTAATCTCGTAGGCCTCGTCGGTTGGCGCGGCATGGTCGGATCGGTTCTGATGGACCGAATGGAAACCGAAGGCGACTTCGCTTTGATCGAGCCTGTTTTCTTCTCTACGTCCAACTCCGGCGGACCGGCCCCGGCGCAGGCCAAGAATGAAACCACCTTGCAGGACGCGTTTAATATCGAGGCGCTCAAACGCTGCGACATCATCATCAGTTGCCAAGGCGGGGACTACACCACCGAAGTATTTCCGAAGCTGCGCGCGGCTGGCTGGAGCGGCCACTGGATCGATGCTGCCTCCACCCTTCGCATGGACAAGGAAGCAATCATCATCCTGGACCCGGTCAACATGCCGGTCATCCAGAATGCGCTGTCCAACGGCGGCAAGAACTGGATTGGTGGCAACTGCACCGTGAGTTGCATGCTGATGGGCGTGGGCGCGCTGTACAAAGCCGGTCTGGTGGAATGGATGAGTACCCAAACCTATCAAGCAGCCTCCGGCGGCGGCGCACAGCACATGCGTGAACTCCTGACTCAGTACGGCACGCTCAACGCCGAAGTCAAAGCCCTGCTGGACGACCCCAAGAGCGCGATCCTGGAAATCGACCGCAAAGTCATCGCCAAGCAACGTGCCCTGACCAGTGCGGAAACAGCCAACTTCGGTGTACCTTTAGGTGGCTCGCTGATTCCTTGGATCGACAAGGATCTGGGCAATGGCATGTCCAAAGAAGAATGGAAAGGCATGGCCGAGACCAACAAGATCATGGGCATGGGCGAAGGCTTCAGTGCCCCCGCGATTCCCGTGGACGGTTTCTGCGTGCGCGTGGGCGCCATGCGCTGCCACAGCCAGGCCCTTACCTTCAAGCTGAACAAGGATGTGCCGGTAGCCGATCTGGAAGCCATGATCGCCGCTGACAACCAGTGGGTCAAGGTCGTTCCCAACACCCGCGAAGCCACCATCCAGGATCTGACACCGGTGGCAGTGACCGGGACGATGACCATTCCCGTGGGCCGCGTGCGTAAACTTGCGATGGGCCCGCAATATGTGGGCGCCTTCACGATTGGCGACCAATTACTGTGGGGAGCCGCAGAGCCATTACGCCGGATGCTACGGATTTTGTTGCAAGCATAATTGCCAGCAACTCGGAAGCGTCGCCTGCACTAGCGCTTCCGAGCCGTTGTCGAATGACAACAAATATAGGACCATAAACCGAGTTGCAACCGAAGCTTACAAAGTTAACCGCTTTCTTAGCTTGTCAGTCTAAGACATTGATGTTATGGTACTTTTTACGTTTTGAGTGTCGGGCATTCCACCCACAAAAAGCATAGTAATTGCCGCTCGCGTGAGCAGCACCGGAGGCATATAAATTGATTGCTAAGTCACATCGTTGGCAGAAGACCGCTGTAGCTGCTGCAGCCATTGCGCTACTCGGCCTATCCACAAGTGGGGCTTGGGCTCTGTCGCTGGGCCGTATTACTGTGCAATCCGCCTTGGGCGAACCGTTGCGCGCCGAAATAGACGTCCCCGAAATCAATGCAGAAGAAGCGGCATCGCTAAAGACCAGCGTAGCGTCCGCTGAGGCGTTTGCTGCCGCTGGCCTGGAATACAACCCCGCGATGTCCGGTTTGCAGGCAACACTGCAACGCCGCAGCGACGGCCGTGCGTACATCCGCCTGAGCAGTGACCGTGCAATCAATGATCCATTCGTGGACATGATCGTTGAAGCCAGTTGGTCCTCGGGTCGTATCTTGCGCGACTACACCATGCTGTTTGATCCGCCGGTGTTGCGTAAAACTGCGCCGATCACACCGACTCTCGCACAGGTCCCTGTCGCGCCAGCGCAAGTTCCTGCCACGCCTGTAGTAGTCAAGGCCCCTGCTACTGAGCCGCCACGCGCTGCCGAACCGCCACGCGCCGCTCAGCCCCCCAAACCAGCCGTTCTCGGCACGCCACCTGCGC
>JBAWYQ010000007.1:0-45628 GCA_037143475.1 Burkholderiales bacterium | reverse complement strand
GCCTGGAGGAATTTGACTGGCCACAGGTGGAGGAATTTGAAGTGGCCATCGGGGAACAAAGAACAGGCGACAAACAGCTTCGACGAGAATAAAATTGCAAATCGAAAGTTGAAACTCCGATTTGCAATAGACGATTCCTCGCACCGCTATCCCGCTGTATGACAGCGAGTTGTTGCCAAGTGACTGGTTTCCAAACTATGGGGCCAACTACCTGGAACGCATGTGCGCAGCACGCTCTGCACTTCTTGGATTTTGGACTCATGGCATGGCTGCTGGGCATTCGCGATGCCGCCAGCATCCAGACGCACGCAGCCCGTGGTGCGGTGTTTGAAACGTTTGTGGACCGCATTGGCAATGTCATGGTCAGTGGTCCAGTGCGCTCGGAAGTCGACGACCTAGCCGATCAAATTGTTGCGCGGCTAAAGTGGAGGTTGCCGAACGGTAACGACACTATTTCGACCCTCAACGGCAAAGATAGCTAATTTCTGCGGCATTCTTTCGGGTACTCCTGCCCCCTTTCCCAGCAAAGTCCTTCGTCCGTCTGCCCAGGGTGAGGAACACCTTTTGCGTCAATATGTGCGATAAAGGTTCGCCAGCGACGCACGCCCTGACGATCGACTTCAAGACGCAGTAGCCACCCAGTGTTGTTGTCTTCATCCGAGAAGCCGTCAAACAAAAAGTTACCCAGGCTGTAGATGATGGGTTTTCCTCGGTAGTGCTCAATATTCTGTGTGACATGCGGATGTCCACCTACAACAGCGTCTGCACCCGCATCGATCATCAGGCGTGCCAGAGCGTTTTGCCGTAGGCTCGCGCTGGGTTCGTGTTCCCACCCCCAGTGCATAACAGGAATCACAATGTCAGCACGATATTGACTACGTGCTTTAACTATGTCGAGGCGAACCTGTTCATCGTCACTCCACGCTATGCCGGGCTTGTCAAAATCGGCCTCGAAACTGCGAGGAAAAAATTCGTTGTAACCCAGCAATGCAATGCGCAGTCCGTTTCGTTCGATCAGTAATGGGACATGGGCTTGTGCAAGATTTTCACCCCCTCCGAAAAAGGCAATATTGTTTCGTTTCAAGAGAGAGAGCATCTCACTGAACGCAATAGGACCAAAGTCGCCAGAATGGTTGTTTGCCAGAGCCACTGCGTCGAAATGGCGCTTGAGAACTTTTAGCGTACGGGGGTGAGCGCGAAAAGTAAAAGGCTTGTTCTGCTCGGCAGATCCACTTGTAGCGATTACACATTCGAGATTACCTACCCGTATGTCGGCAGCGTCTAGCAGTACGGCAAATTGTTTGAAGGGGTCGATACCTTGTTTGATTAGTTTCCCAGGCGTTTCATCGAGCAAGATATCTCCTACGAAAGCTATCGACGCGCTTGCTTCGGCCGCAGCATTTTGGGCGGAGGAAAACCCGGAAGTGACGACGCAGAGCAATGTGAACAGGGCTGAACCAAATTTGCATCTCATGGGTTACCCTCAATTAATGCGCACCCATATTGAAACTCGCGCTCCAAGTTAGGCGAATACACTGTGTTCGTTCCAGTCAGCGCGTCAAATTTATCGGTGATCTCAACCGCTGGTGATAGGTACCTGACTTGATGCAGCAACACAGGCTGTCGTCTCGAGTGGTAATAGCTATAAAGCTTGACGTAGCTGACAGACTGCGCGTCTCCGATAACGACCGCCTTAAAGCGGAAATTGTCTCTGATATTGATGGAACTGACGAGATACGGGTCAGCAACTGGCTTGAAGTCCAAAATCTGATCAGTTCCGCCCTGACTGATCAGGCATCGCAAGATAGGGGCGGCCAGCGTGCCGATGGAGAAGGTTGACGAGAGAAGTACTGCAATGGACATCAGTGCCGGAGTCAATCGTACCCTCTGTACTGAAGGTTGATGCAATGCAGTGGGCATAAGTGCTTCTCGAGTTACTGAATCGGTCGCAGCTACACATGTCTGTAGACCACGTTAAACATCGAAATCATATTACCCATCTCAAACATCTGAACGCAATGTTTGAGCGCCATGATTTTTACAGTCTAGTCCCGAACCGCTGCAACCTACTTTACTCTTTGGAGCGTGGTCTTGACCTGCAGTGGGGCGGAAGCTGTCGCCCTCGACAGTCGGCTTCCCGGTGTTTCAGACAACTTCAGTCTGTCGCAGTTCGTGGGATTCGGCAATGCGCCCTTATGAAGCGGTTTTGGCATACTCAAACCAACTCGCATATTTTGAACTCCGGAAATTCCAAAAGCAACACGTTCGCAGCCCCCTTGAAACCTCCGGCGGTGAACGGCGGACTTGCGTTCACGATACCCAGAGCATTCAGGAAAAAGCCGTCAACATGGAACGCGTTATAACCAAACCAAAAAACCCCACTGGCACTGCCCACCGCAAAAAGTTGATCACTTCAGTCTGAACAACCTTGCTTGCCCAGCGATCTGCGACGACAGGGTTGAACAGGGTCGAACACACACCAATCATCAGGAGTTGAAAGCCAAAACCAATCGTGATGAGTTGCTGGACCAGGCTTTCTGAACCAAGCGCCGGGTACCGCACTGAGAAGGTGAAATTCAAAGCAACCAGTGCCAAGATCGACCCCCCCCAAAGCGTCAAACGTGGCGTGATATCCGCCTTGATATACAGCGTCATGATCGTGGGCACCAATAGTGTCAGCAGAAACGGGGTGAGAATCGCAAGTAGGTAGCTCCATGGCAGGCGCTTAATCACGACCTTGGCCTCCAATTCGGGATACGCTTCTCCGCTCCAGCCAATGTTGCTGGATGATTCAAATTCCATGCGCTTGGGTGTCCATCCCGACATAGCAATGGTTTCCTTGATCCCAGAAGCATTGATATCATTTTGGTCTTGCACCAGTGCGACCTGATTTCCGGTGTAGCGCGTGGACAAGACGCGCACACTCAAGGCTTGGGTATCAAACGGAAATGCATTCAACCGATATTTGGAATCCAGCGCGGCCTTAACACGCTGAATATGCTCTACGGTTCCGTCAGCGTAAATAAACAAGCCCCCCTCCGTTCGCAACGGGGTGCCATTTTGGTTTGCAATGGTGAGGCGAGGGTTCCAAATTTTGCGCAGTTTAGCCGTCATTTGCTCGTTGCCAAACTGTTGCCGATCCGCGCCAACCTCTTTCACGCTATAAGCCAGCGTCGGGTCACGCCAACGGTAACGCACGTCAAACGATGCCTCATAAGTGCCCGTTACCTCGTTGATTTTGGTGGCGCTATTGAGAAAAATTGCCACCCCTACCCGTACAGGGAGGGACACGCCCGGGGGTATAGCAATGGAATCATCCTGTGCCATGGCAGGCGCAATACATGCCCACACCAGCATACTCGCCACCAACCAATGTACAGCCCGACCAAAGATCGATCGATTACGGAAAATTGAAAACGTAAAAATTTTGCTACTCCTTCGCAGCGACAGGAGTCTGCGACTGAACTAACAACACGTTGATCAAGATCAGCATGGCACCCGCCAAAAACACCGCTTGCAACAGGGCAAATGCGATGGAGCGGATCAAAGCACTGTCTTGCATGGTCTGGTAGTCCTCAAAACTCTTGACTGCAACGATGGCACCAATACGGCTACCTTTGTAGTCCAACAATGGAACGGCCACTACGCCGTAATCCACGCCATCGATGGATTTGATCCGTGTCACCACGTCTTTGGCATCGTTCAAAAGGTCAGTTGAAACCATGGGTCGCACAATCTTCCAGTTGGTCGCCTCTACGTTTTGATAGGCTCCAACCAAGCGCTCGGCATCGGGTTTTGGCAGGAGCGTCGCAATGTCGGCCATCTTGACTGCGTCAACAAATGCGCCCGCTTCAAAGCCCGCATTTTTCTTCAAGTTTTCCAATACGGTAGAGAAGCTGATGCCGACCTCAAAACTACCAATTGACCCCTTTTCGTCCTTAACAACATCGACGCCACGAATGCTCAATCCGCGTCGACCAATTTCTATGCCTTTTTGAGCTTCCTGGGTGCGGTTGGTGGCAAGAACCATTTCACGAAATCCGCTTAGATCTTCCCCGTGCCCCGCTTTTGGGTCATAGATGCGCAGGAACGAAGTAGCAGGGGGCAAGTGGAATTGACCCTCCCGAACGCCATACTTGTCGCGCTGAATCAGAAACGATGGTGCCAGACGCTCCACCAACTGTTCGCGGTCACCCTTGCGAAAGGCCTGTTGAATGGACGGCAAGTGAACAACCATCGCAGCCCGAGCCGCTGCTTTGTTAGTTTGTTCCTGCAAATCATTTTGGATGAGCGTTGCCGTCCCGCGCAATTCGCGTTGCTTGGCACTTTCGATCACACCGGCATTTGTGGCATAAGACGACCATCCGGAAATGGCCGCCGTTAACACCGTGACAACACCAACAACGGCTAGAGCTTTGTACTTGATATGCATGGGAAAACAATTGGTTAGATACTATTTAAACTGATAACGGATAGGGAACTCAACCGCATGCACCTAAGTATGGCATGCCTTGTTCAAGGTCGGGTTCGGGGCGTTCAAGTCAACTAATCCGCCGCCCGATTTGTGTCTTCTGGAGGCACACATTCGTCTCGGAAGCGGGTCTCCAAAATTGGATGACAGATATCGAAAAGTTTGTGAACCCGCACTGGGGCGGGAGCCGGGCGTACGAGACAGTTAGCTGTATGGCCGCCCCGATTCTTGTGTTAACCGTCAATTCGCGCCACGTTTGGATGCCATGACAAATGTGATTTCACTGATCCAAGGTAGGCGCCATCATCGCCCCAACTACACCCGCCAGCACACCAACCACTAGAATGACCAAACCCGCAATGGCCCATTTGCGCTGTACAGTTTGGAAGTGCTCAACGCTGTCCCACTTCTTGTTACGCCAAGCCCATTCATTCCCCTTCGCTCCCAGCACGAACAACATGGCGAAGTTGACAAACGGAACAAACATCAACAGCGCAATGTAGGTTCTGTTGAATAGGCCCCAAACCCAATTCATCGTAAGTGCCCCCCAACTCCAACCTTTTATCTCTGGTGGAATAGTTGATTGCGCGCCCTGTCCCGAAGTGTTTTCCATTTTTGTCCAGTGTTATTCATACCCTTGGGTAATGCAAGAAATAGGCATTCATCAACGCAAGCCCCACGGATCGGCATTTAAAAAACCCAAGTAAAAACACTTGGGCCCCGCTTGGCTGCTGAGTGTGCCTATTTTTCTATCTCGTATGCGATTGAGCTGCCATCTTTTGTGAGCTTTACCCCAATGACCGTGCAAAGATCCACATTATGGATTTCATATTCGCTGCCTTCGCTGTCCTTGAAGGCGATGGCATACTTGCACTCCTCATTGGACTTTGAAAAAACGATTTCGACTTCTTTGCCATTGGGTAGCACTCGTCCCTTAAAGAGATCTGAACCCCAACTCTTCGAATCGCTTTCAGGAGAAACGTACATTGAACCCAAAGCCATCCCAGTCAGGTTGGTAAGGGTGAAATCCTGATCGCCTGCATGGGCTAAGGAAACTGACGAAAGCATGGCGGCCAATAAGGGCGCTAACAGATACGAACTTTTCACAGTTTGACCTCATAGGTAAGTTGATTTGCGGACGGATGTCTGCAAGCGTCTCTTTGTATGCGCCAATAGTTTCGATTCCACTCGATGGTCTTGGCACGGATACTGGCGACGACACAATGTTATCCCGCGTGACGGGTCAATTTGTTCAGTCCAGTGAACTTCTTCCGAAAATGAGCATTAAATCACGGCGGGTATTTTTTCCGCCCCAAGGGGCGAGAAAATAAGATAGTCAATGGTCGGATGGGTGTCTTCTGGAGCCATCCACTTTTCTCTGATGCGCCGTTCAATTTTGGACGTAAGGTTCAGAGCAAGTCCTGGACCCGCAGTGGGGCGTCAGGAGTCAATGGAATTCTGGCCATGAGTGACTCCAGATGGCTAGAAGCGGGTGCAAAGATTCTCGCTCTGGTCGCCGCACTGGGATGGCTGTTATGCAGTGACCTTTTTCAGCCACACAGACAAATCGTAAATGCTGACGATTTTTGTTACCCGTCTTGGGTAGTGTGGGAAGGGCGGAAAAGCGGCGCAGCATTGGAATGCCGAAGAACTATCCGGCCCTTTGAATCATCCTTCTTCGGTCTGGTTACTCGTCGCAATCCGAAACTTTGACTTCACAACTCGATTTGCCGCAGTTGTCGAGGGCAATTTTTTCAGCAATTTTGAGTGTTTTCCCGTAGCCAACGCCGTAATAGTTGGTCGAGGAGGCGTATGCACCGCAGCCTTCAAACCACACGCGAATCTTGCAGTTTTTGTTGCCTGCCTTGCGACATTGCGCCAACGCAGCACTTTGCGCTGCTTCTTTTCCATCCTGGCCGACGGCTATCCCGTAGCCCGGCTCATCATCACCTCTCTGTTCGTCAATTGCGATGGCACCCGTAGCGTAGACGAATGCTGGCAAGGCCGTCATGATGGACACAAGCAATAGTTTCATTCTTTTCACAATTCAATCCTTATGTTGTGGTTAAAAAATCTGCAATTGTCTTGGCTGGCAACAGCTGCTTTCGCTTTTCCGTCCAGCCAATTAGTAGGTTATCAAATATTTCCACTTTTTTGGAACTTGCCACCTCTGTAGAAGGAAAAAAATGCGAAAACGACAGGCCGTTTAATGGCCGCCGCGAGTTGGTTGGAAGGCAAGCAGGTCAGTGAACGCTACAACCAAACTCTACAATCCTCGCCAGTCCGAGCACACACTGCTGTACCAAAAGGTTGCCGAACGCTTCGAGACCTGGCACGCGTTTACCAGAGGGATGTGTGACGAATGTGAACACAACGACTTCTTCACCTATTCATGCAAGATCCATGGTGTGTGCACCTTTCCATTACGCAACGCATGGTGGAGACGGCAGCGCAAGTGACCGCGCCAAGCCAACCTTTGACCACATCAGCAAATGACAGCTTGAGAGCGAGCAGTTCGGAATTGTGGACAGCCGTAATGCGCCTGCACCGAGTATCCGTGCTCCGTTCACAACGCAAGATCTGCGAAAAGCTACACGGCGGGGCTGCTCGGCCATGTCCATGTTTCCTTCTCATTCAAAATCGAAATTGTTGGAGTTTGCTGGCCAAAGCCGGGCCATTGAGCACACCCATAGGCAGTGCCAAGGGACCGATGGATAGTGACATCATGGGTAGTCTGCTCTGATGCCAAGGCAAAATTGGCCGCCAGCCATTGTGGAATAAGCGTAAGCAGCTATCTTTTTTATAGCTATTCGAGCTTTACAAGACGGACAGGAGTGGCTGCAAAACACTCGCGCCAAGGCGCTTGGAGCGCGCCCCGCTCCAGCCCGTTGCCGCATCAGGCAACTGCGCGTTGTCCTTGAACGGCATTTCAATCGTCAACGCAAGGCAGCCAAACTGCTGCGCCACCCAGTTGGTAGCCAGGGTCGGATTGGCGGTGCCGGGCTCGCTGCGCCCGTAGTTGTATTGATCCTGAAAGTCGGGACAGTTCGCCATCCAGGCCGACTTGAACGCATCTTCCAGCGCAGCAACCTGGGGCGTGTAGCCGGGGTTACCCTCCGACCCCACGCAGAAGTTATAGGGCAGGGCTTCGTCGCCATGCACATCGAGGTTCAAATCAACACCGATTTCCAGCATCTTCTGGCGCACCAGGAACACCTCGGGTGAACGCTCCATCGTGGGCGCGGCCCACTCGCGGTTCAGGTTGGCACCGGCTGCATTGGTGCGCAGGTTGCCGCGCACCGCGCCGTCCGGGTTCATGTTGGGCACCACATAAAAAACGCAACGCTGCAGTAGCACCCGGCTCACCGCGTCATCGCCATCGAGCAGGCGCTCCAAAAATCCTTCCATAAACCATTCGGCCATGGTCTCGCCCGGGTGTTGACGTGCTATCAGCCAGACTCGCTTCTTCTGGGAAATAGGTGTGCTGCCAGTTGCATCGGTGATGTGCAGCAGGCCCATGTCGCGCCCGTCCAGGGTGCTGCCCAGGCGTTCCTGCGTCACATGGGGGGACTGGGCAGCCGAAGCCAACAGGTCCAGATGCAACTCGTAGGAGTAGGGCTCAAAATAGGCAAAGTACATGCAGTCACCCGTAGACGTAGCGTGCGCCGTCATCACCGTGCCGTCAAACGTGGTGGCAATGCGAAACCAGTTTTGCCGGTCATGGCTGGCCACCACCTGGTAGCCTTCCCAGCCCTTGGGGTAGGCACAGGCACCGGCGTTGAGAAAACGCAACGTGACCGACAAGCCCTCAGCGCCATGCAGCGCGAAGTGGAACCACTGGGTGAATTCGCTGGCGTTGTCGGCGCGAATGTTTAACGCAATATTGCGGTGGTCGCTCAGGCTCACCACCTCGATGGCGCCGGAATCAAACTGGGTGGAAATATGCAGTGTGTTCATGACCTGACTTTAACGCTTGGGGCCAGAACCGATAATCGGGTATGACCCTCAAGAACACTGCGCCAGACGCATCCCCTGTCAGTGGCTTCGCCGCATTGGCGCTCAGCCCTTCGACCCTTGCCAATCTGCAACAGTTGGGCTACACGGACATGACCCCCATTCAGGCCTCCAGTCTACCCATCGCCTTGGCTGGCCAGGACCTGATTGCCCAAGCGCAAACCGGAAGCGGCAAGACCGCCGCCTTTGCCCTGGCGCTCCTGTCCAAGCTCAACCCGCGCTGGTTTGCCGTACAAGCCATGGTGCTGTGCCCCACGCGGGAGCTGGCCGACCAGGTCACCGTGGAAATCCGGCGTCTGGCGCGAGCCGAAGAAAACATCAAGGTCGTCACGTTGTGCGGCGGTATTGCCCTGCGCGGCCAGCGTGCATCGCTGGAGCACGGCGCCCATGTGGTGGTTGGCACGCCCGGGCGCATCATGGACCATCTGGAGCGCGGCTACCTGACGCTCGAAGGGCTGAACACCCTGGTACTCGACGAGGCCGACCGCATGCTGGACATGGGCTTCTTTGATGACATTGCCAAGGTGGCCAAGCAGTGCCCGGCCAACCGGCAGACCCTGCTGTTCTCAGCGACATACCCTGAGGGCATTGAAAAACTGGCCAAGCAATTCATGCGCGACCCCAAACGCGTAGAAGTGGCCCCACCCAAGACCGCGAGCCTGATTGAGCAGCGTTTTTATGAAGTGACGCGCCAAACCCGCTTGCACGTGGTGGGGCAATTGCTGCGCCACTTCCGCCCTGTGAGCACACTGGCCTTTTGCAACACCAAACAGCAGTGCAAAGATTTGGTTATTCAGCTCCAAGAGGAAGGCTTTTATGCCCTGGCGCTGTACGGCGAACTGGAACAGCGCGAGCGCGACCAGGTTCTGGCGCAGTTTGCCAACCGCAGTTGTTCGGTTCTGGTGGCCACCGATGTGGCGTCCAGAGGCCTGGACATCAACCAGCTTGAAGCGGTGATCAATGTGGACATCACCCCTGACCCCGAGGTGCATGTGCACCGCATCGGGCGCACCGGGCGCGCCGGAGCATCGGGTCTTGCGCTGAGCCTGGCGGCCATGAACGACATGGGGGCGGTCGGCAAGATCGAGCAGTACCAGAACAGCCCTTCTGTCTGGCACAAGTTGGATGAGCTCACCCCCACCGGTAACGGCGCACTGCTGCCACCGATGGTGACGCTGCAAATATTAGGCGGCCGCAAGGAAAAAATTCGTCCGGGTGACGTGCTGGGTGCACTCACCAATGATGAAGGTGGCCCCGCGTACACCCGTGAGCAGATCGGCAAGATCCAGGTCACAGAGTTCTGCACCTTTGTAGCGGTGTCGCGTGATGTGGCCACTGCTGCGTGCGCCAAGCTCAATGCGGGACGCGTCAAAGGCAAGAGTGTGCGCTCGCGCATCCTCACGGTTGCAGATAGCGTGTAAGGCAAATTCCTACACGCTTTCCAGCCACTTGCTGACTCCAGTTTCGCGACACAGTGACTACAGTTGTCTCAAGCGCCAAACCATTCAACTGGCGCACTGATGCAACCGGAGAAACACCATGACAATCGCAGCCCTCGCACTCAATCCCTTCAGCCTGATGATGGAGCCCGAACTGGTATTGCAAACCATGGAACGCTCGCAGCAACTGCGCGGCCTGCGTCGCCACAAGCTGCGTCCTCTGGACAAACCGCTGATCCCTTACACCCAGGAAGCACTGGCCAGCCGTGCTGCCTTTGACGCCGCCATCGACGCCGAAGACTTTGAAGCACGCGCCGAGTCTTATCTGAACTGACAGGCCGATTTCGGTTCGGGGCCGGGTATGGGGATAATCGCCCCAACCCATTGAACAAACAAGCCCCATGCGCACGCTCTACCGCAACTTTGATTCCCAGGCACAGATTGACGCCCAGTACAACCCCAGTCTGGGGTTGGAGCCGTCCGACCAGCCCATGCTGCATTTTGCCGCGCGCGCTGCACATGCCCGCGCGTCCTTGCACTGCGAACTGGACGTGCCCTACGGCCCTACGCTGGAAGAGACGCTGGACATTTTTCCTGCCAATGTACCCAACGCGCCGGTCTTCATTTTCATTCACGGTGGCTATTGGCGCGCGCTTTCCAGCAAGGATTTCAGCGGCGTGTCGCTGGGCTTGCATCCGTTGGGCATCACCACCGTTGTCATCAATTACGCGTTGTGTCCCTATGTCACCCTCGACGAGATCACACGCCAGACCCGCGCTGCCACCGCCTGGGTTTTTCGCAATATTGCGCAATACGGCGGTGACCCGTCGCGTGTGGCGATAGGCGGACATTCCGCCGGGGGGCACCTTACCGCCATGTGTTTGCAAACAGAATGGGCGCGGGACTACGGCCTGCCCCAGAACCCGTTGGCCGGTGCCATTGCATTCAGCGGCCTGTACGACCTGGAACCCCTGCGCTACAGCTACCTGCAACCCATGATCCAGCTTGACGATGGCGTCATCGGGCGCAACTCGCCTGCGTTCAGGGTGCGCCCCTGCAGCACGCCACTATGGATTACCTGGGGCGGGAACGAGAGCACCGAATTTGCCCGCCAATCGCAGACCTACCATGACGCATGGCAAGCCATTGGCAACACCTCGACCTTGGGGGAGCAACCCGGCGCCAACCATTTCACCGTGATCCATGGGCTGGAGGATTCCCACAGCCCCGTTTGCCAATGGCTTGCGCAAACACTCGCACAACGCTGAACTCACAAATTTTGCGGCGCTGTTATCGGCTTTCTTTGTACCTACAGATCTGCCTGCTGGCGAGCTGTGTTGTGGCAACCCAGGTGGTGGCACGCGACGCCGTACACCCGGCAGGCAGACCCAAACTCATCGTATTCATTGCTATTGACGGACTGCCGCAGCGCCAGGTGCTCAGCTACCGCGACCAGCTGGCTCCTGACGGGTTTAACCGATTTTTACAGCGCGGCAGCTGGTTTGCCAACGCCTACTACGAACACGCATTCACGGTCACTGCGGCTGGCCACGCCACGATGCTCACAGGTGCCTACCCCCATCGCACCGGCATCATCGGCAACGAATGGCGGGGCAACCAGAACGGGCAGAGCGAATATTGCACGGGAGACACATCGGCAACTTATATCGGTCACACCACGAAACCGCTCGATGGCACCAGCCCCAAGAACCTGAAAGTAGAAACCGTCGGTGATGTACTGCGCCGCGCCAACCCGCTCTCCAAGGTGATAGCCATTTCGGGCAAAGACCGTGGCGCCATACTGCCCGCCGGCAAGACCGGCACGGCCTACATCTACATGTCGTCCACCGGGCAATTTGCGTCCACCACCTATTACATGCAAAAACACCCGGCGTGGGTAGATGCATTCAATGCTGCGCGCCCTGCTGACCGCTACTTCAAGATGGAATGGAAGGCACTTCTACCCGAAACGGCCTACGCCCAGTCGTTGCCAGATAACCAGCCCTGGTTTGGGCCGGCGGGAGGCGGATTACCCGCCCGTTTCAGTGCGCCGGACGACCAAGCGCCCGGACCCAACTTTTACGGATCTCTCTTGCGAGGCCCCTTTGCCGATGCTCTGACACTGGATTTTGCGCGCGCAGCGCTAGACGGCGAGCATTTGGGCCAGGATGACGCGCCCGACATCCTGTCGGTTAGCCTGTCCGGGCATGACTATGTCAACCATGCCTTTAGCGCGGAATCCCGCCTTTCGCACGACCACATGCTGCAACTGGACCGCTTGCTGCAAGCCTTTTGGCGCGATCTGGACGCCAAAGTGGGCAAGGATCAATACGTCGCCGTGCTTACCGCGGACCACGGTTTTATGCCCGCGTTGGAATACAGCGCCCAGCAAGGCTTACCTACAGGGCGTGTCGACAGCACACAAATTCTTGCCAATATCAACCGAGGTCTGGAGTCACGCTTTGGCCCAGGGACATGGGTGATGGGGTTTTCAGGATCATCGTTGTTGCTGGACAAGAAACTGTTGGCCCAAAAGGGGTATGACGGCAACGCCATGACCGATGCTGCGCGCAGGCTTCTGATGTCACAACCTGGGTTTGCTGCAGCCTATACCCGCGCGGAGTTGATCAGTGGCAGTCGTGCGGGTGCACCATTTTTCACCCCAATGCAAAACGCATGGCACCCGGATATATCGGGGGATGTGCAATACATACTCAAACCGAACTGGAAATTTGGACTGCGCTCTGGCGGAACCACCCACGGCTCGCCCTACGCGTACGACACCCACGTTCCCATCCTCATGTATGGCCCGCCTTGGATAGGAAAGGGGCGGATTGACAAGCGGGTTGAAGTTGTCGATATTGCGTCCACACTGGCTGATCTGCTGGGGGTAGCACCGCCCGCCGCAGCCGAAGGACAGCGCCTGCCATTCATTGCCGGCACGGTTGCGGCCAAAACCCGCTAATTGCGCGAACGCCTGGCACCGCTTTTGGACTGGCTAGACGTGATACTGATCACGGGTTGACCGACACGCGGCGGCAAGCATACGTTAGTAAAGAACTTTCATCTCACGGAAGCCTGACGTAGCGTGCAGCGAGTTCCAAAAACTCATCCACCGCCACCGCCTGCCCCAGTTCGTCTGCCAGCACGGCTGCCACGGCAGGTGCCGCAGTCGCAGCCGCACGGGCATCGAGAAATAAAAGCCGACTGCGCCGGGCCAGCACATCTTCTACTGTGCGGGCGTATTCAAAGCGCACGGCAAAGCGCACCATGGCTTCACTCAAGTGCGGTGCCAGCATGACGTCGCGGCCGGGCAACTGCTCTAACAGTGCCGCTTCAAGGCCGTACTGGTGAATGCCGGGCGGCTGGCTGATGGCGGTGGTTGCGGCCCCAGCCGGTGGTGCGCCCACGAGCCGGTGGTGCGCCGTGACGGAGACTGGCAGCACGGGGAGCAACTTGGCCTCCTGGCACTTATCGAGCACATCTTCGGCCATGGAACGGTAAGTGGTCCACTTGCCGCCGGTCACCGTGACCAAGCCCGATTGGCTGACGGCCACCGTGTGCTCGCGGCTGATGGCCTTGGTGTCGCTGCCATCGTCTTCGGCGGGTTTGACCAGCGGGCGCAAACCGACCCACATGCTGCGAACATCGCTGCGCAGCGGCGCACGCTGCAAATAGCGTGCGGACTCTTTCAGGATGAAAGCCACTTCATCGGCAAATGGCTCGGGCTCGCGTGCCAGGTCATGGCGCGGCGTGTCGGTGGTTCCCAGAATCACTTTACCCAGCCACGGCACGGCAAACAGCACGCGACCATCGGCCGTCTTGGGCACCAGCAAAGCATGGTCGCCCGGAAAAAATTCTTTATCCACCACCAGATGCACCCCCTGACTGGGTGCAACGATTGGCTGACTGGTACGGCCACAGGCTTCGCTGTCCTGCTGGCGCAGTGCATCCACCCACACACCGGTTGCGTTGACCACGCAGCGGGCGCTAACTTCAATTTTCTGGCCCGTCTCGGTATCGCGGCAGTGCACTCCGGCCACCCGGCCGTTGGCGTGGACCAGCCCCAGCGCTTCGCAGTAGTTGACCATCAAGGCGCCCTGCGCAGCAGCGGTTCGCGCCAGCACCAGAGCCAGCCGTGCATCATCAAACTGGCCATCCCAGTACTTCACACCACCGCAGAGATGCTGCGGGTTGACGGTGGGCAGCAGGGTGCGCGTTTGTGCCGCGCTCAAAAACTCGGTATGGCCCAGCCCTGCCTTGCCCGCCAGCAGGTCGTAGGCTTTGAGACCCACACCATAAAACGGTGCCTGCCACCACTGGTAGGACGGCATCACAAAGGGCAACGGTTGCGCCAGATGCGGTGCGTTGTGCAGCAGGTTGGTGCGTTCGTGCAGGGCCTCGCTCACCAGAGAAATATTGCCCTGTGCCAGGTAGCGCACACCGCCGTGCACCAGCTTGGTAGCGCGCGAGGAGGTGCCCTTGGCAAAGTCGTGCGACTCCAGCAAAACCACGCTCAAGCCCCGCAACGCTGCATCCAGCGCAACGCCCAGCCCTGTGGCTCCGCCACCGACGATGGCCAGATCATAGGTATGCGGCTGGCGCAGACGACCCAGCAGATCAGCGCGTCGGGTGGGTAGAGGTGGGGGCGATGCAGTCATGCAGATGGTTTCTTCGTTATCCTGTCATTATTGTTCCCTTTTTCGGAGTCAACGCCCATGCCCTACCTGTTAGCCCTTGACCAAGGCACTTCCAGCTCGCGCAGCATTGTGTTCGACAAATCGGGCCAAATCGTGGCCATGTCCCAGCAGGAGCTACCCCAGATATACCCGCACCCGGGCTGGGTGGAGCACGACCCTTATGTGATCTGGAACACGCAACTGGCCACCGCGCGTGACGTGCTGCGCAAGGCCGGGCTGAGTGCCACAGACATTCACGCAGTGGGCATTACCAACCAGCGCGAGACCACCGTGGTGTGGAATCGCAAAACCGGCCAACCCATTCACCACGCCATCGTCTGGCAAGACCGCCGCTCGGAACCCCTCTGCGCCCGGCTGCGTGCCGATGGCAAAGCGGAGTTGATCCGGTCCAAGACCGGGCTGCTGGTGGATGCCTATTTCTCCGGCACCAAACTGCAATGGATTTTGAACAACGTGCCCGGCGCGCGGGCCCAGGCGCTGGCGGGTGAATTGGCGTTTGGCACGGTGGATAGCTGGCTGCTGTGGCAGCTAACCGGGGGTAGCCATGACAGCACCCGCGCACATGCCGTGCATGCCACCGACGTGAGCAATGCCTCGCGCACCATGCTGTTCAATGTGCACACCAACCAGTGGGATGAAGATCTGTTGCAGTGGCTGGATATTCCAGACAACGTGTTGCCGCAGGTGCGCCCATCGTGCGCCGACTTTGGCAGCGTCAAGGCAGACCTGCTGGGCGCACCGATTCGCATTGGCGGCATGGCCGGTGACCAGCAAAGCGCCCTGTTTGGCCAGGGCTGCTTTGGCGCGGGCATGGCCAAGAACACCTATGGCACGGGCTGCTTCATGCTGATGCATACGGGCGAACAATTTCAAACCTCACGCAATGGCCTGCTCACCACCAGTGCAGCGCAGATCAGCGCCATGCCCGAGTTTGCATTGGAGGGCAGCGTGTTTGTGGGCGGTGCGGTGGTGCAGTGGCTGCGCGATGGCTTGCGCGCCATCCAGACCAGTGGTGAAGTGCAGACGCTGGCCCAGAGCGTGCCCGATGCGGGCGGCGTGATGATGGTTCCGGCTTTTACCGGCCTGGGTGCGCCCTACTGGAACCCGGAGGCGCGGGGCACCATCACCGGCATCACGCGGGGCACCACCGTGGCCCACATTGCGCGCGCGGCATTGGAGAGCATTGCATTTCAAAGTGCTGCCCTGCTCACCGCCATGAGCCGCGACAGCGTAGCCAATGGCGGCAGCCCCGTACACGAGTTACGCGTGGATGGCGGCGCCTGTGCCAATGACCTGCTGATGCAGATGCAAGCCGACTTGCTGGGCATACCGGTGGTGCGCCCTGCCGTCATTGAGACCACAGCGCTGGGTGCCGCCTACCTGGCGGGGCTGGGCACCGGTCTGTACGATGGCACAGAGGAACTAAGCGCCTTATGGCAGGCCGAGCGGACATTTGTGCCGGTATTAGGAAACGACCAAGCCCTGATACGCATGTCGGAGTGGGAGCATGCCGTGCGCCAGGCCACGGCGCCCTAAGATCGTCAGTTTATCGGCCTATTTCATGGACGACACGTACGCCACTACAGCCGCAATGTCCGCATCGGACATGGTCTTTGTGTTGGCGGCCATCAGCGGATCGCTGCGAACGGCGGAACCATCACGGTAGCGTTTGAGCGTGATGGCCAGATACCCCGGCTGTTGCCCGGCAATCCGGGCAATCTTTTCGTTGCCGCGACCCTGGTCGCCATGGCAACGAAAGCATATTTTGCTGTAGTACTCTTGACCTTTGTTGGCTAAGGCTGCGTTGCCCGGTGGTTTGAACGTGACTTCTTTGCTGGAGTAGTACAACACGACGCCCACTTTTTCTTCGGCACTCAGGGCTTTGATCATCCCCTCCATGAACAGATTCTTGCGACGCCCGTCTGCAAATTGGCGCAGCTGCTCCAGCAAATAAAAAGTATTTTGGCCTGCCAGGTTAGGGGTTTCCGGTACTAAGCTGTTACCACCCTCGCCATGGCAATTGCCGCAAAAACTGGCAACCTTTGCGCCCGTTTTGTAAGCTGCTTCCAGTAAACGGGGGGTGGCTTCTGTCTCCTTGAGGCGCACATTCAAGTCCACATCGGCAGAATTTTGGGCCCGCGGTGTCTGCGCCCACGATGTCGACAGCAGTGTCAGCCATAGACAGAAAAACGGGCCAACTATGGCCCTAATAGACAGCATTTTCATCAAAATAGCCCTATCGGTATTGGGACAATTCTAGATTCAAAAAATGCCGCCCAACTGACAACCGGTTACCTACACGTGCAATGCGTGCCCCAAGGCCCGTAGCGCCGCCTCCTGCACCGCCTCGCCCAACGTGGGGTGGGCGTGAATAGTGCCTGCTACGTCTTCCAGACAAGCGCCCATCTCAATGGAGTGTGAAAACGCCGTACTCAACTCGGACACGCCCGCACCCACGGCCTGCCAGCCGACGATACGGTGGTTGTCGCGCCGGGCCACCACGCGCACAAAGCCGTCGGTGGCTTCGAGTGTCATGGCACGACCATTCGCGGCAAAGGGAAAGTGGGCACTGATGCAGTCCAGTCCGGACTTGGCGGCGTCCACCGGCGACTGACCGACCACTACGATCTCGGGGTCGGTAAAACACACGGCGGCAATGGCAGCCGGCGCAAAATGACGGCGTTTACCCGAAATGATTTCGGCCACCATCTCGCCCTGCGCCATGGCCCGGTGGGCGAGCATGGGTTCACCGGTCAAATCTCCAATTGCCCAGACGTTTCGCATGGACGTGCGGCACTGGTCGTCGACCTTGAGCGCACGGCCCTGCATGGCCAGCATCAGTTTTTCGAGTCCCCATCCGTGGGTGTGTGGTACGCGACCAATGGCCACCAGCACCTGATCCGCCGGAATTTCGAGCTCTCGCCCCACGCCATCGATCACCCGCACCGCGTCACCCGCTGCATTGAGGCCCTGCACTTTGCTGCCCAGATGCACTTGAAGGCCCAGTTTGCGTAGCGAGTGGGTTACCGGCTTGGTCAGCTCCTCATCGTAGAGCGGCAGAATGCGGTCCTGTGCTTCAACCACCGTTACGTCTGCGCCGAGCTTGCGGTAGACCAGCCCCAATTCCAGGCCAATGTAGCCACCGCCCACAACGACCAGTTTCCTGGGAATGCTGTCCGGTGACAGGGCTTGTGTGCTTGAGATGACACGCCCCCCAAAGGGCATGCCGGGCAGCCCGAGTTCGACCGATCCAGTTGCGAGCAACAGGTGCTCACCCTGTATGCGCACGGCGGGGCCCGCTGCTTGGTCGAGCGTGACGTCCACCGTCTTGCCGTCCACGATGTGCGCCCAGCCCTTGACGACCTTGACGCCATGCTTTTTCAGCAGGGCGCCCACGCCCCCGGTCAACCGGGCAACAATGCCGTCCTTCCAGCGCACCGTCTGCGCAATGTCGATGCGTGCCGACTCGACATGAATGCCCAGCGCGCTGCCGCCCATGAAGTGGTGCGCCTGGTGGTAGGCGTCGGCGGCATGGATCATGGCCTTGGATGGAATGCAGCCCACGTTCAGGCAAGTGCCGCCCAGTTGTTCGCCCTCCACGAGGGTGGTGGCAATGCCCAGTTGCGCCGCACGAATGGCAGCCACGTAGCCACCAGGGCCACCGCCAATAATCAGCAGGGTTGTGTGTTGAATGTCCATTGCCCTTACTCCACAAACAGGGTGGCCGGGCATTCCAGGTAGCCACGGATCAATTGAATAAATTCGGCGGCATGCATGCCGTCGACCACCCGATGGTCAAAGCTCGACGACAGATTCATCATCTGGCGCGCCACCACGGCACCATTGCGCAGCATGGGGCGCTCGACCATGCGGTTGATCCCCACAATCGCCACCTCAGGGTGATTGATCACCGGCGTGCTGACAATGCCGCCCAACGCACCCAGGCTGGTAATGGTGATGGTGGAGCCACTGAGCTCGTCACGCGTGGCCTTGCCGCTGCGCGCGGCCTCACTTAGGCGCACCACCTCGGCAGCACAGGCCCACATATCGAGCGTCTCGGCATGGCGGATGACCGGAACCATCAGACCGCCCTCGGTCTGCGTGGCAATGCCCAGATGCACCGCACCATGGCGCGTGACCACACCCGCATCGTCATCAAAGCGGGCGTTGACCATGGGATGCACCCGCGCGGCCAGCACGACCGCGCGCACCAGGAAGGGCAGCACGGTCAGGCGCCCGCGCTCTTTGCCGTGTTTGGCATTGAGCTTGGCACGCAAGGCCTCCAGCTCGGTCATGTCCACTTCTTCCACATAGGTGAAATGCGGAATGCGGCGCTTGGCGTCCTGCATCTTCTGCGCGATTTTTCGCCGTAGGCCGATGACCGGCACAGTCTGTTCGTCCAGGCGCTGGGCAAATCGCTGGTCCGCCGTGCCTGCGGGCTGGGCCTGCGCAGCGCGTGCCACATAGGCTTGTAAATCCTCGTGGGTAATGCGCCCTGCCGTGCCGGTGCCTGGCACAAACTGCAACTCAACGCCCAGATCCCAGGCCTGGCGTCGCACGGCTGGCGACGCGATAGGCTTGTCGCCCGGCGCACGCACGAGAGCGGCAGTTGGCTGCTGGGCACGCGCTGGCATGGCGTGCGGGGCTGGCTGGCTTGGTAGAGGGGCAGATGCTGACACGGGTGCCGATGCCGCCGGGGCTACCACTGCTTTAGCGGGTTCTGGGGCAGCTGCATTTGCTACCAAATTAGTAGCTGCTTGCGCATGGTTTACGGGGGCTGCAGGCATTTCTGACTTGAAATTACCGGCGCCTTGAACCTCAATGCGAATGACTTCGGAGCCGACGGCCATGACCTGGCCAACCACACCGCCCAAGGCTAGCACCTTGCCCGACACGCTGGACGGAATTTCCACCGTCGCCTTGTCGGTCATGACGTCGGCCAGGATCTGGTCCTCGGCCACCGTGTCCCCCACCTGCACATGCCAGGCGACCAACTCGACTTCCGCAATGCCTTCGCCAATGTCTGGCATCTTGATGATATGAATTCCCATCATGCCTCCTTAGGCCTGTATCGCGCGTTTGAACGCCTCAGCGACCCGCTGGGGGCCGGGAAAATACGCCCATTCCTGGGCGTGCGGATAAGGCGTGTCCCACCCCGCCACCCGCTCGATAGGGGCCTCAAGGTGATAGAAGCAATGCTCCTGAATCAGCGCGATCAGCTCAGCGCCAAAGCCACTGGTGCGGGTAGCCTCGTGTACCACCACGCAGCGGCCGGTCTTTTTGACCGAGTTGACGATGGTCTCCAGGTCCAGCGGCCAGATGGAACGCAGGTCGATGATCTCGGCATCCACACCGCTCTCGGCAGCGGCCGCTTCCGACACATAGACCATGGTGCCGTAGGCGATCACCGTCAGTGCTTTGCCCGGGCGGAAAATGGCCGCCTTGTCCAGCGGTACCGTGTAGTAGCCCTCGGGCACATTGCCCATGGGGTGCTTGGACCAGGGTACGACCGGCTTGTCGTGGTGGCCGTCAAACGGGCCGTTGTACAGGCGTTTGGGCTCCAAAAAGATGACCGGGTCGTCGTTCTCGATGGACGCAATCAGCAGGCCCTTGGCGTCATACGGGTTGGATGGCATGACCGTGCGCAGCCCGCAGACCTGGGTGAACATGGCCTCCGGGCTTTGGCTGTGGGTTTGCCCGCCGTAGATGCCGCCGCCGCAGGGCATGCGAATGGTGATGGGGCAGGTGAAGTCGCCCGCCGAGCGGTAGCGCAATCGTGCCGCCTCGGACACGATCTGGTCACTGGCCGGGTAGAAATAGTCCGCAAACTGGATTTCGACCACCGGCCGCAAGCCGTAGGCACCCATGCCCACCGCCGTGCCGACAATGCCGCCTTCGGAGATGGGAGCGTCAAATACACGCGAGGTGCCGTATTTCTTTTGCAGACCTTCGGTACAGCGGAACACGCCGCCAAAGTAGCCCACGTCCTGGCCGTAGACGACCACGTTGTCGTCGCGCTCCAGCATCACGTCCATGGCGCTTCGCAGCGCCTGAATCATCGTCATTGAAGATGTATTCATATTCCCAACTCCTGACGCTGCCGGCGCAAGTGCTCGGGCATAACTTTGTACACATCTTCGAACATCTCGGCCGGGCTGCGCACCATGCCGTCGGCCAGGGTGCCGTAGCGCTCGGCCTCTTTCTGAGCGGCCGACACTTCAGCTTCCAACTCCTTTTGCATGGCATCTTGCTCGGCGTCGGTCCAGGCGCCCAGCTTGATCAAATGCTGTTTGAGCCTAGCAATCGGGTCCCCCAGCGGGAAGCGTGCAGGGTCGTTGGCCGGGCGGTACTTGCTGGGGTCATCTGACGTGGAGTGCGGCCCGGCGCGGTAAGTCACCCACTCGATCAGCGATGGGCCGAGGTTGCGCCGCGCCCGTTCCAGCGCCCATTGGGACGCCGCATACACAGCCAGAAAATCGTTGCCATCCACGCGCAGGGATGCAATGCCGCTGCCCACACCGCGCGCCGCGAAGGTGGTGCCCTCGCCGCCGGCAATGGCCTGAAAAGTGGAAATGGCCCACTGGTTATTGACAACGTTCAAAATAACCGGCGCGCGGTAAACATGGGCAAAGGTCAACCCGGTGTGAAAATCGGCCTCGGCCGTGGCCCCATCGCCAATCCAGCTCGATGCCACCTTGGTGTCGCCTTTGATGGCCGAGGCCATGGCCCAACCCACGGCCTGAATCACCTGGGTGGCCAGATTGCCCGAGATCGAGAAAAAGCCCTGCTTCTTGCTGGAGTACATCACCGGCAACTGACGGCCTTTGAGCGGGTCGTGCTGGTTGGAGAAGAGTTGGCAGATCATGTCCACCATGGACACGTCGTCGCGCGACAGCAGCAGGCCCTGCTGGCGGTAGGTAGGGAAGCACATGTCGCCGTCGGTCAAGGCCATGGCGTGGGCGCAGGCAATGGCTTCTTCGCCCAGACACTGCATATAAAACGACATCTTCTTCTGCCGCTGGGCAATCTGCATGCGCGCATCGAAAGCACGTGTCTTGACCATGGCGCGCAAGCCCTTGCGCAACCCGGCCACATCCAGGTCCGGTGCCCACGGACCGACAGCATTGCCGTCCTTGTCCAGGACGCGGATCAGCGTGAAGGCCAGGTCGCTGGTTTGTGCGGCCTGTACGTCAACCGGGGGGCGGCGCACAGCACCGGCTTCAGACAGGGGGAGATAGGAAAAATCGGTGTCATGGCCTGGTCGCCCAGTGGGCTCCGGCACATGCAGACGCAGTGGCTCGTACGATGGCATCGGCATTTACTCCTTGCAGGGTCGTGTCCTGCAGCAGATTTCAAGGTTGGGCTGGACGCGGGGCGGGTGGCCTGGTCCAGATGAACAATACCGCAAACCCCATAGGATCACCATGGGGTTTGCACGCGGTGTGGAGCATAACGCGGCTTTGCACGGCCTAACGCCTACTCCACAAAATACAGAAAACTATTTCTCGGTTTGACGTCTAGCCGCTACATACTGCGCCGGTACTGCCCACCCACTTCAAACAGCGAGTTGGTAATCTGCCCCAGCGAACAGACGCGCACGGCATCCATCAACACCTCAAACACGTTCTTGTTGTCGATGACGGCCTGTTGAAGGCGCTTGAGGACAGCGGGTGATTCTGCGGCGTGCGCAGCATGGAACTCGGCCAGGCGCTTCAACTGACTCTGCTTCTCATCATCCGTGGAGCGGGCCAGTTCCAGCTTATCGTTCACCGGGTCGCCATGCGGGTTGCGGAAAGTGTTGACACCAATAATGGGCAGCTCTCCGGTGTGCTTGAGCATCTCGTAGGTCATGCTCTCGTCCTGAATCTTGCCGCGCTGGTAGCCGGTCTCCATGGCACCCAGCACGCCACCGCGGTCTGCTATTGCCGTGAATTCGGACAGCACGGCTTCTTCGACCAGTTCGGTGAGTTCTTCGATGATGAAGGCGCCCTGATTGGGGTTCTCGTTCTTGGCCAGGCCCCACTCGCGGTTGATGATGAGCTGGATGGCCATCGCGCGACGCACCGAATCTTCAGTCGGCGTAGTGATGGCTTCGTCAAAGGCGTTGGTGTGCAGGCTGTTGCAGTTGTCGTAAATGGCGATCAACGCTTGCAGCGTGGTGCGGATGTCGTTGAACTGGATCTCCTGCGCATGCAGGCTGCGCCCACTCGTCTGAATGTGGTACTTCAGCTTCTGGCTGCGCTCGTTCGCGCCGTATTTTTCCTTCATCGCCACGGCCCAGATACGACGCGCCACGCGGCCCATGACGGTGTACTCCGGGTCCATGCCGTTGCTGAAGAAGAAGCTCAGATTGGGCGCAAAGTCGTCGATGTGCATGCCACGCGCCAGGTAGGCTTCAACCAGCGTGAATCCGTTGGACAACGTGAAAGCCAACTGGCTAATCGGGTTGGCACCCGCCTCGGCAATGTGGTAGCCGCTGATGGACACGCTGTAGAAGTTGCGCACGTTGTGGTGCACAAAGTACTCGGCGATGTCGCCCATAACCTTCAAGCTGAATTCCGTGGAGAAGATGCAGGTGTTCTGCCCCTGATCCTCTTTCAGGATGTCGGCCTGCACTGTGCCGCGCACGTTGGCCAGCACCCATTCACGAATCTTGGCGGCTTCCGTATCCGTGGGTTGACGGCTGTTATCAGCCTGGAATTTTTCCAGGTTCTGATCGATGGCCGCATTCATGAACATGGCCAGAATGCTGGGTGCCGGACCATTGATGGTCATGGACACGCTCGTAGCCGGGTTGCACAAGTCAAAGCCACCGTACAGCACCTTCAGGTCGTCCAGCGTGGCAATGCTGACGCCGCTGTTGCCCACCTTGCCGTAGATGTCCGGGCGTGGGTCGGGGTCGTTGCCATAGAGCGTGACCGAGTCAAAGGCGGTGGACAGGCGTTTGGCCGCCATACCGCTACTCAGCAGCTTGAAACGGCGGTTGGTGCGAAAGGCATCGCCCTCGCCGGCGAACATGCGGGTGGGGTCCTCGCCCTCACGCTTGAAGGCAAAGGTGCCAGCGGTATAGGGGTAACTGCCGGGCACGTTGTCCAGCATCAGCCACTTCAGTATTTCACCGTGGTCCTCATAGGTGGGCAGAGCCACCTTGCGGATGGTGGTGCCGCTGAGCGACTTGGTGGTGAGGGCCGTGCGCAGTTCCTTGTCGCGGATCTTGACGACGTATTCGTCACCGGCATAGGCACGCTGCATCTCGGGCCACTGGGCTACCAGCTTTTTGGCGGCCGGGTCCTGGCGCTCAATGCGCTCGGATGCCAAACGCAGCACCGTGTTCTTGGCACCATCGCGGGTGGCATCGTCATCGATGAGCATGCGGGCGCTTTCGCTCAGTTGCTGGATTTCGCGCGCCAGGCGCGCCTGGGCCCGGGCCTGCTGCTTGTAGCCGCGCACGGTGTCAGTGATCTCAGCCAGGTAGCGGGTGCGGGCGGCGGGCACGACCGGCGTCTGGTTGCTGCTGTGGCGCACGGTAACCTTGGGCAGCACGCCGTCGCCCGTCACGGCTAAGCCCAGCTCCTGCAAACGTGGCAACAACGCCTGGTAAAGCGCGGTCACACCGTCATCGTTGAAACGTGCCGCCACGGTGCCAAACACCGGCATCTGGTCTGGCGGCACGGTCCAGGCTTCCTTGTTGCGTTGGACCTGCTTGGAAACGTCGCGCAGGGCGTCACTGGCGCCCTTGCGGTCAAATTTGTTGATGGAAACAAACTCGGCGAAGTCCAGCATGTCGATTTTTTCCAGCTGGCTGGCCGCGCCAAACTCGGGTGTCATGACGTACATGGGAATGTCCACCAGCGGCACGATGGCGGCATCGCCCTGGCCGATGCCGGAGGTTTCCACGATGATCGCATCGAACCCTGCAACCTTGCAGGCTGCAATCACGTCAGGCAAGGCCTGGCTGATCTCAGAGCCAAAGTCCCGCGTGGCCAGACTGCGCATGAAGACGCGCTCGCCGTTTTGCCACGGACCAATGGCGTTCATACGGATTCGGTCGCCCAGCAGGGCACCACCGCTTTTTCTGCGCGAAGGATCGATTGAGATGACCGCCAAGCGCATGGCATCGCCCAAGTCCAGGCGCAGGCGGCGGATCAATTCATCGGTGAGCGATGATTTTCCTGCACCACCGGTACCGGTAATGCCCAGAACCGGTATCTTTTTGGTAGCAGCCTGTGCACGCAGTACGGGGCTTAGCGGGTGTTTTTCTCCCAAAGATTCCAATCCGGTGATGAGTTGTGCCAACGCGCGCCAGGACTGCGTGGTGTGACCCTGAATGGCATCTAGCGCGACGGGGGCAAAACCAGTCAGGTCTTGGTCACAGCGCATCACCATCTCGCCGATCATCCCGGCCAGGCCCATGCGCTGACCATCTTCCGGGCTATAGATGCGGGTCACACCATAGGCCTGCAATTCAGCAATTTCGCTGGGCACAATCACGCCACCGCCGCCGCCAAACACCTGGATATGGGCGCCGCCACGGGCCTTGAGCAAGTCCACCATGTACTTGAAGTACTCCACATGCCCACCCTGGTAGGAGCTGATGGCGATACCCTGCGCGTCTTCCTGTAGGGCAGCGGTCACCACCTCGTCCACGCTGCGGTTATGACCGAGGTGAATGACTTCGGCACCCATGCTTTGCAAGATGCGACGCATGATGTTGATGGCCGCATCGTGCCCGTCAAACAGGCTGGCGGCTGTGACGAAGCGCACCTTGTTAGTAGGGCGGTAGTTGGCCAGGGCTTTGAATTCAGCGGACAAGTCGGTCATGGAGCGCTCCTAAATCACCAAGCCTATTTGTGGCGTGGTTGACGTTTACGTAAACGTCAACTGTAAACCATTTACCCCAACAAGGACTTACGCGCGACCGATTTCAATCAGGCAAAGACGCTTTCAAATCCATTAAAGTGCGTTCCATCGGCGCCTGAGTGGTGCCTTACCTGCCGGAGAAAAATTCCTATGCAACCGATACAGCTTTTTGACCCCGCATCCAGCACATACACCTATGTCATTTTTGACGAAACCACGCGGGAAGCCGTCATCGTTGACCCGGTAGACGAACAGTTGGAGCGCGACCTTGGCACCCTGCGCCAATACGGGCTCAAGCTGCTGTGGACGGTAGAGACTCACGCCCACGCAGACCACATCACCAGCGCCGGATTGCTGGCTGAGCATACCGGCGCCCAAACAGCTGCGCCCCAGGCTTGCGGCATCACTACGGCCGCCATGCAACTGGTCGACGGCGATGAACTGCGCTTTGGCAGCGAAGTCATCAAGGCTCTGCACACGCCTGGGCATACCGCCGGCAGCATGAGTTTTCTCTGGCGCGACCATGTCTTGACCGGCGACTCGCTATTAGTCAACGGTTGTGGTCGCACCGATTTTCAGTCAGGCAGCGCAGAAGACATGTACCACTCGCTAACCCAAGTGCTGTTCAAGCTGGCGGACACCACCACCGTCTGGCCGGGCCATGACTACCAGGGACGCACGCACTCGACCATTGGGTCCGAACGCGTGGGAAACCCCCGTTTGGCGGGTAAGTCAGTCGACGCATTCAAGGCCATCATGGCGGCACTCCACTTACCCAAACCAAGACGCATAGACGAGGCCGTACCAGCCAACCTGACTTCGGGTGTACGACACGATGCCGATGGCATGGACGCCCACACCGTGCGCCCGGCGCCGGGCTATGCAGGAGACATATCACCAGCGCTGGCCTGTGCGTGGTGGCAAGCAGGAGAGGCCGTACTGGTGGACGTGCGCACCGATGCCGAGCGCGAATGGGTAGGTTTTATCCCTGGCGCAGTTGCCCTGGCCTGGAAGCAGTGGCCCGGCATGGCTATGAATCCGGCATTTGACGAAGAGATCCTTGAAGCGGGGCCCAAGGGTTCCAAGCTGGTCCTGCTGTGCCGCAGTGGTGTGCGATCAATAGCGGCGGCCAAGCGGGCAACCGAACTAGGCCTGCAGGCCTATAACATTCTGGAAGGCTTTGAAGGCGACCCGGATGCACAGGCCCATCGGGGCAAAAAAGGCGGCTGGCGCCTGCAGGGCTTACCCTGGCGCCAAGGATAATGCTGCATGACTTTTCTTGCACTGGATATCGGCAACACACGCCTGAAATGGGCGCAATACGCTTCTCCCCGACCTGACGCCCCGTTGTTGGCCCAGGGCGCCGAGTTTCTTGAAAATATTGAAAAGCTGTCTGACGGTGCCTGGCACGGGCTGGCTGCGCCGGCACATATTTTGGGGTGTGCCGTGGCGGCCGACGCCGTCAAGCGGCGGCTGCAGGAACAGATGGAACTATGGGATGTGTCACCCCAGTGGGTAGTAGCCAGTGAAGCGGAGGCCGGGCTGCGCAATGGTTACGACTACCCTACGCGGCTGGGGGCAGACCGCTGGGTCGCGATGATTGGCGCCTACCACCGCATGCTGGCCCAAGGCGCACCGCGACCCATGGTGGTCGTGATGGTCGGTACCGCAGTCACGGTTGAAGCGCTGGACGCCAGCGGCAAGTTTTTGGGCGGACTGATTTTGCCGGGTCACGGCATCATGCTGCGTGCTCTGGAGTCCGGCACGGCCGGCCTGCATGTACCCACCGGTGAAGTGCGGGAGTTCCCCACCAATACCAGTGACGCGCTGACCAGTGGTGGGACCTATGCCATTGCCGGAGCTGTGGAACGCATGGTGCAGCATGTGCGTACGCATTGCGGGGACGAACCCATGTGCGTGATGACGGGTGGTGCGGGGTGGAAAATGGCACCCAGCATGTCAGTACCGTTTGACCTGGTGGACAACCTGATTTTTGACGGCTTACTACAACTCGCAGCAGTGCGTTTTCCGGCTTGAGAGCAGAACGCGCTTGTGCTGCTCAGATATCAAGCAGCTGAGAAAAATCCGTGTCGCTGGATCGCCGGCGATCACTACCGTCTCCAGTACCGACAACGGCACTGGACTCAAACATATGATCCACAACCACGGCCTCGGACTCGCCCTGGCGTGGGCCGCTCAGAACGGCGCGGTCGACCATTCGCATCAGCAAGGTACGAGCGGCCTCGGGGTTTTCACCATGCAGATCAAATGTGGCATTGATCGTCAATCGCACGGTCGTCAGGTCAGGGACGCGAGCCGGTGTGAGATCTGTCAGGCCAGTGTCTTGGAGTACGGCGCCGTCGTCGGCAACAAACAGAATGCGCGCTGGGATTTTTGGCGACAAAACGTGGGACAGACCTTCGGCATTGACCACCAGCATGGTGCCGCCAGAAAAGTCACGCGCCCAAGCGGTCTTGCCGCCCTTGAAGCCGCGGATGGAGAAGCCGTATTCACGTGGTGAAACAAAGTAGCGTCCAGATGAATCGACAGTGGGGTTATCCACTTCCAGATCATCGTGGATAAACACATAGCGCGCCATGCCCGGAGCTATTTGGCGCTTGACTGCTTGCGGCAGTTCCCGCGATTTTTCTCGAGAATTCAATTCGTTCCAGGCGGTCACTGGTCCACTCCCTTTTTCACTTGAACTTGCATCATACTCAAGTACCCCACGAGGACTGACTTGCATCGCAGCGACCCGCAGGTCAGCCGCTTTGCTTGGGAGCCAACCAGGCTTCTGTCAATCGAACCCAATAGGTCGCCCCCAGCGGAATCAGCGCGTCATTAAAGTCGTAACTGGGATTGTGCAGCATACACGGGCCACCGCCATGACCCATCTCGCGGTGCGCGCCATCACCATTGGCAATGAACGCATAGCAGCCAGGCTTGGCCATCAGCATGTAGGCAAAGTCCTCGGCGCCCATGGTGGGCTCCTGGTCTTGCACCCGCTCCTCACCCACGATGCTGATCATCACCTTGCGGGCAAACTCCGCCTCTTTGGCCGAGTTAATAGTGGGCGGGTAGTTGCGCACGAACTCAAAACTGCATTCCATGCCGAACGCCGCTGCGGTGTGACTGGCAATTTCGCCCATGCGCTGCTCAATCATGTCCAGCACTTCGATGCTAAAGGTGCGCACCGTGCCCTGCAGTTCGCAACTGTCGGGAATCACGTTGGTAGCTTCGCCTGCGTGGATCATGGTGACCGAGATAACGCCTGCATCAATTGGCTTCTTGTTACGACTAATGACGGTTTGAAACGCCTGCACCATCTGACACGCCACTGGCACCGGGTCGAGTGCGATGTGCGGCATGGCCGCGTGTCCGCCCTTGCCGCGAATGGTGATTTTGAATTCGTTACTCGACGCCATGACCGCCCCGGGGCTGACGGCAAAGCGGCCGACCTCGGAACCCGGCCAGTTGTGCATGCCAAACACGGCTTCCACTGGAAACTTCTGAAACAGACCGTCCTTGATCATTTCGCGGGCGCCACCACCACCCTCTTCAGCCGGCTGGAAAATCAGATACACGGTGCCGTCAAAGTTGCGCTGGGTGGAGAAATGCTGCGCTGCTGCCAGCAGCATGGCGGTGTGACCATCGTGACCGCAGGCGTGCATCTTGCCGGCGTGCTGACTGGCATGGGCGAAGGTATTGAACTCCTGCATGGGAAGGGCGTCCATATCGGCGCGCAAGGCAATCGCGCGGTCAGACGTGCCCGCCTTGACAATACCCACTACGCCGGTGGTGCCCATGCCGCGGTGCACCGGGATGCCCCACTGCGTCAGTTGGGCCGCCACGACATCTGCTGTTCGATTTTCCTCAAAACACAGTTCGGGGTGCGCGTGGATGTCGCGCCGGATGGCCGCAATGGAGGGGCTAGCCGATACCAGTTCGTCAATCAATTTCATAGGTGGTGTGCCAGTAAATCCGTTGGGCGATAGGGCATTATTACGCCACTGGCTTTACCATGACCCCCATGCGTGATTCAAATTTCCCTATCCCCGTCGCTGGCCCGGTGAACGTCATCGGTGCCTGCCCACACGACTGCCCCGACACCTGCTCCCTGATCACCACAGTGCAGGACGGCGTTGCCACCAAAGTCCACGGTAACTCGGACCACCCCCATACTGATGGCGTCCTGTGCGCCAAAGTGTCGCGCTACACCGAGCGGACCTACCACCCCGAGCGCATCCTGCATCCGCTCAGGCGCAGCGGGCCCAAGGGCTCCGGGCAGTTTGAGCCGGTCAGCTGGGGGTCGGCACTGACCGATATCGCAGGCCGATTGAAGGCTATTGCCACGCGCGGCCCAGGATCGGCCCAAGCCATCCTGCCCTACAGCTACGCTGGCACCATGGGGCTGGTGCAGAGCGAGAGCATTGCCGCACGCTTCTTTCACCAATTAGGCGCCTCGTTGTTGAACCGCACCATCTGTTCCACAGCGGGTGGCGAGGGCCTGATCCAGACGCTGGGCGGCAAGGTGGGCATGCGGGTGGAGTTTTTTGCCGAGTCCAAACTGATCCTCATCTGGGGCAGCAATTCGATTACCAGCAATCTGCACTTCTGGCGCTACGCCCAGGTGGCCAGGCGCAACGGCGCCAAGCTGATTTGCATTGACCCACGCAAAAGCGAAACGGCAGAAAAATGCCATGAACACATTGCCCTGATGCCTGGCACTGACGCCGCGCTCGCGCTGTCAATGATGCACGAGCTGATCGCCAATGACTGGCTGGACCACGACTACATCGCCCAGTACACCCTGGGTTGGGAGGCACTTCGGGATAGGGCAATGCAGTGGCCGCCCGAGCGTGCAGCCGAGGTGTGTGGTATTTCGGTGGAGCAAATCACCTCACTGGCGCGGGACTATGCCAACTGTATGCAGCGTGGCGAGCCCGCAGCCATCCGCATGAACTATGGACTACAACGGGTCAAAGGTGGTGGCAACGCCGTGCGGGCCATTGCCTGCCTGCCCGCTCTGACCGGAGCTTGGCGGCACCGTTCAGGTGGTGTGCTGCTGTCCAGTTCCAGCCTGTTTCCTGTGAACCGACAGGCGCTGCAACGCCCGGACCTGCTGGCCGGGCGCTCACCGCGCACCATCAACATGGTGACGATTGGCAACGATCTGCTGCGTGGAGCCTCGCCCGAGTTTGGCCCCGCCATCGAGGCGCTGGTGGTCTACAACAGCAATCCCGTCGCCGTGGCACCAGACTCCAGCAAGGTTGTGGCCGGTTTTGCGAGGGAGGATCTTTTCACCGTTGTGCTAGAGCACTTCCAGACCGACACCGCCGATTACGCCGACTACATCCTGCCCGCCACCACGCAACTGGAGCATTGGGACGTGCACCTGAGCTACGGCCACACCGACGTTCTACTCAACCGCCCTGCCATCGCGCCAGTAGGCGAAGCCAAGTCCAACACGCAGATTTTCCGTGAGTTGGCAGCGCACATGGGACTTGCTGACCCGGGCTTTCTCGATCCCTGTTTTAGCGAGAACGACGAGAGTCTCTGCCGCACGGCTTATGGGCCGGCGGTCGACTTTGACCTGCTGCTACGCCAGGGCTTTGCGAAGCTGCCTATGGCAGATGCACCGTTTGCCGAGGGCGGTTTCCCGACACCCTCGGGCCGCTGCGAATTTTTTAGTGCACGACTACAAGCCCAGGGGCAGGACGGTTTTCCCAACCATGTCCCCAATCACGAGGTGGCCGACAGTTCAGCACTGTACCCGCTGGCCATGATTTCACCCCCGGCACGCAACTTCCTGAATTCCACCTTTGTCAATGTGAAGAGCCTGCGCGATATTGAGGGCGAACCCATTCTGGAAATGCACCCGCAGGATGCGCATGCACGCGCCATCCAGTCTGGTGACGTCGTTCGGGTATTCAACCCGCGCGGCGAGTACATCTGCAAAGCGGTTGTCTCCAAACGTGCGCGACCAGGCGTAGTCCATGGACTCGGTGTTTGGTGGCGCAAGCTGGGGCTGGCCGGCACCAATGTCAACGAACTCACCAGCCAGAATCTGACCGACATGGGTGCGGGCCCAACCTTTTACGACTGTGTGGTGGATGTGGCGTTGGCTAGAAACCTATAATAATGACCAATTGGTCAGCAAAGAAGACCGCCTCCTCAAAACGCACAAAAACTATCCATGAGCGACACCAGCCCAGATTCTTCGTCCGTACAAACCAACGTTGCACCCGACACGGCCACGGCAAGCAAACCCAACCGTGCCCGCTTGATCATGCTGCTCACCCTGCTGGCCATTGGCGGATGGATGGGCTGGAAGTGGTACTGGGGGCAATCCCACATCACGACCGACAACGCGCAGGTGGACTCGCACATCGTGCCCGTGTTGCCGCGTGTGGGCGGGTTCGTTGCTGAAGTAGTGGTCAAAGAGCACCAGGCCGTGAAGGCGGGTGACCTGCTGGCACGCATTGACGACCGCGACTACCGCGCCCGGCTGGCCCAGGCCGAGGCCGATCTGGCGTTGGCCGTCGCTGGAGCGGGCAGCAATCAGCACACGGGCCAGGCAGGCGCTCAGGTGTCGGCTGCGCGCGCCACCGCTGCGGCGGCCCGCTCCACGGTAGAGTTGGCGCTGGCCAATGCAGACAAGGCCCAAAAGGACCTGGAGCGCACGCGCGACCTGGTCGCCCAGAAAATGCTCTCACCGCAAGCGCTGGACGCCGCCCAAGCCGCTGCCCGCGCTGCACTGGCTCAAGTGGAAACCAGCAAACAAAGCGCCAACTCCGCTTCTGAGCAAATCACCGCCAGCAGCGCCGCCTTGACCGCCGCCCAGGCCAAGGTCGAAGCTGCCCGCGCTGCACGCGACCTGGCCGCTAACCAACTGGCCGACACGCGTATCGCGGCCCCTACCAGCGGTGTGGTCGCAGCCAGAAACGTGGAGCCAGGCCAACTGGTGCAAGCCGGCCAGCCCCTGCTGTCAGTGGTTCCGCTGTCCGACCTGTGGGTCACCGCCAACCTGAAGGAAACCGAAATGAAGGATGTCAAGCTGGGCGCAAGCGCCAGCGTGGAAATTGACGCCTACCCCGGCGTGGCGGTTCAAGGCCAGGTGGAATCCATCAGCCCTGCCACCGGCGCGCGCTTTGCACTGCTGCCGCCTGACAACGCCACCGGTAACTTCACCAAGGTGATCCAGCGCATCCCGGTGCGCATTCGCATCCAGCAATCGGACGATGCCACGCGCCTGCTGCGTCCGGGCATGAGCGTGACCGTGGTCATCACCACCCGCTGAGGTCGGCGTGAAACCGATTGCCCCCTCGCTGCGGCGGGTCCAGACGCCCGAGGAAATCTACCGCGCGCGCATCCTGATTGCGATGACGGTGACGCTGGCCTCCGTTCTGGAACTGGTGGACACCAGCATCGTCAACGTCGCCGTTCCCCACATGATGGGCTCGCTAGGCGCGACACTGGATGAAATCACCTGGGTCTCCACTGGCTATGTGGTGGCAAACGTCATCGTGCTTCCCATCTCCAGCTGGCTGGCCAACTGGTTCGGGCGGCGCAACTACTTTGCGCTGTCGATCATGCTTTTTGTGTTCTCGTCCTTCATGTGCGGCAATGCCGACACGCTGGGCGGTCTGGTGTTCTGGCGTATCGTGCAGGGGCTAGGTGGTGGCGGGTTGATATCGACCGCACAGGCCACACTGTTCGAGACCTTCCCTCCCGAAGAGGCAGGCACCGGCATGGCAATCTTTGGGCTGGGCATCATGACCGGGCCCATGCTTGGCCCCACACTGGGCGGATACATTACCGACGCCGCTTCTTGGCCGTGGATTTTTTACATCAACATCCCGCTGGGCGCCGTTGCCCTGCTTCTGGCACTGATGTACGTACCGGAACAAAGATTTGGCAGCCGCGCCGAAAAGGTTGACTTTGCCGGCCTGCTGTTGCTGACCATCGGCATTGGTTGCCTGCAAACCATGCTGGAGCGTGGGGGCAAGATGGATTGGTGGGCCTCTCGCGAGATCATTGCCTATGCCATGACCAGCGCCAGCGCCATGGCGTTGTTTGTTTGGAACGAGCTGCGCCACCCGCACCCCATCGTTGATCTGCGTATTCTGAAAAATGGTCAGTTCGCCGTGTCACTGGTATTTGGCTTCGTAGTCGGTGCCGCGCTGTTCAGCGTGGTTTTCGTGTTTCCGGTCTATGCCCAAACGCTGATTGGCTTTACCGCCTGGGACACTGGAATGGCCGTGCTACCAGGCGCCATTGCATCTGGAGTGACCATGGCCATCGTCGGCAAGATGATTCCCAAACTCAAAGTCGATCTTCGCCTGCTGGTGGTAATGGGTGGTTTGATCTTTGCTTACTCCATGTGGTCGCACTCACTGTTCACTGTGCAGTCCGGCGCCGACGACTTTTTCTGGCCCATGGTGCTGCGCGGCGTGGGCCTGGGCATGGTCTTTATTCCGCTGAACAACCTCGCCCTGGGCGACTTGCCACCCCAACAAATTGCGCCTGCCAGCGGGCTGTACGCACTTTTGCGCCAGCTGGGCGGTTCGGTGGGAATTGCCAGTTCGGCCACCCTTTTTTCGCAATTCCAGGAAAGTAACCGGGGCGAAATGCTTCACCATATCAGCCAGTTCACCGACGCAGCGACCCACCGCTTGGCGCAGCTGGAACAGCTGATGCGGTCGCATGGCAACAACGAAGCCGCCTCACATCAAAAGGCTCTGATGCTGCTCGACGGCATGCTGCGCAAACAGGCCGCCATGCTGGCTTTTGAGCACCTATTTCTGGTATTTGGTGTGATGATGCTGGCAGCGCTGCCGCTCCTACTGTTAATGCGACGCTCTCAATTCAACCGACAGGGCCCGCCTGCCGACCATTAATCCGGAGAATCCAACCATGTTTGAACGTCTTTCGCGCAGCTGGCAACTCGTCAAGGCCAGTGCTGCCGTATTGAAGCAAGACCGTAAGTTACTTCTGTTTCCGCTGGTATCTTCCATGGCCATGTTGGCGGTTCTTGCCTCCTTTGCCATACCCGTTATGGGTTGGGTTGTTTTCGGCAGCCGATCCGGTCACGGCTCCGCCGTCAGCAGTGGCACGTTTTATGCCATTGGTTTTTTGTTCTATCTCACGCAGTACTTCGTCATCTTTTTCTTCAATGCAGCTCTCGTGGGTGCCGCCATGATCAGATTGGACGGTGGCACGCCCACACTCTCGGACGGCTTGCGCATGGCGGCCTCCAAGTGGACGTCGATTCTTGGCTACGCAGCCATCGCCGCAACGGTTGGTATGCTGCTACGTGCCGTTGCCGAGCGGGTTGGATTCTTGGGCCGCATCATTGTCGGCCTGCTGGGCGCAGGCTGGACCGTGGCGACCTATCTGGTCGTGCCGGTTTTGGTAGCGCGTGACGTGGGGCCCGTAGAGGCAGTAAAGGAAAGCGCCCTGATTTTGAAACGCACCTGGGGCGAAAACCTGGTAGGTCAGGCCGGCTTGGGTGTTGCATTTTCCTTGATTCAGTTCTTCGTAGTGGCACTGGGTTTAGCGCTTGTCGTTACTGCCGCAACCGGCGGAAGCGCTATCCTGATTGTGTTTAGCCTGGTTCTGACGATTGGTGCCGTACTGCTGTCATTCCTGGTGCATGGCGCCCTGTCTGGCATCTACGCCGCAGCACTCTACCGGTTTGCCACGCAGAACGGAAATTCGCAGGGCTTTGATACTGATGCACTTCGCGGCGCGTTCGTGGTGAAAGCCTAGTGTCATGGCCGTCTGAACGCGACTTGTTGGGCTGCCCAGTATTTGGACGATAGGCTTTCCAAGCGAACTTCACCACCGGTAGACGGTGCATGCACGAAACGGTTGTCGCCCACATAAATGCCGGCGTGGGTGGCCTCGCCTCGCTGGCCGAATAGCACCAGGTCACCGGTTCGAACACTGTCTGGTGGCACCGACTGCCCCGCATCTTGCAAGCGAGCCACAGTGCGGGGCATGGCTATGGCGCCCCGAGCCTTGTACACGTGGCCGATGAGCCCGCTACAGTCAAAGCCCGCTTCTGGCGTGTTTCCCCCATGGCGGTAGGGTGTACCCACCAGACTGATGGCATAGATCGTCACATCGTGGGCCTGATCCAGAGTCAGGCGCGATGGCACCTCACGCAACGGCATCTGCACAACCGGATCATGTATCGGCGGAGCAGACGAGCACGCAACCAACGCCAGCACAAAGGCCATTGCGGCGCACTTGTGACTCAAGACCACGAGGGATTTCATCCCGAATGCGGCCACCCCGTCAGTCCTCCCTCATATCTGCACTGCGGGCGATGGGCGCCAACCGCGCTTTCTCTGCAGCGATGAACTTGGTGAAATCGACGCGTGAACCACCCACCGGGTCAATGCCCTGTGGAATCAGGCGTGCGCGCAGCTCGGAGGTCTTGAGTGCAGCATCCACTGCGCGGTTCATCTTGTCCAGGATTTCGTCGGGGGTACCCTTGGGTGCAAACACGCCAGACCAATGCCCAATCAGCACGCCGGAGAAGCCTTGTTCCTTGGCGGTCGGCAAATCCGGCAACTCCGCGATGCGACTGCTCCAGGTCGACGCAATGGCGCGCAGTTTGGCGCCCTTGATCTGCGGCAGAACAACCACGCTGGCCTCAGACGTCGCATCAACCTGTTTGCCCATGACGGCGAACACACCCTCAGACCCGCTCTTGTAGGGAATAACCTGCAACTTTGCCCCAGCTTCATGGCGCAGCATTTCGGCCACAAAATGCGGCGTGCTTCCCGTACCTGCTGTGGAAAAGTTCAACCCCACACCGGTTTTGGAGGCCGCCACGAGACCTTTGAGGTCCCTGATCGGTGAGTCCATTGGAACGACGATGATGGACGGACTGACCGCCATCATGGCCACAGGCACCAAATCGTCCTCTTTGTAGGGCATCTTGCTCTTGATCATTGCGTTGGTGATGACACCGGCCGCCGGCGTCAAAAAGGTGTAGCCGTCTGGCGCTGACTTGGCAACCACATCAGCCCCCAACACAGATCCTGCACCGGGTTTGTTCTCCACCACAACGGCTTGCCCCAATTGCTTCGCAACGCCTTCAGCAACTGCACGCGCCACCAAATCATTGGCGCCGCCTGGACCGAATGGCACGACAAATTTGATGGGGCGCGAAGGCCAGGTATCCGCCTGGGCCGTTAACGCCAGCAGACCCAGAACCAGCGCTGTGGTCAGACGGGTGAATGAATGGTTCATATGGGGTTCCTCAGGTTGACTTGGCGACTACCGTTTACAACAAGCCTCCCGCTTTATACATCCGCTCACGATCGGCCGACAGCCGCCAAGTCGGGATTGCGACCCCAATGAATGCGGACCGCGCACGGGTAAACACCTAAAAAATTGAGTCAAAATATACTTTACATATGAACTATTCACAAATAAAGTACACCCAGTCAACCCGACGGTCTTGCAATTGCAGACTATTCGGCATCGAACCGAGTCGCCATGCCAGGCGGCAGTTTTGACGACTCAACGATAGGAGAGACGCAATGCGTATCGCATGTTTAGGCGGGGGACCCGCGGGTTTGTATTTTGCAATCTTGATGAAGAAGGCCAACCCGGCGCACGACATCACTGTGATTGACCGTAACGCCGCCGACAACACCTTTGGCTGGGGCATCGTCTTTTCCGACAAAACCATGGATGGCTTCCGGGATGCTGATGAGCAGGTAGTCAATGAAATTGAAGCCAATTTCCACCATTGGGACGACATTGATGTCCACTTCAAAGGCCGAAAAATCACCTCAGGTGGCCACGGTTTTTGCGGCATTGCACGTCTGAAGTTGCTTCAGATTTTTCAGCACCGCGCCGCTGAACTGGGTGTCAAGATGCTGTGGGAGCAAGAGATCACCGATACCGACATCTATACCAAGGAATACGACCTGGTCGTCGGTGCCGATGGCGTGTTCTCGACCACGCGCGCCAAGCACGAAGCGCACTTCAATCCGCGCATCGACCTGCGCACCTGCCGCTTCATCTGGCTGGGTACCCAGAAGAAGCTCGACGCCTTCACATTTGCCTTCAAGCAAACCGAGTTCGGTTGGTTCAACCTGCATGCCTACCGGTTCAACGAAGAGATGTCCACCTTCATTGTGGAAACCCCTGAGACCACCTGGCTCAAGGCTGGCATGGACAAGTTCGAGGTCGATCAATCGATTGCCTTTTGCGAGAACCTGTTTGCCGACCTCCTTGATGGCCACAAACTGATCTCCAACGCCCGCCACCTGCGGGGTTCCGCGATGTGGATCAAGTTCAATCGGGTCTTGTGCGAGCGCTGGCACAAGGACAATATTGTGCTCATTGGTGATGCCGCACACACGGCCCACTTTGCCATTGGCTCAGGCACCAAACTGGCTATGGAAGATGCCATATCCTTGGCCAAGGTGCTCAATAGTTCTGAAGGCACCGTTCCAGAGCGCCTGGCGCGCTACCAGGCCGAGCGCGAAATCGAGGCACTCAAGTTGCAAAGTGCGGCGCGCAACCGCATGACCTGGTTCGAGGACATTGAGCGCTACGTTCACATGGAGCCCGAGCAACTCGCGTTCTCACTGCTGACCTCCAGCCAGCGCGTCGGTCACGCCAACCAGAAGCTGCGCGACCCGAAATACGTCGAAAGTGTGGATACCTGGTTTGCCCAGAAGTGCGGCCTGCCCGCCAAGCCGATTCCGCCGATGTTCACGCCATTCAAACTGCGCGGCATGACGCTTTCCAACCGCGTCGTGGTGTCACCCATGTGCACTTATTCGGCCGCCGATGGCTTGCCTGATGATTTCCACTTCCAGCATTACACAGCGCGTGGCCTGGGTGGCGCAGCGCTCGTCGTCACGGAGATGACCTGCATCTCGGCCGACGCACGCATCACCCCCGGGTGTGCAGGCATCTGGAATGACGAGCAGACCCAGGCATGGAAGCGCATTGTTGGCTTTGTGCATGCCAACAGCACAGCCAAGATGGCGATGCAAATTGGCCACGCCGGCCGCAAAGGCTCAACCAAGCTGGCCTGGGATGGCATTGATCAGCCACTGGCTGAGGGCAACTGGCCTCTGATTGCCCCATCGGCGTTGCCTTACGTTGCTGGCGCCTCACAAGTGCCGCGCCAGATGACGCGCGCCGACATGGACAAGGTCAAGGCCGATTTTGTCGCCGCAACCCTGCGAGCAGAAAGCGCCGGCTT
The DNA here is from genome assembly GCA_037143475.1 of Burkholderiales bacterium. Classification (GTDB taxonomy): domain Bacteria; phylum Pseudomonadota; class Gammaproteobacteria; order Burkholderiales; family Burkholderiaceae_C; genus Allorhodoferax. The sequence continues at coordinate 6,901 of JBAWYQ010000007.1, read as the reverse complement.
TGACATGATTGAATTCCATGCCGCGCATGGTTACCTGCTTTCGTCATTTATCTCGCCGCTCACCAACCAGCGCACGGACGAATACGGAGGCAGCCTGGAAAACCGCTGCCGTTATCCGCTGGAAGTATTCAACGCCATGCGCGCCGTCTGGCCCGCTGACAAGCCGATGTCGGTGCGCATCTCTGCGCATGACTGGGTAACGGGTGGGACCACTCCAACTGATGCTGCTGAAATCTCCCGTCTGTTCAAGGAGGCGGGCGCAGACATCATCCACGTCTCTTCCGGGCAGGTGAGTAAGGACGAGAAGCCGGTCTATGGCCGTATGTTCCAGGTGCCGTTCTCCGACAAGATTCGCAACGAACTGCACGTGCCCACCATCACCGTTGGCAATATTTACGAGGCCGATCACGTCAACACCATCATTGCCGCCGGACGCGCCGATTTGTGTGCGCTGGCCCGCCCGCATCTGGCCGACCCGGCCTGGACGCTGCACGCAGCGGCTGAGCAGGGCTATGCCGATATTGCGTGGCCCAAGCAATATGTTGGCGGCAAGACCCAACTGGAGCGCAATCTGGAGCGTGCCGGGCAGTTGGCGCTGAATGCTTGATCAGTGGCGGGCTTTACGCACTTAGGCATTGCCGCAATTGCTATGTTTTTAATAGCTGCTTGCGCATACACCACAAGGGCTGCTTGTCGATATGACTAAAATTTTGAATCCTGGGCAGGACGCCAGCGCCGATGCACTCCATGCCGCCGATGGCTTGGGTTTTGAGGCCCGCAGCACCACCAGCGACCATGCTGCGCTCAAACTTTGGTTGCGTATGCTGGCGTGCACCACCCAGATGGAGGGCGAAATTCGCCACCGTCTGCGCGTGCGTTTCGACACCAGTTTGCCGCGTTTTGACTATCTGGCCCAGTTGTACCGAGAGCCCGATGGGTTGCGCATGAAAGACCTCTCCAGTCACTTGATGGTCAGCGGGGCCAACGTCACAGCGATCACAGACGAATTGGAACGCGACGGTCTGGTCGTGCGCTCCAGCAGTCCGACAGACCGACGTTCATGGATATTGAATCTGACACCAAAAGGCCGAAAGCAATTCGAAGTCATGGCCACAGAGCACGAGCAATGGGTGCTGGAACTGTTTGGCTGTCTTGACGCCGCGACGCTCGCACAGATGTACCGGCAACTCGGTGGTTTGCGGGTTCACATGCTGAATTCCCAAACCGTCGCGTTGCCTTCATCTCCCATCAATTGATACCAGGACCGATCTCAATGAACTCTCACATTTCGTCTTCGATCGACCCCACACTATTGGCTGCCAACCGCAAGCCTTTGGCCGCCTACCAAGCGACGCACTTCCAGTGGGGCTGCGCAGGGGGTGTTGCCACCATCACGCTCAACCGCCCGGAGCGAAAGAACCCGCTGACCTTCGCCTCATACGCCGAATTGCGCGACCTTTTCGGCCAATTGAAATACGCCAGCGATGTCAATGTGGTGGTGGTCACCGGTGCCGGCAGCAACTTCTGCTCAGGCGGCGACGTGCATGAAATCATCGGTCCGCTGGTGCAATTGGCAGCGCCTGAGTTGCTGATGTTCACCCGAATGACCGGTGATCTGGTCAAAGCCATGCGCGCCTGTCCGCAGCCCATCATCGCCGCCATCGATGGTATTTGCGCCGGCGCGGGAGCCATTACCGCCATGGCGTCCGATTTGCGCATCGGCACCGCACGCAGCAAAACGGCTTTTCTGTTCAACCGCGTCGGTCTGGCGGGTTGCGACATGGGTGCCTGCGCCATATTGCCGCGCATCATCGGCCAGGGCCGCGCCAGCGACTGGTTGTACAGCGGCCGCTCCGTGGGCGGAGAAGAGGCCGAGCGGGCTGGATTCCTCAACCGCCTGAGCGCGCCGGAAACCTTGCTGACTGAAGCGCAAGCCTGGGCCAGCGACATTGCTGGCGGCCCCGCCTTTGCGAACGGCATTACAAAAACCATGCTGCACCAGGAGTGGAATATGTCGATCGACCAAGCCATTGAGGCCGAAGCGCAGGCGCAGGCACTGTGCATGCTGACCGAAGACTTTCGTCGTGCCTACAACGCATTCGTCGCCAAACAAAAGCCTGCCTTTCAGGGCAACTAAGGAAGCCGCACCATGAGTGATACCCACTACCTGAACTGGCCCTTTTTTGAGCCCCACCATGCAGAGCTAGCCAAATCCCTGGATGCCTGGTGCGTCGAAAACATTGCACATGCGCACGGCCCCGATGTAGATGCCGAGTGCATCGCTTTGGTACGACAGTTGGGCACCGGCGGCTGGTTGCGCCATGCGGTGGGCGGCACCGAGTACGGTGGTGTCGGCGAAAGCATGGACACCCGCAGCATTTGCCTCATCCGCGAGACACTGGCGCGTCACAACGGACTGGCCGACTTCGCCTTTGCCATGCAGGGACTGGGCTCCGGAGCCATTAGCCTGGCCGGCACGATGCAGCAGAAGCTTGCCTACTTGCCCCGCGTCGCGGCAGGCGAGGCCATTGCCGCGTTTGCCTTGAGTGAGCCAGACGCCGGCTCGGACGTGGCGGCCATGCAATGCAATGCGCACATTGAGGGTGACAGCGTGGTGCTCAACGGCACCAAGACCTGGATTTCGAACGGCGGCATTGCCGACTTTTACGTGGTGTTTGCACGCAGCGGTGAAGCGCCCGGTTCGCGTGGCATCAGTGCCTTCATTGTGGATGCCGATGCGCCGGGCTTTGGTGTGAGCGAACGCATTCACGTCATGTCACCCCACCCGCTGGGCACCTTGCGTTTTCAGGACTGTCGCATTCCCCTATCAAAACGCATTGGGGCTGCAGGCGAAGGATTCAAGGTTGCCATGCGAACACTGGACGTGTTTCGCACCTCGGTCGCCGCTGCGGCGCTGGGTTTTGCCCGCCGTGCGCTCGATGAAGGCTTGCAGCGCGCCACCACCCGCAAGATGTTCAACCAGACCCTGGCAGATTTTCAACTAACCCAGGCCAAACTGGCACAGATGGCCACCACGGTCGATAGCTCGGCCCTGCTCACCTACCGCGCTGCCTGGCAGCGCGACCAGGGGCAGACCGTGACCCGTGAAGCCGCCATGGCCAAGATGGTCAGCACCGAAGGGGCACAGCAGGTCATTGACGCCGCCGTGCAGCTCTGGGGTGGCATGGGTGTAGTCAGCGAACAACCCGTTGAGCGCCTCTACCGCGACATCCGTTCCCTGCGAATTTACGAGGGGGCAACCGAAGTGCAGTTGCTCATCATCGCGCGTGAATTGCTCAAAGACGTCGGACACAAACCATGACCACAGCCCACATTGACACCTTTGCGCGTGACAATTTGCCCGCGCCGGAATTGCAACCCGATTTCTTGTTCACTCTGCCGGAGTTACAGTTTGGCGAGCAAATCAACTGCGCAACGGAGCTACTGGATCGGCATATCCGCGAAGGGCGCGGCGACCGCGTGTGCATCCGGGGCAAAGGCGCCTGTTGGACCTACCGTGATTTGAACGACCGCGCCAACCAGATCGCAAACGTGCTCACAAGGGAAATGGGGTTGGTGCCAGGGAACCGGGTGCTGCTGCATTCGTCCAACACGCCCATGATGGCAGCTTGCTGGTTTGGTATCGTCAAGGCGGGGGGTATTGCAGTGGCGACCATGCCTCTGCTGCGCGCCAAAGAACTCCGGCCGATTCTGGACATCGCCAAGGTTAGCCATGCATTGTGCGAAGCGGGCTTGTCGACTGAAATGCGTCTGGCAGTACTCGATACGCCGCAGCTGCGCCAACTGCGCCATTTCAACTACAGCGGCCCTGACAGCCTTGAAGCCGCCATGGAACGCCAGAGTACCGAGTTTGAAAACGTCAGTACTGCCGCCGATGACACCTGCCTGATCGCGTTTACCTCCGGCACGACCGGCATTCCAAAGGCGACCATGCACTTCCATCGCGACGTAATGGCGATTTGTGCCTGCTGGCCAAGTTATGTGCTCAAGCCCAGTCCTGACGATGTTTTCATTGGCAGCCCGCCCTTGGCATTTACTTTCGGTCTGGGCGGCTTGCTACTGTTCCCGATGTCGGTGGGCGCGTCCACCGTACTTCTGGACAAGGCCGGCCCCATGGAGCTGCTCGATGGCATCAAGGAATTTGGTGCCACGGTGGTGTTTACCGCTCCTACGTCTTACCGCACCTTGTCTGCGCGGGGCAACGAAGTGCGCAGAACGTCATTGCGCCGCTGCGTGTCCGCTGGCGAGGCTTTGCCTGCGTCTACACGGGCTTTATGGCGCGAAGCCACTGGCATTGAGCTCATTGATGGCATTGGCGCAACGGAGATGCTGCACATCTTCATCTCGGCTGACGAAGCAACGGCGCGCCCCGGCGCTACCGGGCGCGTGGTGCCCGGTTATGAGGCGCGGGTGGTGGACGAAGCAGGCAGTGAAGTCGCTCCCGGCACCATTGGCAAGTTGGCAGTGCGCGGCCCCACAGGGTGCCGATATCTGAACGACGAACGCCAAAAAACCTATGTGCGCGCAGGCTGGAACCTGACGGGTGACGCCTATCTGATGGATGCCGATGGCTATTTTTTCTACCAGTCGCGTACGGACGACATGATTATTTCCTCGGGCTACAACATCGCATCACCCGAAGTTGAAGAGGTGCTGATGCAGCACCCCAGTGTGGCCGAATGTGCTGTGATTGGCGAACCCGACGAAGAGCGGGGCCAGATCGTGAAGGCATTTGTCTCACTGCGCCCGGGCCTGGTGGGAGACGCTGCCATGGTGAAGGTCCTGCAGGACTTCGTGAAAAGCGTGGTGGCGCCCTACAAGTACCCCCGTGCCATTGAATTCATCGACAAACTCCCGCGCACCCAAACCGGCAAATTGCAACGCTTCAAGCTGCGCCAGCCCTGAATGCAGACCACCCCCACACCAACCCCAATGCAAGGACAGTCAGAATGAAAATATTGCAACCGCCGCACTGGGCCCGCCCCAGGGGCTATTCCAACGGTGTCATGGCCCGTGGCCAGATGGTATTTGTGGCCGGCATGATTGGTTGGGATGCGCAGTGCGTTTTCCATACCGATGACATGGCGGGCCAGGTACGCCAGGCGCTGTCCAATGTGGTTGAAGTGCTGCTTGAAGCCGGGGCACGCCCAGAGCACATTGTGCGCATGACCTGGTACGTGACCGATAGGGCCGAGTATGTAGCCGCCTATCCCGAGATTGGCAAGGCCTTTCGCGAAATCATCGGAAGTTTCAATGCGGCAATGACGGCGATCGAGGTCGTAGCGCTCATTGAAGATCGTGCCAAGGTAGAGATCGAAGTCACCGCCGTCATTCCGGACAGAAAGGAATAATCCATGCACACACTTCAAAACTGTCAGCAACGCGATGCGACTGACCCCTTGCGCAGTTTGCGTGAACTGTTCTCGATTCCGCCGGGCGTCATCTATCTTGATGGAAACTCCCTGGGCGTGATGCCCAAGACCGCGACTGCACGCGCGGCGCAAGTCATCACCCAGGAGTGGGGAGTCGGCCTCATTCGCTCCTGGAATTCAGCAGGTTGGTTCAACCTGCCCCAGCGCCTGGGCAACATGATCGCGCCGCTAATCGGTGCCGGGCCAGACGAAGTGGTGGCCACCGACACCACTTCCATCAATTTGTACAAGGTGCTCTCAGCCGCCCTGTCCATTGCGGCGCAAGACGCACCGCAGCGCCGAGTGGTGGTGAGCGAGCGCAGCAACTTCCCCACCGACCTCTACATTGCCGAGGGTCTATGCAAAGAGCGCGGCTACACCTTGCAGTTGGTGGAGCCCGAAGAAGTTGGTGCGGCACTGACGAGCAACGTGGCCATTCTGATGCTCACCCACGTCAACTACAGAACCGGTGCCATGCACGACATGGCCGGGGTCACCGCCTGCGCTCACGCTGCGGGTGCCCTGGTGGTGTGGGACCTGGCGCACAGCGCTGGCGCCGTACCCGTGGACCTGACCGGTGCGAAGGCCGACTTTTCCATTGGCTGCGGATACAAATATTTGAATGGCGGCCCGGGCGCACCGGCATTTGTGTGGGTGAACCCCAAACACGCCGATCGCTTTTGGCAACCGCTGTCGGGTTGGTGGGGTCACGCAAAGCCGTTTGAATTCACGCCCGACTACAAGCCCGCTGCCGGCATCACGCGCTACCTGTGCGGCACGCAACCCATTGTCAGTATGTCGCTGCTGGAGTGCGGTCTGGACGGTTTCAAGGCCGCGCAAGAGTTGGGTGGTATGGCCGCGCTACGCAGCAAGTCATTGGCACTGACCGATTTATATATTGAGCTGGTGGAGCAGCGCTGTGCGGGGTACGGGCTGGGGCTGGCAACGCCACGCGATCACGCACTGCGCGGCTCCCAAGTCTGCCTGACACGAGAGTATGCACCCGAAGGATCAGGCGCCTTCGCTATCGTTCAGGCATTGATTGCGCGTGGTGTCATTGGAGATTTCCGCGCCGGTGACGGCGGGCGGCACAAAGACATCCTGCGCTTCGGCTTTACCCCGCTCTACATTGGTTTTGAAGACGTCTGGAACGCGGTGGAGCAACTGCGCCAGGTGCTGGAATCCGGCGAGTGGCAACAGCCCCAATTCAACCAAAAACACGAGGTGACCTGATATGTGCCCATTCAAACCCGACGGCGCTGCCCAAGAACAAAACCCTGGCGCAGCGCCAGCCAACGCGGGCTTGCCCGAGTCCATCGTCATCGAAGAAAAGGCCCAGCTCGACTTCAGCAAGAGCATGAGCTACGGCGACTACCTGAACTTGGATGCCATCCTCACCGCGCAGCATCCCCGTTCGCCCGACCACAACGAAATGCTGTTCATCGTGCAACACCAGACCAGCGAGCTGT
>JBAWYQ010000006.1:0-48646 GCA_037143475.1 Burkholderiales bacterium | reverse complement strand
AATGAGCGGGCGATGGGAATCGAACCCACGTTATTTGCTTGGGAAGCAAGAGTCCTGCCATTGAACGACGCCCGCAATGCAGGTGATTCTACTTCTGGATGTCCCCAATGCACAGGTACTTGATCTCCACATAGTCGTCCATGCCGAAGTGTGAGCCCTCGCGACCCAGGCCGGACTGTTTGACGCCCCCAAAGGGCACATGTTCGGTGGCCAGAATGCCGACGTTGATACCTACCATGCCGTACTCCAGAGCTTCGGCTACGCGGTAGATGCGACCAATGTCGCGGCTGTAAAAATAGCTGGCCAGCCCGAATTCCGTGGCATTTGCCGCATCGACCGCTTCCTGTTCGGTCTTGAACCTGAACACCGGCGCGAAAGGCCCAAAGGTTTCTTCACGTGCGCACAGCATGTCCGGAGTGGCCTCAGAGACGACGGTGGGTTCAAAGAATTGACCAGAGCCCATTTCTGTGAGTCGCTTGCCTCCCACCAGTACACGGCCCCCCTTGGCTAGCGCGTCGTCGACATGGCGCTGCACTTTCTCAAGTGCAGCTTCCTCAATCAGTGGGCCTTGATTCACGCCATCCTCAAACCCGTTGCCCACCTTGGCGGTGCGCACTTTGTTTGCGAATTTTTCCACGAACTGGTCGTACACACCGTCCTGTACGTAGAAGCGGTTGGAGCAGACGCAGGTCTGGCCTGCATTGCGGTATTTGCTGGCGAATGCGCCTTCCACCGCGCTGTCGACGTCAGCATCGTCAAACACGATGAAGGGCGCATTGCCGCCGAGTTCCAGCGACAGCTTCTTGACGGTTGGTGCGCTCTGCGCCATCAGAATGCGGCCCACTTCGGTGGAGCCGGTAAAGCTGATGTGGCGCACCACATCGCTGGCGCACAGCACCTTGCCGATCGCAATCGAGTTGTTGCTGTCGGCGCTGAGCATATTGAGCACGCCAGCGGGAATGCCGGCGCGGATTGCCAGTTCAGCGGCGGCCAGCGCGGTCAAGGGTGTCAATTCGGCCGGTTTGATGATTACTGTGCAGCCCGCTGCCAATGCGGGCGCAACCTTGCGTGTGATCATTGCCAGTGGAAAGTTCCATGGCGTGATGGCCGCGCAGACACCAATTGGCTGCTTCAGGATCATCAAGCGGCGGTTGTTGTCAAACTGGGGGAGGGTCTCGCCGTTGACGCGTTTGGCTTCTTCGGCAAACCACTCGACGAAACTGGCGCCGTAGGCGACCTCACCCTTGGCCTCAGCAAAGGGTTTGCCCTGTTCCGCCGTCATCAGACGTCCCAAGTCATCCTGGTTGGCCATCAGCAGGTCAAACCATTTGCGCAGGATGATGGAGCGTTCCTTGGCAGTTTTAGAGCGCCATGGACCCCACGCCGCGTTGGCTGCAGTGATGGCGGCCTGGGCGTCTGACGCGTCCAGATTGGCTACCTCTGCCAGTTTGGCGCCGGTTGCGGGGTCCAGTACGTCAAAACGGCTGGCTCCGCCGACCCACTGCCCGTTGATGAGTCCATTGGTCTTGAGCAGGGAAGGGTCTTTGAGCAGGGCGAGGGGGTTGGGCAGGTTTTGCATGATGGAACTCTTGCGGAATGGGTTAGTTCGGACTGTAGCGAAATTCAACGGCGACTGTAATCACCTCGGCGTCAGTATGACCGGACTTTCTGAGCACTTGTGCCGGGCGATAATAGTTCGCTGGCCGGATCGCTTTGTGCAGTTTGGCCAAGTGTGTCTTTGTCGTTATTTTTGTCTTTTGAGTGTTCTGCCATGACCCAAACCAACATGAATGTCGCCGACATTCGCAAAACATTTCTCGATTTCTTTGAATCCAAGGGCCACGCTGTGGTCGAAAGCAGTCCCCTCGTGCCGGGCAACGACCCCACGCTGATGTTCACCAATTCGGGGATGGTGCAGTTCAAGGACGTATTTTTGGGCGCGGATAAGCGCTCCTATGTGCGCGCGGCGTCCGTGCAGGCTTGTCTGCGAGCCGGTGGCAAGCACAACGATCTGGAAAACGTGGGCTACACCGCACGCCACCACACGTTCTTCGAAATGCTGGGCAACTGGAGCTTTGGCGACTACTTCAAGCGTGAGTCGCTCATGTGGGCGTGGGAGTTGTTGACGGAGGTTTACAAACTACCAGCAGACAAGTTGTGGGCTACCGTCTACATTGACGATGACGAGGCCTACGCCATCTGGACCCAGGACATTGGTCTGCCACCCGAGCGCGTGGTGCGTATTGGTGACAACAAAGGCGCCAAGTACGCGTCCGACAATTTTTGGATGATGGCCGACACCGGCCCCTGTGGGCCCTGTTCCGAAATCTTCTATGACCACGGCCCCGAAATTCCTGGAGGTCCCCCTGGCAGCCCTGACCAGGATGGTGACCGCTACATAGAGATCTGGAACAACGTGTTCATGCAGTTTGACATGCAAACGGATGGCTCGGTCAAACCGCTGCCCGCGCCGTGTGTGGACACCGGAATGGGGTTGGAGCGTCTGGCGGCCATCCTGCAGCATGTGCATAGCAATTACGAGATCGACTTGTTTGACAAGCTGATCAATGCAGCGTCCCGCGAGACGGGTTGCACCGATCTGTCGAACAAGAGCCTGCGCGTGATTGCCGACCACATTCGCGCCACGGCATTTTTGGTGAGCGACGGTGTGCTGCCCGGTAATGAGGGCCGTGGCTATGTGCAGCGCCGCATCATTCGCCGCGCGATTCGGCACGGTTATAAGCTGGGCCAGAAGACCCCGTTTTTCCACAAATTGGTGGGCGACCTGGTCGCAGTGATGGGTGAAGCCTATCCACGACTAGCCGCGCAGCAGCAGCGCATTACCGACGTATTGCGCATTGAAGAAGAGCGGTTCTTTGAGACACTGGCTACTGGTATGGAGATTCTGGACGCTGCCCTGGCCGGTGGCGCCAAGCAGCTACCGGGCGACGTGGCGTTCAAGCTGCACGATACCTATGGCTTTCCCTTGGACCTCTCAGCCGATGTGTGCCGTGAAAACGGCGTTGAAGTGGACGCCGAAGGTTTTAATGTCGCCATGGAAAAGCAAAAAGCCCAAGGCCGGGCTGCTGGCAAGTTCAAACAGGACCGCGCGCTGGACTACAGCGGTCATTCGAACGCTTTCGTAGGTTACGACCACTTGACCTATGGCACCAATATCGTGGCGCTTTACGTTGATGGTGTGGCCGTTGAAGAATTGACCGAGGGCCAGTCTGGTGTGGTAGTGCTCGATTCGACGCCCTTCTATTCAGAGAGTGGCGGCCAGGTGGGTGATGTGGGTGCGGTTTTTTGCGACCACGCCCTATTCATGGTTGGCGATGTTCAAAAAATCAGGTCCGATGTCTACGGCCACCATGGGTCGGTCACCACAGGCAGCCTTAAAATGGGTGACTTGGTGAACGCCCATGTGGATGCACCCCTTCGGGCCTCCACCACCCGTAACCATTCGGCTACCCACCTGATGCACAAGGCTTTGCGCGAAGTGCTGGGCGAGCATGTTCAACAGAAGGGCAGCCTGGTTACGCCAGAGCGGACCCGCTTTGACTTTGCGCACAATGCACCGGTCACGGACGAGCAGATCCATGAAATCGAGTTTCGTGTGAATGCTGAAATCCTGAAGAATTCAGCCACACAGGCCCGTGTGATGGACATCGAATCTGCCCAAAAGACCGGGGCGATGATGCTGTTTGGCGAGAAGTATGGTGAAACCGTGCGTGTACTCGACATTGGTACCAGCCGCGAGTTGTGCGGCGGTATCCACGTGCAGCGCACCGGCGACATCGGCATTTTCAAGGTGGTGGGCGAGAGCGGGGTTGCTGCAGGCGTGCGCCGTATTGAGGCAGTCACCGGGCAGAATGCCCTTGCCTATTTGCAGAACCTGGAGGACACCGTTAACGCAGCAGCCAGCACGCTCAAAGCCCCCGTGGCGGAATTGACGGACAAGCTGGGTCATGTGATAGACCACGTCAAAGCGCTGGAAAAAGAAGTAGCAGCGCTAAAGGGCAAGCTGGCCTCTGCGCAGGGCGACGAGATGCTTAGCCAGGCGATTGACCTGGGCGGTGTCAAACTGCTGGTGGCCAAGCTCGACGGTGCGGATGCCAAGACCCTGCGTGAAACCATGGACAAGCTCAAGGATAAGCTCAAGACGGCCGTCATTGTGCTGGGCGTGGTGGATGTCGAAAAGGTGCAGGTCGCCGTGGGTGTGACGCCCGATACCACGGGCAAAGTTAAAGCCGGTGAACTGGTGAACTTCATTGCAGCGCAGGTCGGCGGCAAAGGCGGCGGTAAGGCCGATATGGCCATGGCTGGTGGCACGGAACCCGCTAAACTTGCAGCCGCACTAGCCAGCGTGCAGGGTTGGGTTGCAGCAAAGCTGTGATCTATTTTTGCATAGTGCTATGTAATAGATAGCTCGCTACGCATATTCGACGGGGGTTAAACGCCTTTTTACTTATTGACAAGGAGCAACCGTGAGCAATCAGACCAAGTATCTTTTGGACGAAAGCCAGATGCCTCGTTTCTGGTACAACATCCAGGCCGACCTGCCCAAGCCCGCACCGGCGGTGCTGCACCCTGGTACGTTACTGCCGGTAGGCCCGGACGATCTGGCGCCCCTGTTTCCCATGGCCTTGATCATGCAAGAGGTAAGCCAGGAGCGTGAGATCGAGATTCCCGAACCCGTGCGTGACGTGTTTCGCCTGTGGCGCCCGGCTCCCTTGTACCGTGCGCACCGCCTCGAAAAAGCGTTGGGTACTCCGGCCCACATTTATTACAAGTATGAAGGCGTGAGCCCCGCCGGTAGCCATAAGCCCAACACTGCGGTGCCCCAAGCCTTCTATAACAAAGAAGCTGGCGTCAAGCGACTGGTGACCGAAACCGGCGCAGGCCAGTGGGGAACCTCCCTGGCCTTTGCCGGTTCCTTGTACGGATTGCAGGTTGAGGTCTACCAGGTGCGCGTCTCCTATGACCAGAAGCCTTACCGGCGTGCCGTGATGGAAACCTATGGTGCACGCTGCGTCGCGTCACCGTCCAGCGAAACGGCGTATGGGCGATCGGTTTTGGCCAAGAACCCCAATCATCCAGGCAGTCTGGGTATTGCTATCTCCGAGGCGGTGGAACTGGCCGTGCAGCGCGATGACACCAAGTACGCGCTAGGCTCGGTGCTGAATCACGTTCTGCTGCACCAGACCATCATCGGCCAGGAAGCCATGGAGCAAATGAAGATGGCCGATTCCTGGCCCGACGTGGTGATTGGTTGCGCCGGTGGAGGATCCAACTTTGCGGGCATTGCCTTCCCCTTCATCGGCCACGGCCTGCGCGGCGGTGAGAAATCCCGCATTGTGGCGGTGGAGCCAGCGGCCTGCCCCTCACTCACGCGAGGCAAATATGCGTATGACTTTGGCGATACTGCAGGCATGACACCCCTGAGCAAGATGCACACACTGGGCAGTCAATTCACACCGCCGGGCTTTCACGCGGGCGGCTTGCGGTACCACGGCATGGCGCCGCTGGTATCCCATTGCAAGGAACTGGGCTTGCTGGAGGCTGTGGCCTACAACCAGGTAGAGTGCTTCGAAGCGGGCGTGCTGTTTGCTCGCAATGAGGGGATCGTGCCAGCGCCCGAGTCCAATCACGCCGTCAAGGGCGCCATTGACGAAGCCCTGCGTTGCAAGCGTGAGGGCAAGGCAGAGAACATCCTGTTCTGTCTGTCAGGCCACGGCCACTTTGACATGGCGTCCTACCAGAAGTATTTTGCTGGCGAGTTGTCGGATGAAAGCTATGACGAGCGTGAGCTGGCGATGGCTCTAGAGGGGTTGCCCAACGTGCCTGCGTCTGCCTGAAGTTCTCACGCGCCAGGCATTCGGCGTAACGCGACTGACTCAGGAATCACCATGGGCGCAGACACTGACTTGAGCAGCCAGTTCAGGCAATTGCAGCAACAGCACCAGGCCCTTCAGGCCGACTACCAGGCGTTGGTGGAAGAGCAGCAGCGCCAGGCCAGTTCCAAGCACCAATGGCTGCAACAACGTACGAGTGAATTGCAGACTGAGGCGCGCGAGCAAAAAAAGGCCGAAGCCCTGCAAAGGGTCTTCTATCGAATTGCCGAACGTGCGGCGGCGGGTCTGTCCTTCTATGACTTTCTGCAGTCGGTGCATGGTTTGCTTGGCGAATTGCTCTATGCCAAGAACTGCTATGTCTGCCTGTACGATGCAAGCAGGGGTTTGAATCACTTCCCCTACTACGTCGATGAGCGCGACGGTGATACCTTGCAACTCAACAACGTTCCCTATTGTCGCGGTCTGACCGAATATGTTTTGCGCACGCAACAAGCACAAATCATCGATTCCAAGCGGCTTAAGGAGCTTGAAATTGCGGGTGAGGTCACCGAGGGCAGCGGGGACATGACTTTTAGTTCGTGGTTGGGCGTACCCATGCAGATTCGCGGTGCGATCGGGGGCATTCTGGCGGTACAGGGCTATGAACCCGGCATTGCCTATGCGGCATCTGACGCCGACATTTTGTCGTTTGTCGCCAACCACGTCAGCAGTGCCATCGAACGCTATCAAGCTCTGGATGAACTTCGCAAATCCGAGGAGCGCTATCGAACGGTAATCGAAAAAGTGGGTGTGGGTGTAGTTGTCGTGCAAGAGGGTCGCATGGTGTTTGCCAACCCTTCACTGGTACGCATCGTTGGCCACCCATTGGACTACCTGCTGTCGCAACCGTTTACTGCCACTATTCACCCGGATGACGTGCCACTCGTGGTGGAACGGCATCAGCGCCGACTTCGGGGTGAGGCGGTCGAACAGTTTTATGGTTTTCGATGCGTTACACGAGCGGGTGAGATTCGTTCACTGGAGCTGTCGGCGGTAAAAATAGAGTGGGACAAGCGCGATGCAACGCTGATGTTTGTGGTCGATGCAACGGCACGTCTAGAGGATGAAAAGGCTCAGTTGCTCACTTTGCAAAGGCAATCCGAGCTCAACAGCATGAAGTCGCGTTTCATTTCGATGGCCTCGCACGAGTTCCGCACCCCGCTGGCGACCATTCATGGTTCGGTGGAATTACTCCAACACTATGGAGAGCGTCTTTCGGCCGACAAGAAGCAAGTGACGCTGCAAAAAATCGACGCAGCGGTACAGCGCATGACGCATATGCTGGAAAACGTCTTGCTGATTGGCCGCAGTGATTCGGGTCAACTTGAGTTCAAGCCCAGTCCACTCGCCATCACGCCTTTCTGTCTGGGCTTGGTGGACGAGTTGCGCAGTTCCATGACGAGCCAATTCAGTCACATTCAACTGGCACTCGAGTTGCCGCCGGCGGATCAACAGTTCCTGCTTGACGACATCCTGATACGCAATATCGTCGGCAACTTGCTGTCCAACGCGCTCAAGTATTCACCGCAGCGCGGCGAAGTGCGCTTCACCGTCCGTGAGTTCGACAATCAACTGCTGTTCATCGTGTCAGACCAAGGCATAGGCATCCCACTAGCCGACCAACCCCATATGTTTGAGAGTTTTCACCGTGCCAGCAATGTTGGAGCCATTTCTGGCACGGGGTTGGGACTGTCAATTGTCAAGGATGCGGTAAGCTGCCACAAGGGCAGTATTGAGGTCCACAGCGAAGTTGGACGGGGGAGCCGATTCACCGTGACGCTGCCAATCTCAAGCCTTGCAAACTGGAGCAAGTCATGATGAAAATTTTGATCGCCGAAGACGAACCCTCCCTGCGCGAAAACCTGCAATGGATGCTTGAAATGGAAGGCTACGCGGTGCTGGCGACCTGCGACGGGCGCGAAGCCTTTGCGAAGGCGTGTGAGAGCTTGCCGGATTTGGTCATCACCGATGTCATGATGCCCCATCTGGATGGTTATGGACTGGTCAAGGCTCTGCGCGAGCAGGAGAGCACAGCTACCACGCCCATCATCATGTTGTCGGCCAAGGCAGACCGGGGCGATATTCGCGCCGGCATGAATCTGGGAGCCGACGACTACATCACCAAACCCTACCGCCGTGAGGAACTGCTGGCAGCGATCAGTTCCCGGTTGGCACGCAAGGCAAGCCTGGACGAGGCAGCCACGCGCCTGCGCACCGCAGCCAGCCAGGGGCAACAATACGATGCGCTGACCACACTGCCCGGCAAGGAGCAATTTGACAAACGACTTGTCGCTGCTCTGGAAGGCTGCAGCGGGACAAGCAACGTGGTGTCGGTTGTTTGTTTGGGACTCGATGGGTTTTCAAAGATCAACGACTCACTGGGAAAGACCGTGGGTGACGGGGTGCTGCGTGAGGCGGCAAAGCGCCTGTTTGAACACCTGGGTCAGTTTGACGCCTCGCTCAACGTTGTTGCACGATTGGGCGGCGATACCTTTGCCGCCTGTTTGACCGGCGCCCATGATCAAAAGGCGCTAGAGGGCGCGGCCACTGAATTGCTGACCTTGCTGGCCATGCCCTATTTGGTGGAGGGGAACTCGCTGTTTCTAACGGCCTGTGCCGGAGCCAGCATCTACCCCCTGCATACCGACACAGCGCACACGCTGCTTCTCAATGCGGAGTCCGCATTGCACCATGCCAAGTCCTGTGCGCCAGGTACTTACTGGCTCTTTGACGCAGCCATGAATCGACAGGTGGCTCGCAGACTGCAGCTACATAACGCACTGCATCTGGCGCTGGAACACGATGAGTTGCAGGTTTTTTACCAGCCCCAGGTGCGCATTGAGACCGGTGCCCTGGTCGGCTTTGAGGCGCTGCTGCGCTGGCAGCACCCGACTTTGGGCTGGATATCGCCCGCCGAGTTCATTCCAGTCGCGGAAGAAAGCGGCATCATCATCAAGATTGGCGAGTGGGTAATGCGCACGGCAGCTGCACAAGCGGTTGCCTGGCTGGCGCTGGGGTATTCGGGGTTTCGCATGGCGGTCAACCTCTCGGTGCGGCAGTTTGCCGGCAACAAGCTGCCCGCGCTGGTGCGCCAGGTGCTGCAAGACACCGGTCTGCCCGCACAGGTGCTCGAACTTGAGGTCACTGAAAGTCTGGCGCTGCAAAGCGTGGCCTCCACGCTTGGCACCCTGCACGAATGCAAGTCATTGGGTGTGAAGCTTGCCATGGATGACTTCGGCACCGGTTATTCCAGCCTGTCCTACCTCAAGCGCTATCCGCTGAACGCGCTCAAGATTGATCAGTCGTTTGTGCGCAATATCACCCAGGACGCGGGAGACGCTGCCATTACCCAAGCCATCGTAGCCATGGCACACAGTTTTGGCATGTCCGTGATTGCTGAAGGGGTGGAAACCACCGAGCAGCTCGAATTCTTGCGCACCCTGGGTTGCGAGGAATTCCAGGGCTATTTATTCAGCCGCCCGGTGCCTGCGTTAGAGGCGGTGAAATGCTTCAGTGGGTATCAGGGCAGAGTTGATCCGCTATGAGTCTGCCACACCCGCTGGATGATGCTGACCCGGCTGCGAGTGTGCTGGAGTCGCTGCGCCAGTCGGAGGAGCGTTACCGACTGGTGGTGGAGCATCTGGGCGAGGGAATGTTTGTCGTGCAGAACAACTGCATCGTGTTCTCAAACCGCCTGGCCAGCGAAATCATGCGCGTACCACGCGAAGAGATGATGGGTGCTGACCCGATTGAATGGATACATCCGCAGGATCGTGCCAGCTTGCTGGAGTTGCGATCCAGGCTGCGTGAAAAGCGCGAAATTCAGGCCAGCTACGAGTTGCGCCATATTGGGCGCGATGGCGTAGAGCGCTGGTTGAAGGTCAGACCGACACCGATGGCGTGGCAGGGCGGGCAGGCAACGCTGACTTTGTTCTCCGAGATAACCGAACACAAGGAAATGGCGATCGCTCTGCAGCGCTCGGAAGAACGCTACCGTGCCGTCATTGAGCATGTGGACTCCGGCATGGTGGTACTGCAAAACGATCGGCTGGTCTACGCCAACCGCCGTGCTGCGGAAATTACACGCATGTCACCCGATGAGCTGCTGAGCACAGGATTTTGGCGTAGATTGCACCCGCAGGATCTGGAGCTGATTCTTGAACGCAGTCGCCGACGGCTGGCGGGCGAAAATGTTCCGAACCGGTATGAAGTCCGGCTTCTTTTCGAAGACGGCAGCATTTGCTGGATTGAATTGGGCGTATCCATCGTCCCGTGGGAAGGCAAGCCCGCCACGATCACTTTCTTTTCTGACGTCAATGAGCGCCGTCAAATCACGCAGGCGCTGCACCGTTCCGAAGAACGATATCGCGCTGTCATTGAACATTCGGGCGAAGGCATGTTGGTGGTGCAGGCTGGCAAGGTCGTATTTGCCAATGCGCGCGCCGCCGAAATGGTTCATCTAAGCAACGCGGACGTGCTTCGTGAGGGATTTTTGCACCGGATCCACCCTGAGGATCGCGCCGACTTCAGTGCGCGTTACCGTCTACGCATGAGCGGCCAAGAGGTGTCAAGTCGCTACGAAACGCGGCTGTTGCTGCCCGATAGCAGCGTACGCTGGCTTGACATCAGCGTGACCGTGGTGCCATGGGATGGCGGGCAGGCAACACTTTCCTTTTTCTCAGACATCACGGAGCGAAAGAAGGCTGAACAAGAGTTGCTTCGCACGGCGTCCGAACGCGAGGCCATCCTGAACAATGCATTGGTAGGCATTGTGTTGTCGGTGGCACGCCGCCATGAGTGGGTCAACGAGAAATTCGCTTCCATGATGGGCTTTGCTCCTGCGGAACTGATTGGCAGAAGTTCCCGATACCTGTATGCCGACGAACAGACCTATGAACAGTTTGGGATTGAAGCCAGGGCGGAACTGATTGCCACCGGTGCGTGTGTGAACGAGCGTCAGTTGCGTCGGCGCAATGGTGAATTGTTCTGGGTGGTTATGGCCGGCAGTTGCGTGCGCAGTCATGACCCCGACTCCGGCGTGATCTGGACCTTCTTGGACATTACGGAGCGCAAGAAAGCCGAAGAGGATACCTATCGGGCCTTGCTCAAGCAGGCTGAACTCAATGAGTTGCGAACGCGCTTTGTCGCCATGACCAGCCATGAATTTCGCACACCATTGGCCAGTATTCTTTCATCGCAGGATCTGCTCAAACATTACAGTGAACGGCTGCCAATTGCTGAACGACAAAAGATTCTCAACACCATCGAAACCAGCGTTCACCGGATGACACGCATGCTCGATCGTGTTTTGTTGCTGGGCAAGGCCGATGCGCAAATGCTCGATTTCAATCCGCAGGAACTGGATCTGGTATCACTGTGCCAGAGCATGGTTACTGAAGCTCAAAACCAGCAGGCCGGCAGTCAGTGCCCAGTTGTTTTAGAAACTCCGTCCGAGACCTTGGTGGGGCAATACGATGAAAAGTTGTTGCGCCACATTTTCGGTAATCTGCTATCTAACGCGATCAAGTACTCACCAAGCGGTGGCGAGGTCCGTTTGAAGGTTGTCCGGCGCGGAACAGAAACCGAGATTGAAGTATCAGACCATGGCATTGGTATTCCTGCGGATGAAATCGGGCACCTGTTCGAGTCCTTTCACCGAGCCAGCAATGTAGGCGCGATTTCTGGAACCGGTTTGGGTTTGGCCATAGTCAAGCAATCTGTTGCCTTGCATGGCGGAAGCATCGAACTGAAAAGCGTAGTCGGAAAGGGCACTACGTTTACCATCACGCTCTAGCGGCGCACAGTTCATCTAGCGAAGGGGGTGATGATTTACTTGTCGCTACGAAAACGATAGCTGCCTACGCATATTCCACGGGGGCTAGAGCCCTATTTATTCTAAGAATCCTGCTCCCAGAGCCGTTTTGCCAAACCATCCCTGGCATCCTCAGGTGGCAGCGCAGGCGCGTCCGGCGCGAGTTGCGTGCGGATGAGCCGCTGCAGCGTTTCCATGTGGGGTGTGACAGTGCCAAAAAACAGGGCTTGGCCGCGCCGGGAGATGAGTAGCGTGGGAAAGTTATCCACTGTGATTGGGTCGACCAGTTCTGACTCGTCTTCTACGTCAATCCATAGGAATCGCGCGCCCGGGAACTGCGCCTGCATTTGCTCAAATGGTGCCTGGTAGTCGCGGCAGGTGCCGCACCACTCGGCGCACAGGCAGGCGATCAGCAAGTCAGCCGCAGGGGAAGGTTGTGGTGTCAACATATTCCAATGATCGCAGAAGGTAAAACCTGACCTAGATCAAGAACTCAATTAGCCAATGGGGCATATTTCAGATTCTGGGATTGCATTTCACTCAGACCCGCAGTGAAGTCCCGGACCAACGAGGGGAATAGCATGTTCCAGGTACGCATCCACGGGCGTGGAGGGCAGGGCGTTGTAACCGGCGCCGAAATGCTCTCCATAGCAGCCTTCCAGGGGGGGCGCCATGCGCAGGCCTTTCCCAGCTTTGGTTCCGAGCGAACCGGCGCTCCAGTGGTGGCATTTTGCCGCATGGACGACAAAGAGATCCGTTTGCGCGAGCCCATCATGGAGCCCGACGCCCTCATCATTCAGGACCCCACGCTGCTGCACCAGGTAGACGTATTCAGTGGACTGAAAAAAGACGGCTACATCCTGATCAACACCACGAAAACCTTTGACCAGTTGGGCCTCGGCGAGTTCGTCAAATGGTTTCGGCCCGAGCATCTGCTGACCGTGCCGGCCTCAGAGCTGGCCATGAAACATGTTCGACGCCCGGTGCCCAACGTCCCGATGTTGGGCGCCTTTGCGGCGCTTGGCGGATTGATTTCTCTGGATGCGGTGCATGCAGCTATCCAACGCAAATTCAGCGGTGCGGTGGCGCAGGGAAACATGAAGGCAGCCAGTGAAGCGTATGAAATTGTGATGGAACAGGAAAGGCAGGCCAAACATGCTTGAACAATGCGAAGGCTCACATGCCGTAGCCCGTGCCGTGGCGTTGAGTCGCCCGGAAGTCATTTGTGCGTACCCCATTTCTCCGCAGACCCATATCGTTGAAGGCTTGGGCGAGATGGTCAAATCCCAGAAGTTGGAGCGTTGTGAGTTCATCAACGTCGAGTCTGAATTTGCTGCACTGAGCGTTGCCATCGGCGCATCAGCCGCCGGCGCGCGAGCCTATACGGCCACTGCCAGTCAGGGCCTGTTGTTCATGGCAGAGGCTGTCTACAACGCGTCGGGCCTGGGATTGCCGATTGTGATGACGGTCGCCAACCGTGCCATTGGTGCACCGATCAACATCTGGAACGACCACACCGACAGTATGTCCATGCGTGATGCGGGCTGGATCCAGATTTTTGCCGAGACCAATCAAGAGGCGCTTGATTTGCACATTCAGGCGTTTCGCATCGCCGAGCAACTCTCGCTGCCGGTGATGGTGTGCATGGACGGGTTCATTCTTACACACGCCTATGAGCGCATCGACATTCCTGATCAAGCCCAGGTGGATCGCTACCTGCCGCCCTATGAGCCGCGTCAGGTGCTGGACCCAAACGACCCGGTAACTATAGGTGCCATGGTGGGTCCCGAAGCGTTTACCGAGGTCCGCTATCTGGCGCATGCCAAGCAGCTGCAGGCGCTGGACCTGTTGCCAGACCTGGCGAAGGAGTTCAAGGAAGTATTCGGCCGCGATTCAGGCGGACTGGTGAAACCTTATAGGCTGGACGATGCAGAAACCATTGTGATTGCGCTGGGTTCTGTGCTGGGCACGATCAAGGACACGGTCGATGAGATGCGCGAGCAGGGCGTCAAGATTGGTGTACTGGGTATCACTTCTTTTCGTCCGTTCCCGATTGAGGCTATTCGGGCGGTTACGGCGCATGCAAAGCGCATCGTGGTGATTGAAAAGTGTTTTGCAGTCGGCATTGGCGGTATTGTTTCGCGCGATGTGCGTAGCGCCGTACAGAGTCGGCCGCAGCAGGTTTTTGCCGTCGTGGCGGGTCTGGGCGGACGTGCCATTACCAAGGCATCGTTGCACAAGATGCTGCTTGAGGCCATTGCCGACAAGCTGGAGTTGCTGACCTTCCTGGATCTGGATTGGGGCATCGTCAATCGCGTTCTGGAACGTGAGAAGCAGCATCGCCGCTCGGGCCCCATTGCCGAAGGCATCCTGCGTGACATTGGTACGGTTTCTTCAAAAATATCGTGAGGGGAAAACCATGGAACAAACCGTAGTCAAGTTTTACCAGACCGGCACCTTCACCGTAGGCAATCGCCTGTTGGAGCCGAACCAACGCAGTGTGCAGGCCAACACCAACCGCAACAACTCGCTTAACTCTGGCCACCGCGCCTGCCAGGGCTGCGGGGAAGCACTCGGTGCGCGCTATGCCATAGATGCCGCCATGCAGGCTACCAACGGCCAGTTGATTGCCGCCAATGCCACGGGTTGCCTGGAAGTGTTTTCCACGCCGTACCCTGAGACCTCCTGGCAAATGCCCTGGATTCACTCGCTGTTCGGCAACACCGCGGCGGTCGCAACCGGCATTGCCGCT
Organism: Burkholderiales bacterium; assembly: GCA_037143475.1. GTDB lineage: Bacteria > Pseudomonadota > Gammaproteobacteria > Burkholderiales > Burkholderiaceae_C > Allorhodoferax. The sequence goes on along the minus strand of JBAWYQ010000006.1, from coordinate 34,188 downwards.
GCCATGCGCGTCAAGGGCCGCAGTGATGTGCGCGTGGTCGCGCAGGGGGGCGATGGCGGCACTACGGACATTGGCTTTGGCTGCCTCTCTGGCATGTTCGAGCGCAATGATGATGTGCTCTACATTTGCTACGACAACGAGGCCTACATGAATACGGGTGTGCAACGTTCGTCAGCCACACCGCCGGCCGCACGCACCGCCACCACGATGCCCGTAGGACCGCAGCCTGGCAATGTGTTCGGTCAGGGCAAGAACCTGCCGCAGATTGCCATGGCACACGAAATTCCCTATGTGGCCACTGCGACTGTGGCGGATTTGCGTGACCTGGAATACAAGGTCACCAAGGCCATGTCCATCCGTGGCGCGCGTTACATCCACATCTTCGTACCGTGCCCGCTGGGTTGGGGTGCGGCTTCGCACGACACCATTCGCCTGGCGCGCCTGGCCCATGAGTGTGGAGCCTTTCCCGTGTTTGAAGCAGAACGGGGCGAGGTGACGGGTGTGTCAAAGATCCGTCGCCAGATACCCATCGAGGACTATCTGAAACCGCAGAAGCGGTTCGCGCATTTGTTTGGCGCCAACCCCGATACGCAGACGATCGCGCGATTGCAGGCGATTGCTGACCGCAATATCCGCCGCTATGGCCTGCTGGAAACAGCCGCGTAACCGGCAAGGAGAAGAAATCATGCAAAAACCTTTTGCCATCACGCTTGACGTCGGTTCCTCACTGGCCAATCACACCGGGTCCTGGCGCAACTCGCGCCCGGTTTACCTGGACCGCCTGCCACCTTGCAACAACCAGTGCCCGGCGGGCGAGAACATTCAGGCCTGGCTGTTTCATGCCGAGTCTGGTCAGTACGAGCAAGCCTGGCGCACGTTGGTTGAGGAGAATCCGTTTCCTGCCATCATGGGACGCGTCTGCTACCACACCTGCGAGGGAGCGTGCAACCGGGGCAAACTGGACGCACCGGTTGGCATCAACTCGGTGGAGCACTTTTTAGGCGATCAGGCCATTGCGCAGGGCTGGAAATTCGCGCCCGTAGCAGCCCCATCCGGAAAAAAGGTGCTGGTCGTCGGAGCCGGGCCATCTGGTTTATCGGCGGCTTATCACCTGGCCCGTTTGGGCCATCAAGTGACTGTGCAGGAGGCCGGGCCTTTGCCGGGCGGCATGATGCGCTTTGGCATCCCACAGTATCGCCTTCCGCGTCAGGTGCTGGATGCCGAGGTGCAGCGTATCGTCGACCTGGGTGTGCGCATTGATTACAACGTGAAGGTGTCCAACGTGCTGGATGCCCAGACCCAGGGTGGCTTTGACGCCGTGTTTCTGGCGGTTGGTGCCCACATTGCCAAGCGTGCCTATATTCCGGCGGGTGACTCGGCCAAGGTGCTGGATGCGGTAGCTGTGCTGCGCTCCATGGAGGGTGAAGACAAGCCCATGCTGGGTCGCAAGGTGGTGGTCTATGGTGGTGGTAACACGGCCATTGACGTGGCGCGGACTGCCAAGCGGCTTGGGGCGACCGAGGCCATCATCGTTTACCGAAGAAACCGCGAGAAGATGCCGGCGCATGACTTCGAAGTGGAAGAGGCCTTGCAAGAGGGTGTTTTGATCAAGTGGTTGTCCACCATCAAGCAGGCGGGTGAATCGTCGATCACCGTGGAGAAAATGGCGCTGGATGAGAAAGGTTTTCCGCAGCCCACCGGCGAGTTTGAGACGCTCGAGGCCGACTCCGTCGTTTTGGCGCTGGGCCAGGACGTAGACTTGTCGCTGATTGAAGGCGTGCCCGGGCTTGTCGTTGAAGATGGTGTGGTCAAGGTCGACGTCAACATGATGACAGGGCATGCCGGCATCTTTGCAGGCGGCGATATGGTGCCGGCCGAGCGCAATGTGACCGTGGCGGTTGGTCACGGCAAGAAGGCAGCGCGCAACATTGACGCCTGGCTCAAAGGCGCAGCCTATGTACCTGCCGCAAAGCACGAACTGGCCAGCTTCGACAAGCTCAATACCTGGTACTACAGTGATGCGCCCAAGACCATGCGTCCGATGCTGGACATCATCCGTCGCAAATCCACCTTCGAGGAAGTGCAGGGCGGACTCGATGAGGGCAACGCACTTTTCGAGGCGCGCCGCTGCCTGTCGTGCGGTAACTGCTTTGAGTGTGATAACTGTTACGGTGTGTGCCCGGACAATGCGGTCATCAAGCATGGCCCGGGAAAGCGCTTCGATTTCAACTACGATTACTGCAAGGGTTGTGGCATTTGCGTGGCCGAATGCCCTAGTGGCTCCATAAAAATGGTGGCGGAGGATATTTGAGTGGCATTGCGTGCCGATAATTGGTGATTTTTGCAGGAGTTCGCATGCCCCCATCTTCCATTCGCCGTATCGCCATTTGTACCGGGGGCGGTGACGCGCCCGGGTTGAATGCGGTTATCCGGTCGGTGGTCATTGCCGCCATCAACCGTGGCTGGGAGTGCTACGGCATCCGCGATGGCTTCAATGGCATTTTGTTTCCTGAGCGATACCTTGAAGGCGGCGTGTTCCGCCTGACCCTGGATAAGGTGCGTGACATCGGCCATCTGGGCGGCACCATGCTGGGCTCCACCAACAAGGGCAACCCGTTGCACTTTCCGACCCGTATGCCCGATGGCACGACCCATGAGATTGACCGGTCGGGTGAAATTCTGGAGTACTTTGCCAAGAAGGAGCTCGATGCGCTCGTTTCCATTGGTGGTGACGGGTCTTTAACCATTGCAGATGCCCTGCACAAGAAGGGTCTGCGTGTCGTTGGCGTGCCCAAGACCATTGACAACGACCTGGATAAAACCATGACCACTTTCGGTTTTGACACGGCGGTGGCTTTTGCCACCGAATGTCTGGACCGGTTGCACAGCACGGCCGAGAGTCACCAGCGTGTCATGGTCGTGGAAGTGATGGGCCGCTATGCTGGCTGGATTGCCTTGCACTCAGGCATCGCCGGCAACGCCCACGCCATCTTGATGCCCGAGATTCCTTTTGATCTGGACAAGGTGGTTAACCGGATTCACGCCCGCGATTCCGCTGGTCAGTTGTATTCCGTCGTCGTCGTGGCCGAGGGTGCTGCCCCTCAGGACGGGCACACAGAGCTGCAGGCGCCCGCCGAAATCGGACACGCTGAGAGACTGGGCGGAATGGGTGAGCGGGTCGCCAAGGCACTGCAGGAACGCACTGGAAAAGACACGCGCGTCGTTGTGCTGGGGCATTTGCTGCGCGGCGGAAGCCCGACCGCGTTTGACCGTCTGGCGGCGATGCGTTTTGGCGCCGCTGCGGTGCGTGCGCTCGATGAGGGGTTGTCGGGAGTCATGGTCGCGTTGGCCTTCCCCAACGTGAATTACATCGCCCTCGAAGAAGTGGCGGGGCGCATGAAAGCGGTACCTATGGACAGCGACACGTTGCAGACCGCTCGGGATTTAGGAATATGCCTGGGGGATTGAGATCTTTCGACTGGCACGATAACGAATTAACTGGAGAACTGAAACCATGAATGAACTTTCACCGGCCGAGCAAGCCCTGCGCGAGGCAGCCCGCGAGTACCACCGCACGCCGACGCGCGGCAAAATTTCTGTCACCCCCACCAAGCCGTTGTCGAATCAGCGTGATTTGTCGCTTGCGTATTCGCCCGGCGTGGCCTATCCGTGTCTGGACATTCAGGCCGATCCGTCATTGGCGGCCGAGTACACCTCGCGTGGCAACCTGGTGGGCGTGATCACCAACGGTACGGCGGTGCTGGGCCTGGGCAATATTGGCCCGCTGGCGGGTAAGCCGGTGATGGAGGGCAAGGGTTGCCTGTTCAAAAAGTTTGCCGGTATTGATGTGTTCGACATTGAACTGGCCGAGAACGATCCGGACAAACTGGTGGAAATCATTGCTGCCATGGAGCCCACACTGGGTGGCATCAACCTGGAAGACATCAAAGCACCGGAATGCTTCTACATCGAGAAGAAGCTGAGTGAGCGCATGGGCATTCCGGTATTCCATGATGACCAGCACGGTACGGCAATTATCTCCAGCGCGGCACTGATCAACGGGCTGGAGCTTGTTGATAAGCGGATTGAGGATGTAAAGATTGCTGTATCCGGTGCGGGCGCAGCGGCATTGGCTTGCCTGGATGTCATGGTGGGCTTGGGCGTGCGGGTTGAAAACGTGTTTGCCTGTGATTCCAAAGGCGTGATTTATGAAGGCCGCCCTGGTGGATACGATGATTCCAAGGCACGCTTTGCTCAGAAGACCGGCGCTCGCACGCTGGCAGACATCGTGCAGGATTGCGATGTGTTTTTGGGCTGTTCGACGGCCGGTGTGCTGACGCAAGACATGGTCAAGACCATGGCACCAAAACCTATCATCCTGGCACTGGCCAACCCCGAGCCCGAGATTCGGCCCGAGTTGGCCAAAGCCGTTCGGCCCGATTGCATCATTGCCACCGGTCGCTCGGACTACCCCAATCAGGTGAACAACGTGTTGTGCTTCCCCTATATCTTCCGGGGTGCGCTGGACTGTGGCGCCACCAAGATTACCGAAGCTATGAAACTGGCCTGTGTACGCCAGATTGCAGACCTGGCCAAGGCCGACATCAGCGAGGAAGTGGCGAACGCCTACGCTGGCAAGGAACTGGTTTTTGGTTCGGACTACCTGATCCCCACCCCCTTCGACTCGCGCCTGATTTTGCGCATTGCCCCGGCGGTAGCGCAGGCAGCCTTTGACTCCGGTGTTGCTGCGCGGCCCATCAAGGACATGGAAGCGTACCGTCAGCAACTGTCGCGCTTTGTGTATCAAACCGGTATGTTCATGCGCCCTGTGTTTACCGCCGCGAAGGCAGTGCCCGCCAAGGGAAAACGCGTAGCCTATGCCGAGGGCGAAGACGAACGTGTGCTGCGCGCCGCTCAAGTCGCCGTCGATGATGGCTTGGCGCATCCGATTTTGATTGGCCGCCCGGCAGTGATTGAGGCACGCCTGGCCAAGGCCGGTTTGCGCATTCAACTCGGGCGCGATGTGGATTGCGTCAATCCGGAAGATGATCCGCGCTTTCGCCAGTACTGGGAGCTGTATCACAAACTGATGGGGCGTCATGGCGTGACACCCGAAGCGGCCAAGGCTGCGGTGCGCCGTTCGAGTACGACGATTGCATCTCTAGCAGTCAAGCTTGGGCACGCGGACGCCATGTTGTGCGGCATGTTGGGGCGTTTTGACGTGCACTTGCAGCACGTGCGCGACATCATCGGTCTCAAAGCTGGCGCAACCGGGTTGGCAGCAATGAATGCCCTCATGCTTGAAAAACACGCGCTGTTCATTGCTGACACCTATGTGAATGAAGATCCGACTGCTGAGCAGTTGGCCAGCATCGCCCTGATGGCGGCGCAGGAGGTCAGTCGCTTCGGGCTGCCACCAAAAGTTGCATTCTTGTCGCATTCCAATTTCGGATCATCCGATCGACCCTCCGCGCGCAAGATGCGCCTGGCACGTGAGCTATTTGCCAAGATGGCGCCGGACATCGAGTGCGATGGTGAGATGCAAGGCGACTCTGCCTTGTCTGAGACGGTGCGGCACGCTGCCTTGGCCGACACCAACTTGCATGGCGAGGCCAACCTGCTGATCTGTCCGAATCTGGATTCAGCGAACATTCTGTTCAACGTGCTCAAGATGACAGCAGGACATGGCGTAACCGTCGGCCCCATTTTGCTGGGTGCGGCGGCATCTGCCCACATTTTGACGCCATCGGCTACCGTGCGTCGCGTGGTTAACATGACGGCGCTGGCGGTGGCCAACGCGGCTTCATTCGCCTAGGCCCTTCGGTGACATAGGTCACAGTTGGTTTTTTCAGAACGATCTACACTAAAAGGGTTTTCCCCAAGTTCGTTTTGAATCATTGCAAGGGCCCTCATGAGTGCATTCCAGGAAGAAACCGTTTTAAGCGTCCACCACTGGACCGATCGGCTGTTCAGCTTCAAGACCACACGCGACCAGTCGCTACGCTTCTCTAACGGCCACTTCACCATGATCGGTTTGCGACTGGAAACCGGCAAGCCGTTGTTGCGTGCTTACAGCATCGTCAGCGCCAACTATGAAGATCACCTGGAGTTTTTCAGCATCAAGGTGCAGGACGGTCCGTTGACCTCGCGCCTACAGCACATCAAAGTGGGCGACAAGATTGTGGTGGGTCGTAAACCAACGGGCACCCTGCTGATTGACTACCTGTTGCCTGGCAAGAACCTGTATCTCATTGGCACGGGCACCGGTCTGGCACCGTTCCTGTGCTTGATCCGGGATCCGGCCACGTATGAAAAGTACGAGAAAGTTGTACTCTTCCACGGGGTGCGCGAGGTCGATGAACTGGCCTATGCCGACTTCATCAACCTGGACTTGCCCAACGACGAGTATCTGGGTGAATTCGTCAAGGCGCAATTGTTGTATTACCCCAGCGTCACACGTGAACCCTTTAAAAACCGTGGGCGTGCGACGGATCTTTTCGCCAGTGGCAAGTTGGAAGCCGATCTGGGCCTGCCCAAACTGGACCCGGCTCGCGACCGCATCATGATCTGCGGCAGCCCGGCATTGAACAAGGATATGCGCGAATTGCTGGACGCGCGCGGCTTTGTCGAGGGAAGCACCACAACGCCGGGCGACTATGTCGTCGAACGCGCGTTTGTCGAGCAATAGGCCACATGCGATGACACATTACGATATTTACGCCATTGGCAATGCGTTGGTGGACTCGGAATACGAAGTCAGCGACCAACAGCTTCAAACCATGGGCGTAGAGAAACGCCACATGACGCTGATTGACGCACCTCGGCGAGCTGAACTATTGGCCCATGTGCACGGGTTACATGCCCGGCGCACTGGCGGCGGGTCTGCAGGCAATACCGTGGTGGCAATGGCCCAGTTGGGTGGGCGGGCGTTTTATTCCTGCCGTGTTGCTGACGACGAGCTGGGCGCTTTTTACCGAGAAGATCTCACGGCCAATGGTGTGGCGACCAACCTCACGCACACCAGGGCCCCCGAGGGGCAGACAGGCAGCTGCATGGTGATGGTGACGCCGGATGCCGAGCGCAGCATGAGCACGTTTCTGGGTGCCACAGCGGAGATCGATCACACATCCCTGCATCCTCACGACATTGCGCGCGCCAAGGTCTACTACATGGAGGGCTATCTGGCAGCTTCGCCCACCGGGTTGGATGCAGCCCTGCGGGGGCGCGCCATTGCAAAGGAAGCGGGAGTTGCGCTGGCGGTGACCCTGAGCGACATGAGCATGATCAATTTTTGCCGGGCGGGTCTTGATGCCATGGTCGGTGATGGTCTGGACTACCTGTTCTGCAATGAGGAGGAAGCCCAGGTATGGTGTGGTTCCAAGGATCTGGAGGCCATCTGTAGCCAACTGGGTCAGATTGCCCGTGTGGTGTGCCTGACCCGCAGCGCCAAAGGCTGTCTGGTGCTCGAAGGAGGCCACCGCACCGAAGTCACCGCACAACCCGTCAAGGCTCTGGATACCAACGGTGCGGGCGACATGTTTGCCGGCGCCTTTTTGTATGCCGTGACCCACGGGCACAGTCATTCTCAGGCCGCACAACTGGCCAATCTGGCGGCCGGAACCGTTGTCAGTCAGTACGGCAACCGTCTGTCGCATGCCGCCATGGCAGACGTCAAGACCCGCTTTGATGGGCTCGTAGCTTGAAGGGCGGGTAACCCCCGGCGTGCCGCTTTTTTTATATGCGCGGCCAATTGGTTTCCTATTACTGGAGTGGCGATGCCATCCGTAGTCGGAACGTGAGTGATGTTGTGCTGTCAGCCATGCTTGACATTCCAGCCCCCCCTGAAAGACTGGTAGCAGACTGGCAAAGGGAAACCACATTGCGCTTGGGTCTGGAGCCCGGAGATGTTGAGGCATTGCCGTTGGCGCGAGCGCGAGTCCGCTGGCCGGACTACAAGCATTGCGTGCGGGCTGTGTGCAGTTGGACGCACGCACTTGGCCTGCATGACTTGCTTGCTCCCAGTGACGTCGCCTTGATGGCCTGCCGCGGCGCGAAATACCACCATGACGGCGCACAGTATGGCGGTATGGCCTTTTGCAATCTCTTCCTGAGCGAGGACCGGGGTCTGGACCTGCATTTCCCGTCTACTGGTCATCGAATCCCCTTGGTCATGGGGACTGCCGTGGTGTTTGATACGTGCCAGCCCCACGCCGTCATTGAGCGCGGCAGCAGTGGCTTTGATGTGAGCAAATTTTCCACCGATCAGGACCACATTCAAGTGTTTCTGACCTGGGAACTGCCCATCGAAAATCCTGATGTGGTGCACGCACTTGGGGTGGCTTTCGACATAGACCCCGCGACCTCGTTACGATTCGATGAAGAGCAAGTCAGGCTCAACGGCGCACGGGCTAGCGTATGCCCCGAGTCTGGCCGGTGGCGTCAGACTGGCTGACAATGGATTCCGATTCGTTCTTGTTGCTATGAGTTTGATAGCTTCTTGCGCATATCCCACGGGGGTTGCAGGCCAATTTTGCCGAAAATTTTTCGTAAATATTTTAAGTATGTAAGTGCCAGCCGGACCGTTCACACTTCGGTGTCCGATGGGCCACTAGATTGCCGCATACTCCATGACCATAAGAATTTGAAATAGGGAGTCGAAGCTTGAACAATAAATCAAATATTCGCACTGAAGTGCAAGGCGGCATCGAATCGACCTTACTCGGATTCGCCACATCCATTGGGCCCATTCTTCTTTTTGTAGGAATTTTGGGAGCACAGTCACTTGCACCTGCCTTATGGGCGACGCTGCTGACAGCCACTGTTATTCCTGCGATATGGCTACTGCTGAATGGGCATGCCGCCATTTTGCCGGGAACCCGGGCCGCGTCCCTTACAGCCTACATTGGTCTAGTTTTGCAAGTTGGCTTAGCCAGTGACGAGTCGTCGGCAACAGGGGCCGTGCTTTCCCCGCAGCAATTACTTGTGGGTCTTGCGGGAGGCAGTTTGATGTACGCCGCGGCTAGTGGACTGATCTTGGTGCTCGGATTGCTTAAGTTGGGGAACGCTTTCAAGATGATTCCCAGCACAGTGACCGCAGGCATCAGCAACGGTACGGCCCTGCTCCTGGTGTGGATGGCATTGAAACAGATGACTCACGGCACCTCGGCCGTATCGTTAACCGCTATGTGCATGTTGTTGTGCTATTGGCTGTGGCCAAAGGTGCAGACACGGGTGACGGCACTGCAGCACATGCCCGCCGTCATGGTGGCATTTTTGTTTGGCTTGGCCATGGGTTTCAACGTCGAGCCTGCCGCACAGGCACACGCGGCACCTGTCTCATATGACTTGACTTGGATCGCCATCCGGATGTGGCCTACCTTGCTTGACCAACCACTTGGCCACCTATTGGTGGTGGGCTTACCAGGCGCAATCACGCTTGCCGTGGTGATGGTTTTGGAGTCCTTCACCGCCAACAACGTCATGGAAACACGCTTTGGTCTGCGCATTGACGCCAACAGGCAACTTGTCGCCCTGGGTGGGGCTAACGTTGTGAGCGCGGTGCTGGGCGGAGTGCCGTGCACCGGTAGCCCCATCCGATGCGTGGCCAGTTGGAGTGCGGGCGGACGTGGTGCACAAGCCGCACTGGTCAGCTTGGTGCTGACTGGCGTGCTAATCGTGGTATTTGGTTCCTGGCTTCTGGTGTTGCCGGGCGGTGTAGTGGCGGGATTGTTCTTGTTGCAGGCGAAACTGATGACTGACCCTGCCTTTACCAAGCGAATGGCAGAAATGGTGCGCACCCGACGATTGCACCGCGAAGGCGCAGGTGACTTGGGGTTCTGGATCACCATGATCATTTCTCTGGTTGGGTTTCTGGGTGGCCTGGTCTGGGCTTGCTTCATGGGGATTGGCCTGTCTGCCTTGGCCGTGCTGCGCCGCGTTTCCAAAAACCTCACAGCCCAATGGGCATACATGAATCACTACCGTTCACGCCGTGTACGCAGCGCAGGTGAGAGCAATAACCTTGCACGATTGGCGCACCGCGTAGGAGTATTGCGCCTGACAGGGCATTTGTTTTTTGGCAACAGCACACGGCTCACTCAGATGGTTGACGAATTGCACGAAGAATCCGTTGCCGTGGTCATTGATGTGAGCCAGGTTCACGACGTAGACCCAAGTGGCTTGAATGCATTGATTTGGGTGGTGCGCACTTTGGTCGACCGTCGACTTACCGTCGTTGTGACGGGCCTCAGACGCACCGACTCTCCCGAACTGCGACAGTCTCTGGGCAGCATGATCGGTGTAGAACAGCGCATCGATCTAGACCATGGTCTTGAGATGTGCGAGGAATTGGTTCTGCAAAACTCGACAGTCATGGCGCTTTCCCTTCAATCGGTTCCACTGGAGAAAAATTGTCTCCTACAAGGCTTGGATGAAAGTGATGTGACCGCCGTGCTGCTCTTGGGTGAGCACCGCGAGGTCCCCAAGGGAGATGCTCTTTTTCGTCGGGATATGCCTGCCGATGGAGTCTGGTTGCTGGTAGATGGGGCCGTCAGCATACTTACTGGTGACTATGAATCGTCATCTTCCAGACTTGCTACATTCGGTCCCGGTCAGTTTGTGGGAGAAATGGGCTACATCGACGGTAAAACGCGGTCCGCTACAGCACGGGCCGACACGCCTGTTCGTGCTTTCTTGTTAGACGAAGTCGCCGTTGCTGCCCTCATTGAGCGACAGCCAAATGCCGCTTTGATGATTACACGCAACATTGCACGCGAACTTTCTCAGCGTGTGCGAACGGCATCGGCATTGATGGCGGACGAGACCACAGAAAACTCTACCGAGTGGGCCAACAGCTCATTGAGTAGTTTTTCCCGCTTTACCTAGCGGTCGCGCGACGGCGCGTTGCCTGCGCCCTTCCATAAATACGGTGTGGCGGATGCACCTTGTTGTCTGTAAGCTCAGTCACATACGGCAAGCACCGCTGTGAGTTGCCTTCCTTTCGCCTTGGTTTTGCCTTTTTTCGGCACATAGAATGACCCAAATTCAGTAATTGCTGACCTTGCGTTGCTCCACACGGTATGGAGGCAGGCCCGCCAGCATGCGACGACCATAACTTTGTAGTTGCAGACGCTTGTCGTAGCAAATGACGGCGGCGTGGTCGTCTTCGGTGCGGATGGCGCGCCCGGTCCATTGCAGCAGTTTGATGCCGGTGGCCGGAATTACCAGTTCGTTGAATGGGTCACGCCCCACGCTGCGCAGCCACTCGGCGCGGGCCTCGTCCACCGGTTCTGACGGTGGTGCAAACGGCAGCTTGGTGATGAACACGGTTTCGCACAGCTTGCCAGGCAGGTCGAGTCCTTCGCCAAACGACTGCATGCCAAAAATGACTGACGGAAAACCCGACTCCACGCGCGCCGTGTGGCTGCCCAGCAGGCGCGCACGTGACTGTGTGCCTTGTACCAGAACGACGTCCATCAGCGCGGCAGGCAAGCTTTCAGTGGCCACCCGCATCTGCGCGCGCGATGTGAATAGCACCAGCGCGCCGCGCTCTACATTCGCGAGGTCTTTCATCAGCTCGGACACCATTTCGCGGGTGTAAGCGTCGGCCTGTTTCGGATCAGCGGTCGTGTGAACGACGGTGAGCAGGCCTTGTTTGGCGTAGTCAAACGGGCTGGCGACTTCGAGTGCCTGCACGTTGGGGTTGTTGATGAGCCCGGCCTCGTGCAAAAAGTAGTCAAAACTGCCGCAACTGGTCAGTGACGCCGATGTCACTACGGCCCCGCGCACTTCGCTCCATAAAAACTGGCGCAGCAGGTCGCCAGGCACGATAGGGCACGCGTGTGCTGTCATGGTCAGGTAGCCGTGTTCACTCTCGGCCTGCAACCACTTGGCCAGGGGCTGCTCGCCGTGCTCCAGTAGCAAATTCGCAGTCGATACGATGGCGCCCAGGCGTGGCACCAGTGCCCCGAGCTTGGCGTACTGCTGGGCGCACTGGGTAGCCTGCGCCGGGTCTTCTTTGGCGATGGCTTTCACCTCGGCGCCCAGCGCTTCCAGCGCCTTGGATAGCCCGCCCGCCTGCGCTTGAATTTGTGTCACTGTGTCAGTCAAGGCCTCGGGCAACACGCCGTGGGCAAAGCGCAGCGTGCCATCCTGGCCTTCGCCCTGCGCGTTTTTTCCGGTTGTTGTCCAGACAAGGTCCATCGCCATGCGGGCCAACTGGGTCAGTGCACCTTTAAGCTGGCTGGTCACGGTGGCAATGTCTTCTCCCACATGCAGTTGCAGCGCGTTGCTGACCTCGGTCAAGATTTTCGGCAGCTTGTCCAGCCAGCGCAAGTTGCTCAGGTCCATGCTGCTTGCGAATTGGTCCAAGGCGACTGCAGGCAGGTGGTGGCCTTCGTCGAAAATCACCAGGCAGTTGTCCAGATCAGGCAGGGTCTTCATGCCCAGCGAAGCCAGCACCAGGTCGTGGTTGGCGACGATGACACTGGCCTCCGCCAGGCGGGTGCGTGCCTCGTAGTAGCTGCAATCGCGAAAGCGCGGGCAGTGCCGTATGGTGCAGGTGTGGCGCTCGGCCGCCACGGTAGACCAGTCGCGCGGGTCGGGCGTTTCGCTCAGACTGTCGCGGTCGCCATCCCAGCTGCCGGCGGCAAGCGTGGATGCCATGGATTCATACAGGCGGATGCGGCGCTCTTCGGCTTCTTCCTGTGACAGCACCGAGCCAAACTTGGCCGGCTTGGGTGCGTCGTTGTCGGCATCAAACAAATCCTCGGGCACGCCACCGTTGCCGACCAGTCGTTCCAGCTTGAGTTTGCACACATAGCGACCACGCCCTTTGGCGAACGCAAACACAAAGGGTTTGTCCATCGAATGGGCCAGTGCCGGCAGGTCCTTGGTCATCAACTGCTCTTGTAGCGCTACCGTGGCGGTAGAGATCAGTACCCTGGTCTTGCGCTCCAGCGCTAGAGCGATGGCCGTGGATGAGTAGGCTGCAGACTTGCCGACACCGGTGCCGGCCTGGATGACGGCAATGGCTTTCGCGGGTGCAGGGTGTTCGCCCAGATCGGCGCGGGCCAGTGTGGTGGCCACGCAGGCGGCCATCTCCTGCTGGCCGGGGCGGGGGCGAAAGCCCGGCGTGGAGCTGACAACTTTTTCAAAAGCCGTCAGCGACAGATCAGCCAAGTTTTCAGGGCTCAAAAATACGTCCAAAAAGGGAAAGTGGGGGTGAGGATGTGGCCCGCAAGGGATCACTGAGCGTCGAATATACCGTTTTTAGCGGGTTTTACGTCCTTTGCGGCCTCTGTCTCTAAGGGCTTTTCCCCGTGTCGGGAGCTACTTGTTAGGTTATTCTTACCGATTCATTACAAGGAGCGCTGCGGTGGCCAAACCCAAACTGATTCTGGACTACGTTTACGACCACGAGGCCAAGCTGGCTGACCGGGTTTATCTGACCCAACCGACGGGTGGCGGACAGGTGATTGATTACACCTGGAGCCAGACAATGGACCAGGCGCGCCGTATGGCCGCGTACATCAAGGCGCAGGGCATGGAATCCGGTGCGCGGGTGGCGCTTTTGTCCAAAAACTGTGCGCACTTTTTCATGGCCGAGTTGGCTATCTGGATGGCGGGCTGCACGACAGTGGCGATTTTTCCGACCGAGACCGCTGAGACCATTGGCTATGTGCTGGAGCACAGTGGTGCCAGCATGCTGTTTGTGGGCAAACTCGACACCTGGGACAAGCAAAAGCCGGGGATTCCCGCCACGCTGCCCTGTGTCTCTTTCCCTCTTGCTCCCAAAAACAGCTACGAGCAGTGGGACGCCATCGTGGCGCGCACGAAGCCATTGACCGGGCGCATCGCGCGCGACGGGAAGGACATTGGCATTTTGCTGTACACATCTGGCTCCACCGGCACACCCAAGGGTGTGATGCATAGTTTTGAGCGTATCAGCAAGGTGAGCGAGTACGTATCCAAGGAGACTAAAGCGCGCATTGGCGACATCGAAGACAACCGCGCGTTGTCTTATCTCCCACTGGCCCACGTGTTTGAGCGCATCTGGGTCGAGTGTTCTTCGATGGTTGACGGCAAGACCCATGTCTATTTTGCCGACAGTCTGGACACTTTCATTGCGGATTTGAACCGTGCACGTCCTACCGTCTTTATTTCCGTGCCACGTTTGTGGTTGAAATTTCAGCAAGGCGTGTTCGCCAAGATGCCCCCCAAAAAGCTCAATCGCTTGTTGAGCATTCCGATTTTGAGCGGCATAGTGAAGCGCAAAGTTTTGAAGAACTTGGGTCTGGACCAGGCGTTGCTGGCCGGCAGCGGCTCGGCCCCCATTCCGGCAGATCTGATCTCCTGGTATCGCCGTTTGGGCCTCAACATGATCGAGGGCTACGGCATGTCCGAGGATCTTGCCTACTCGCACAACTCTACGCCCGAAATCAATGAGCCGGGTTGCGTTGGCGTGCCGCTGCCCGGCGTAGAGGTCAGGATCAGTGAGGAGGGTGAGATTCTGATTAAATCACCCGGCCAGTTGGTTGGCTACTACAAGCGCCCGGATCTGGACGCCGAAGTATTCACGGCCGACGGCTATTTCCGCACGGGTGACCGTGGCGAGCGCCGTGCAGATGGTCTGCTGAAGATAACAGGGCGGGTCAAGGAGATTTTCAAGACATCCAAGGGCGAGTACGTGGCGCCCGCGCCGATCGAAAACAGCCTGAATGCGCATCCATTGGTTGAGATGAGCATGGTCTCCGGGCTAGGACAACCTGCCGCGTACGCGATGGTGGTGCTGGGCGAAGAGGTGCGACCCAAACTCAAGGATGCAGCATTCAAAAAGGACGTGGAAGCCCAATTGGCTCAGTTGCTCAAGGACGTCAACGCGGATTTGGTCAGCCACGAAAAACTGCAGATGATCGTCGTTGCCCAACAGCCCTGGACGATCGAAAACGGCTTCCTGACACCCACCATGAAGATCCGTCGGGCCCGCATTGAAGGCGATGTCACTGCCAAAGTTGACGGTTGGTATAGCGGCAGCGGCAAGGTGCAGTGGGCTTAAACCACTAGCGAGGCGGTCGTGGCAGCATAAGGCCTGTGTGGTGTGGGTGTCGGTCGGTGTCCAGCGTGAACACCGCTACCACCTGCACCAGCTCATGGGCCTGACTCTTGAGGCTGCTGGCGGCGGCGGCCATCTGCTCGACCAGGGCCGCGTTTTGTTGCGTCGTCTGATCCATGTGGGACACGGCTTCGCCCACCTGGGCGACGCCCAGGGATTGTTCGCTGCTGGCCGCGCTGATCTCTCCCACGATGTCGGTGACACGCCGGATGGCGTTGACGACTTCGTTCATCGTGGAGCCCGCCTGATCGACTAGCGTTGTTCCGTGTTCGACTCGGCCCACGCTGTTTCCGATCAAGGTTTTGATCTCTTTTGCAGCCTCTGCCGATCTGCCTGCGAGCGCCCGCACTTCGGATGCAACAACGGCAAAACCGCGACCCTGTTCCCCAGCCCGTGCAGCCTCAACTGCTGCGTTCAGCGCCAGGATATTGGTTTGAAACGCGATGCCGTCGATCACGCTGATGATGTCGGAAATCTTGCGTGAAGCCTCATTGATGCCTTTCATGGTTTCCACAACCTGACCAACCACTTCACCGCCTTTGATCGCCACAGTTGAAGCGTTTTGTGCGAGCTGGTTGGCCTGGCGCGCGCTATCGGCGTTTTGTTTGACGGTGGAGCCCAACTCTTCCATGGACGCAGCGGTTTCTTCCAGTGCACTGGCCTGTTGTTCGGTTCGTGCCGACAAGTCGTGATTGCCTTGTGCGATCTCTGCACTGGCAGTTGCAACTTCTTCCGATCCGGATCGAACCTGTCCGACGATGTTTGAAAAACTGTCGCGCATGGATCGGATGGCGTGCATCAGGCTGGTTGTGTCGTTGGGCTTAAGGGTGATATTCACCGTCAAATCTCCCTGGGCGATGCGTTTGGTAATGTCAGCCGCAGTGCCCGGCTCGCCTCCGAGTTGGCCCATGACACTGCGCGTGATCAGAACGCTGAGTGCGAGCAGGACGGCTGCCAGTGCCAGCGTTCCCAGCCCGGTGTTTACGACTCTTTTGGCGATGGTTGTGTCGACGTTGTCCAGATAGACACCAGAACCCACAATCCACCCCCACGGCTCGAAGCCTTTGACGTACGAAACTTTTTGCACGGGCTTGTCGCTGCCCGGTTTGGGCCAGAGGTAGACCACGAAGCCGGAGCCACTGGCTTTGACGGTTTTGACAAATTCAACAAACAGTTGCTGGCCGGTGGGGTCCTTGTTGTCTGTCAGGTCTTTGCCATCCAGCTCGGGTTTGATGGGATGCATGATCATCTTGGGCTGCATGTCATTGACCCAAAAGTACTCTGCCCCGCTGTATCGCATGGATTTGAGGGCGGCCAATGTGCGCTGTTTGGCTTCTTCCTCGGGCATCTTGCCGGCTGCTACCTGGCTGTGAAAGTGAACAATGAGGCTGTGTGCGCTCTCCACTGTTTGTCGGACGCCAAGCTGGCGCTCGTCCAGAACGACCGTTCGCTCGGTCCACAAAAATATGCCTGACAAAATCGCAATGCCCACAATGGAACTGATGATGAGAAGGCCCAGGCGCTTGGCAAGCGTGATGGAATGAAGGCGAAACATAGTGCGCACTCCCCTTATATTTTTACGGACGATCCCTGATTCGCTGTCATTGTGGAGCGCCTATATTCAAATGTCACTCACTTTCGACAAGATGGCGTGCATGTATAAATTGGTCCTGCGGTCAGCACACGTTCACTGTTGAAGTGGAGCTGCTCTCCACTGATCGGGTCGTTGAACCCAATAGATCGGGCTAGTAGCTGCAGGGGGTGGTTGTAGTTGGCACTGCCTTCAGGTGTCAATGTCGGGTACATGCCGTCCCACCGTATCGGCAGGCCCAGCGCCGCCATGTGCACACGCAACTGGTGGCGCTGGCCGGTGACAGGCTTTAAGGCGTAGCGTGCCAGGTTGCCCAGCACTTCAATGGGCGTGATATGGGTCAGCGCATTGGGCACGCCTGGTACCTCGGTCTGCTGCATAAAGTGCGCGGATGGAACGATGCGGCTCTGCCGGGTGACGGGCCAAGGCAGGTCTGCGTTCCACGGGGCGATGCACTCATAGGTCTTGTCCACCTGGCGCGTGCGAAACAGCTCCTGATAGGCACCGCGACTGGCCACTTGCTTGGAGAACAGCACCAGGCCAGCGGTGTCGCGGTCGATGCGGTGAATGGGGGAGAGCGCCTCCAGCCCCATTGCATTCTTCAGGCGAATCAGCACCGTTTCTTGCAGGTACTTGCCCGAAGGCACCACTGGCAGGAAGTGCGGTTTGTCCACCACCAGCAGGTGCTCGTCCTGCCACAGGACGGTGGCCTCGAACGGAATGTGCGGTTCGGCAGCAAGGGCGCGGAAGTAGTACAGGCGTTGTCCTGCGCGGTAGGGCGCGTCGGCCTTGAGCGTCTGTCCCTGGTCGTCGATCACATCGCCCGCGTGCAGACGCTGCAGCCAGGTGTCCGTGCTGACGCCCGGAAAGCGCTGTGGCAAAAAGTCGATCACCCGATTCCAAGGCCCGGCGGGCAGCACCACGCAGCTGGCGCCCACGCCGTTTCGGCTGGGGGGAGCGTTAGGCCGGTGCAGGGCCATGGTCAGCGCGAGTGCGAGCGGTCTGGGTGGCAGTGGATTTTGCGTAGGTAAAGGAGGAGCCCGCGTAGCGGGCGGGGGACACGAAGCAAAACCCGCTGCCGCCCAGACCGTTTTCAGCAGGAAGCGCTGAGGCCATCTCTATATCCGTTCAAACACTACATCCCACACACCATGCCCGAGCTTGATGCCCCGGTTCTCGAACTTGGTGAGCGGGCGGTAGTGCGGTTTGGGCGCGTAGCCATGCAACTCGGGGTGGGTGGCCAATGCGCGGTTTTTCAGCAAGGGTTCGGCGCTGAGCACTTCCAGAATCTGCTCGGCATAGGGCTGCCAGTCGGTCGCGCAGTGCAGGTAGCCACCCACCTTGAGCCGGCGCGCCAGCTTGGCCACCAGCGGCGACTGGATCAGGCGGCGCTTGTTGTGCTTGGTCTTGTGCCACGGGTCGGGGAAGAAGATGTGCACGCCGTCCAGGCTTTGCAGTGGCAGCATGTAGTCGATCACCTCCACCGCATCATGCGCGCAGATGCGGATGTTGCTCAGCTTGTTCTCGCCAATGCGCTTCAAAAGTGCGCCCACACCCGGCTCGTGCACCTCGCAGCACAGGAAGCGGGTGTCGGGCAGCACGGCGGCAATGTGCGCCGTGGCCTCGCCCATGCCAAAGCCGATCTCCAGCACGATGGGCGATTGGCTTAAGCCTATTTCGGCTGTAGCCCCCGTGGAATCTGCGTAAAGCGCTTCGAAATCAATAGCGCTTTGCTGGTAGTGGAGCAGAAATTGGGGCCCCAGTTCATCAAACGCCTTGGCCTGGCCGGTGGTGGTGCGACCAGCGCGCTTCACAAAGCTCTTGATGGTGCGCATAAAGGGCTTGGCCACGGCGCCGACTTCTGCGTCGGGCAAAGTGGGCGATTCGGTGGCGTGCTTCACAGGGGTGGGCGTTTCGGTGCTCATGCGGTGTCTTTCTGGCGCTGGCGCAGGGCCATTTGGGTGGCCTGCATTGTAGGCAGGCAGGGCGTGGTCTACGTGCCCACCGGCAGGCTGCCCGCCGCCTTTACCTCTTTGAGCGAAAAGCTGGTGGCAATTTCCTTCACGCCGGGCAGGCAGCGGATCTTGTTGCGCACCAGGGTGGAGAAGGCCTCCAGGTCGATGGCAATGGCCTCGATCAGGTAGTCGTAATGGCCCGACAGGTTGTGGCACGCCACCACCTGGGGCAGGGCCACGACTTCGCGCTCGAAGGCGGCCGCAATCTCGGCGGTGTGGTTTTCCATTTGCAGGTGGATGAAGCCGGTCACGCCATAGCCGAGTTGCTTGCGGCTCAGGCGGGCCTGGTAGCCCTCGATCACGCCGGACTCTTCCAGTTGCCGCACCCTGCGCCAACAGGGCGATTGGGACAGTGACACCAACTCCGCCAGGTCAGCCATGGTCTGGCGCGCATCGCGTTGCAGGGCCAGCAAAATGGCCTGGTCGGTGGGGTCAAAGGGTTTCATGGGTGATTTTTGCCTTAAATTATTGCAATTTTGCCAAATTCATCCAAATTATGAGCATGTGGCGTGCATTTTGACGAAATATATTCTGACAGGCTGCATAAAAATTCTCCCATACAACATTATCAGGAGACCGCGCCATGAACCTCAACGATTTGCCACTCGATGTCATCCCCGCTGCTGCCAAGCCAAAAACTGGTGGCTTTAGCACCCGCGCCATCCACTGGGGCTACAACCCGGCCGATCACAATGGCGCGCTGGTGCCACCCACCTACGCCACGTCCACTTTTGCCTTCCCCGACGTTGCTTACGGTGCGCGCTGCTTCGCCGGCACCGAGCCGGGCTACTTCTACACCCGCATTGCCAACCCCACACTGGCCTTGCTGGAGGCGCGCCTGACCAGCCTGGAGCAGGGCGCTGGCGCCGTGGTCTTTGGCTCGGGCATGGGCGCTATCACCGCGACGATGTGGTCGCTGCTGGAGCAGGGCGACGAGGTGCTGGCCGACATCACGCTGTACGGCTGCACGTTTGCCTTCATGAACCACGGTCTGACCCGCTTTGGCGTGACCGTGCGCCATGTGGACATGACCGACCCGCAACAGGTGGCCAGTGCCATGGGCCCCAAGACCAAGGTGGTGTACTGCGAAACCCCGGCCAACCCCAACATGCGATTGGTGGACATTGCTGCGGTGGCTGCCATTGCTCACCAGGGTGGTGCCAAGCTGGTGGTCGACAACACCTACTGCACACCCTATCTGCAGCAGCCCCTGCTGCTGGGTGCGGATGTGTCGGTGCACTCCATGACCAAATATCTGGGTGGCCATGGTGACCTGACCGCTGGTGCTGCGGTGTTTGCCGATGCCGACCTGGCCAAGCATGTGCGCCTGGTGGGTCTGAAGGACATGACCGGTGCCGTGATGTCGGCGCCCGATGCGCAGCTGGTGATGCGGGGCTTGAAGACCCTGGCCCTGCGCATGGACCGCCACTGCCAGAGCGCACAGGCTGTGGCCGAGTTGCTGGAGTCGCACCCTGCTACCGCCGTGGTGCATTTTCCCGGCCTCAAAAGCTTTGCCCAGCACGCGTTGGCCAAGCGCCAGATGCGCCAGTTCGGCGGCATGATTGCGTTTGAACTCAAGGGCGGCATGCAGGCTGGCATCCGCTTCATGGACGCGCTGCAACTGGTGACCCGCGCCGTGAGCCTGGGCGATGCCGAAAGCCTGGCCCAGCACCCGGCCAGCATGACCCACTCCACCTACACGCCCGAAGAGCGCGCCGCCTGTGGCATCAGCGAAGGACTGGTGCGCCTGTCCGTTGGCCTGGAAGACATGGCGGATATTTTGGACGACGTGCGCCAGGCGCTGGATCTGGCGCAGACAATCTGACGCATCGTCAGACACGCCACCACGGAACACGCCATGCCCCCAACCGCAAACTCGCCAACACCCATAGATACCGACCCCATTGAGACCGCCGAGTGGACGCAAGCCTTTCAGTCGGTCGTCGCAAACCATGGCCCCGAGCGTGCGCGCTTTGTGCTGGACCAGTTGGTGCGCATGGCGCACACCGCGCAGGTTGGCTGGTCGCCCGAACTGGCTACGCCCTACGTGAACACGATTGCGGTGGATCAGCAGGGCAGCTTTCCCGGCGACCTGGCCATCGAAGAGCGGCTCGCCTCGTTGATGCGCTGGAACGCGCTGGCGATGGTGGTGCGCGCCAATGAGGCCTATGGGGAACTGGGCGGCCACATCGCCAGCTACGCCAGCGCCGCGGATTTGTTTGAGACTGGCTACAACCATTTCTTTCAGGCCCGCAGTGATGATGCAGTGGCAAGCGTGGGGGCCAGTCTGGGGGACCTGGTGTTTTTTCAGCCACACAGCGCACCGGGGGTGTATGCCCGCGCGTTTTTGGAAGGCCGCTTGACCGCCGAAGATCTGGGTTACTACCGTCAGGAGTTGACATCGCCCCTGGCCCTCACGGGGCAGGGCGCACGCGGCCTGTGCAGCTACCCGCACCCCTACTTGATGCCCGACTTCTGGCAGTTCCCCACCGGCTCCATGGGCATCGGCCCCATCAGTTCGATCTACCACGCCCGCTTCATGCGCTACCTGACCCACCGCCAACTGCTGGACTGCTCAAGCCGCAAGGTGTGGGGCGTTTTTGGCGACGGCGAGATGGATGAGCCCGAGAGCATGAGCGCCCTCACATTGGCCGCCCGTGAAGGGCTGGACAACCTGGTGTGGGTGGTCAACTGCAACTTGCAACGGCTCGATGGCCCGGTGCGTGGCAATGGCCGCATCATTGATGAGTTGGAGAAGCTGTTCAGCGGGGCCGGATGGAACGTGATCAAACTGGTTTGGGGCAGTGACTGGGACGGCCTGTTTGCGCGCGACACGACCGGCGCCCTGGTCAAGGCATTTGCCAACACGGTGGACGGTCAAATGCAGACCTTTGCCGCCAAGGATGGGCGCTTTAACCGCGACAGCTTTTTTGGCCAGAACGAAGAGCTCAAGCGTTTGGCACAGGGCATGACGGATGAGCAGATTGACCGGCTCAAACGCGGTGGCCACGATCTGGTCAAAATCCATGCCGCCTACGCCGCCGCCGCCAAGCACAGGGGCCAGCCCACGGTGATACTGGCGCACACCAAAAAGGGCTACGGTATGGGCGCGGCCGGCCAGGGCAAGATGACCACGCACAGCCACAAAAAGTTTGACGAGTCCGACCTCATCGCGTTTCGAAACCGTTTCAACCTGCCCATGAGTGACGAGCAGGTGAAGAACCTGGAGTTTTACAAACCCGCTGATGACAGCGCCGAGATGCGCTACCTGCACCAACAGCGCAAAAAGCTGGGCGGCTACTTGCCCAAGCGATACTCAGCCGCCCAGGTCATACCGGTGCCCGAAATCTCCAGCTACGCCCAGTTCGCCCTTGCCGCCAACGGCAAGGAAATGAGCACCACCATGGCCTTTGTGCGCATGATGGGCAATCTGCTCAAAGACCCGACGCTGGGCCCGCGCGTGGTGCCCATCGTGGCCGATGAGGCGCGCACCTTTGGCATGGCCAACCTGTTCAAGCAGGTTGGCATTTACAGCAGCGTGGGCCAGCGCTATGCGCCCGAAGACATTGGCTCGGTGTTGAGCTACCGTGAAGCCTTGGAGGGCCAAATTCTGGAAGAGGGCATCAGCGAGGCGGGTGCGCTGGCCAGTTGGACGGCAGCGGCCACCAGCTACAGCGTGCACGGTCTGGCCATGCTGCCGTTCTATATCTACTACTCGATGTTTGGTTTTCAGCGCGTGGGCGATGCGATTTGGGCCGCTGCCGACCAGCGTGCGCGGGGCTTCCTGCTGGGCGCCACGTCCGGGCGTACGACGCTGGGCGGTGAAGGTTTGCAGCACCAGGACGGTACCAGCCACCTGGCAGCCGCCACTATTCCCAACTGCAAAGCTTTTGATCCCGCCTTTGCCTGCGAGTTGGCCGTCATCATCGACCACGGCATGCGCGAGATGCTGGTGGAGCAGAAAGACGTCTTCTATTACGTCACCATGATGAACGAGAACTACGCCCAGCCGGATTTGCCCGAGGGCGCAGCCGCCGATGTGATTCGTGGATGCTATCATTTCAAGAGCTACTCACGCACACCGGACGGGGGCCACAGCACTAAAACACCTAAAAACGTGACCCTGTTGGGCTCCGGGGCGATTCTGACTGAGGTGATCAAGGCGGCGCAGCTTTTGGCGGCACAGGGTGTGGCGGTCGATGTATTCAGCGTCACCAGCTGGAGCGAACTGGCGCGCCAAGGACAGGCGTGTTCGGCGCATGGGGCGAGTACGGTTGCGGATGATTCGGTGCCGTTCATCGCTCGGCAGTTGCGCCGAAGCGCTGGACCGATCATCGCCGCCACCGACTATGTGCGTGCAGTGCCCGAGAGCATCCGCGCCTACCTGCCAGACGGGCGCACCTACTTCACCCTGGGTACGGATGGTTTTGGTCGCAGTGACACGCGGGCTGCGCTGCGTGGCCACTTTGGTGTGGACGCGGCCAGCATTGTGAGAGCCGCCTTAGGGCAGGCATCCGGGTAGCGGAGGGGGCCAAGAAATTTTGTGATATTTGGGTGAGATCGGGATGCACCAGGTGGCGTAATAATTCCTTAAGAAACCCCCGTTAGCATGGCTGGACGATCAATATTGAAGACCAATCGCCCTCACACATGACGCTGCAAATTTTATTG
The DNA here is from genome assembly GCA_037143475.1 of Burkholderiales bacterium. GTDB lineage: Bacteria > Pseudomonadota > Gammaproteobacteria > Burkholderiales > Burkholderiaceae_C > Allorhodoferax. Next base: position 10,799 of record JBAWYQ010000006.1, on the reverse strand, counting down.
CTTTTGCTTTCCCAGCGTGGCGCCTTGGTCAAGATTGCTCAGTTGGTGGTTGACTCACCCTAAGGGCAACATTCATGCTAAAAAAAACCCTGTCCCGCTTTACCTCAACCTTTGCAGCCCTGTTGACGGATCAGAGCACCATCATCGATGCTGATGGACGCACGGAAAATATCCGTAACGCCATGCTTCGGGCTCTCTCCACGCTGGAAGATCACCACCAAAATGATGCGTTAAAGGTCTGGTCAGACATTGTGCGAGCCGATGATATTCAGGCATTGTGGTATTTGCGCAGCGACGTGCTGCGACTACTCGCGGATTTCGGTGGGGAGTCTGTTGCCCGCAAAAAGTTGGACGAAATTTCCGAAATGTTTCGTGGCATGGTGCCTGACAACCAGATGCCAACTGCGCGACGCACGATCCGTAGTTAAAACTCGCGCGCGTCATCGCCATCCGCGTGGTGGCTGGCTTGCCAGGCTACGGTCCACACTGCCAGCGCTTCCTGCACAGTGCTGTGCGAGTCTGTTGGTAAGCCCAGCATCAGTGCGGCTTGATGTAGCGCGCACAGCGCGGCCTCAGGAGTGGATGTATTCAATGGCAGTGCGCCGTTTTGCTTGGAAAGTTTTTCACCATCGATGCCCAGCACCAGCGGCGTGTGCAGGTAGCGTGGCGTGGGCAGACTCAATGCCCGTTGCAGCACAATTTGCCGAGCAGTATTGTCGGCGAGATCGGCGCCGCGCACGACGTGGGTGATACCTTGTGCAGCGTCATCGACTACCACGGCCAACTGGTAGGTGAAGCAGCCGTCGGCGCGCTTCAAGACGAAGTCGCCCACCTCACTGGCCACGTCCTGTACTTGCAAACCGAGTTGACGATCCTGCCAGCGGATGATATGGTTTGCTACTGTTTTAATAGTGCAACACGCTGATTCAACGGGGGCTAGCGGCCTATTTTTAATTTGTTGGTCGGTGCGCAGTCGCCAGGCGCAAGCTGTGCGGATGGGCCGCAGGTTTTGCTGCGTCGCGTGTGGCTGGGGCACGGCATTCGGCCGGCATGTGCCAGGGTAGACCAGTTCGCCGTGCCGTGCGCGTGCCAATCCGTGTTGCTGCAGGGCGTTGGCAATGTCTTTTCGTGAGCAGGTGCAAGCGTAGGCCAGACCATGCTCAATCAGGCTATCCAGTGCTTGCTGGTAGAGCGCAGATCGTGTGGATTGCAGGACAACTGGCGCGTCAGATGCCATTCCACAGTCGAAGAGTTGCTGCAAGATGCGTTCGGTAGCACCTGGCACGGTGCGTGGCGTGTCCACATCTTCTATGCGTATCAGCCACTGCCCCCCATGGGAGCGCGCATCGAGCCAGCTGGCCAGCGCCGCAACCAGAGAGCCCGCATGCAGCGGCCCCGTGGGCGACGGGGCGAAACGACCGATGTACACGCTGGGGTTCATGGCTTGCGCGCCGCCGGACCGCCCTACGGCACCCGCAGGTTCTAAATGATGGCCAGAGCCAGTTCCAGACCGGACACAAATGCGTGTTCGACCCGGTGCCCCAGGCACCAGTCACCGCACAAACCCAGGCCGGCCGTGGCATCCCACAGGTGGGACTTTCCAAGTGGCTGATCGGTCCTGGCGTAAAGCCAGCGCTTGCTGTCGGTGTGGGATGCTTCGGCACGGATGCCGGTTACTTCGGCAAAGGCCTTGGTCAACTTGGCCTCCACGCGCTTGGGGTCATCATGCAAGTGCTCTTTGGACCATTCGGCACTGGCCTGTACGGTCCAGCGCTCCACGGCGCCGCGGCCCGGTTTGCTGGACTCGCGGGTCAGCCAGGCAATCCGGTGGTGGGTGCTGCGCGCAGCGTTCCACTGTGGCCCGATCGCGGACATGCCCGGTTGCATGGCCTGCGGGAAAGCCAGCATTAGCGTCCAGCAGGGTGATACGGTTACAGCGCTGGTTTTCTTGAGCAAGGCGGCGGCCTTGGGTGTGTCTTTGAGCAGTGCCTGGGCCTGAGCGGCGGGGACTGCCAGCACGACCGCATCGAAGCCGCCATAGACATGGCTGCTATCGCCGGTGCCGAGGGTGCGCAATTGCCACTGCGCTTTGTTCAGCGAATCGCGCTCAATGGCGGTGACCTGCGTTTGCAACTCGAGCGATTGGGAGGCTACCAGCGGCTGCGCCCATCGGCGCACCAGCGTACTCATGCCCGGCACTGCCACCCAGTGGGGTTCGCGCGCAGGCAATCCGGCGGCGGCTACGCGGCCATGCTCGTCGAGCACCTGCACCGTATTGGCACTCCAGCGCTTGCATACGTTGGGCGTGGTCTGCATGGCTTCGACAAAGCGGGGGTCACGCACGGTGAAGTACTGCGCGCCGGTGTCAAAAGTACCAAACGGGCTGTTGCGTGTGGCCATGCGGCCACCCACGGTGTGACTTTTCTCGAAAACGGTCACACGGTGGCCCGCTTGCACCAAAGTGCGCGCGCAGGTGATTGCCGCCATCCCTGCTCCAACGATTGCAATGTGTTTGGAAGTGGTCATGCGGGGTGTCTCCAGGAGTTGAGGTGTTGTGGGCAGTTTAAACGCGTGCGGGCAGCCTACCGGCTATCGCGCCGGATTTGAGACGGATTTCTTAAAAATGTCCCCGATGTTGCTCGAGCAAGGCGGCGCGTGTGGTGGGACTTTCCAGTTGTTTCAGCCACCATTGCAGTGCACGACCCTGGGTGGCTGCCTTTGCCCCGCGCCAGGCGTAGTGGATGGAAACCTGGCGGTGACCACGATCGGTCTTCTTGACCACCAGGTGGCCCGCTTCTATGAATGGATCGGCCATGCAGCGCGGCAAACTACCCCCGCCCAGCCCACGCAAATGGGCGTCCAGCTTGGCCTGCATGCTGCCTACGGTAAACACATCTTGCCCGCTCAACAAACCAAAAGTTAGGCCCCTGCCACGCTGCACCGAATCGGCAACTGCCACTGCGCGGTGCTGCTGGATCAGTGCATCGCTTAGTGGCTCTGGTGCGTTGGCCAATGGGTGGTGTGGTGCCACGGCATAGACAAAGGACACGACGCCCAGCGGCTTGTTGTGCACGTCCGAGGTGTTTGACGGGTCGGGCGTGACGCCAATGGCCAGGTCGGCCTGGCCAGAGGTCAGCGCTTCCAGTGTGCCTGACAGGGTTTCATCGCGCAAACGGATGCGGGTGGGGGGCGACAGGGCAAAAAAGCTGTCGCAAAGTTCCATGACAGTGGCTTTGGAGATGATGGTGTCGACGGCAATGGTGAATTGCGGCTCCCAACCCGTTGCCACGCGCTTGACCCGGTTGGCAACGGCATCAATATCGTTGAGCAGTCGTGCTGCCTCGCGCAGCAGTTCGGCCCCCGCCTCGGTCAGCTTGGCCTGGCGAGAGCTGCGGTCATACAGCAGCACGTCCAGCGCATCCTCGATCTGGCGCACGCGGTAGGTCAGGGCGCTGGGCACCATGCCCATGGCGCGTGCGGCGCCCGCAAAGCTGCCTGATGATGCGATGGTCTGCAACATGGACAATGCGTCGGGGGTGAGTACATCACGCGCTGTTTGCATGAATATGGCCTTTAAATTGAATTTGTTTGAATGATGCCATCAATTAGCGTGGATGGAAATCGCCAACGGGTAGCCTAAAGTTCAGGCTACAGGAGGAGTTTCAATGTTGATCGTTCGCAAATCCGGGGATCGTGGTTACGCCGACCACGGTTGGCTCAAGTCTTTTCACAGTTTTTCATTCGCGGGTTACTACGATCCGGCGCATATGGGCTGGGGCAACCTGCGCGTTATCAACGAAGACCGTATCGCCCCGGGTACGGGTTTTGGAACCCACGGCCACCGGGATATGGAAATCATTAGTTATGTGGTGTCTGGCGAACTGGCCCACAAGGACAGCATGGGCAATGTCAAGGGCATACCGCCAGGTGATGTACAGCGCATGAGCGCCGGGCGTGGCGTGCAGCACAGCGAGTTCAACCATGCACCCAACGAAGTAACCCACTTTTTCCAAATATGGATTGAGCCCAACGTGAAGGGCATTGACCCCGGTTACGAGCAAAAGACCTTTGTGGCGGCGCAGAAGCAGGGTACCTTGCGCTTGGTGGCGTCTCCCGATGGCGCGCAGGACTCTGTGCTGATCCATGCGGATGCCCGCATGTACAGCGGGCTTTTCGACGGCGCACAGACGGCGACAGTGGCTCTGGACTTGCATCGCAAAGCCTATGTGCATCTGGTTCGTGGCGATATTTCAGTCAACGGCACGCGCTTGGCTGCTGGAGACGCAGCGTTGCTGGAGCATGAGGGCCAACTACGGCTTGAAGGCGCAAGCGCCGCAGAGGTGCTGGTTTTTGATTTGCAGGCATAAGTTTCGTTTTTTTCTAACTTTAAAAGGAGTATTCAGATGGCAAAAGTAGTCGTGGTTTTTCATTCGGGTTACGGGCACACCCTGCGCATGGCGCAATCGGTGGCCCAGGGTGCTGGAGCCGAGTTGCTTGCCATTGACGCAGACGGCAACCTGCCTGAGGCGGGCTGGGATACGCTGGCCAGCGCGGACGCCATCATTTTCGGATCACCCACCTACATGGGCAGTGTGAGCTGGCAGTTCAAGAAGTTTGCCGATGCCAGCAGCAAGCCCTGGTACACCCAGGCCTGGAAAGACAAGATTTTTGGTGGCTTCACCGTGAGCGCGAACGTCAATGGCGACAAGCACTCCACTTTGCACTACCTCATGACTTTGGCCATGCAGCACGGCGGCATCTGGGCCGGCACGGGTCTGAACTACAACAACACCAAGGCCTCGCAGCGCAGCGATGTGAACTACCTGGCCTCCAGCGCCGGGCCCATGGCACAAACACCGGGTGATGCCAGCGGCGATGAGATGAATGCGGGTGACCTCGAGACGGGACGCCTGTTTGGTGCGCGCATTGCCGCTTTAGCTGAAAAATAAGTTCAGACCGCCGGAACCGCCAGATCCGGCCCCACCGCACGGCGCTCGTCAAACACAAAGCAACTGCCCTGGTAGTGCGAGCCGTCGGTTTCCTCAAAATACTTGAGGATTCCGCCTTCGAGCTGGTAGACATGATCCAGCCCGAATTCGTGCATGAGAATGGCCGCCTTTTCGCAACGGATGCCACCGGTGCAAAAGCTGACCACGGTTTTGCCTTCCAGCTCCGCCTTGTGGTCCAGCACGGCCTGCGGAAACTCGGTGAACTTGGTGATGCGCCAGTCGATGGCACCGGCAAACGTGCCGGCGTCCACTTCAAAGTCATTGCGGGTGTCCAGCGTGACCACCGGGCGACCTTCGTCGTCCTGTCCCTGGTCCAGCCAGCGCTTTACCGTGGCAGGTGTCACAGCTGGTGCGCGCCCTTCAGCGGGACGTATGGTGGGGTAGTTCATGCGAATGATCTCGCCTTTGACCTTCACCAGCATCTTTTTGAACGGCTGCGTCTCTGACCAGCTTTCTTTGGGTGAAATGTCCGAAAAACGTGCATCCTGGCGGAGCTGGGTGACGAATTCGCGCACGTCGCTGGCAGGGCCTGCCAGAAACAGGTTAATGCCTTCCTCTGCCAGCAAAATTGTGCCTTTGAGAGACCGCTCCAGCGCTGTGGCCAAAAGCCGTTCTCGTAACACAGTTGCGTCGGGCAGGGGGACAAATTTGTAAGCAGAGATGTTCAGTACTGCATTCATTGCGGGCGATTCTACGGGGCTGGAAAACCTACAATCCATCCATGTTTATCCACCTGCGCTTGCACACCGAATTTTCCGTTGTTGATGGAACCAACCGCATCGACGATGTGATCCAGGCCGCTGTTGCCGATGGCCAGCCCGCGCTGGCCATTACCGACCTGAGCAATTTGTTCGGTGCCATCAAGTTTTACAAGCAGGCGCGCGCCAAGGGAACCAAGCCGATCATCGGCGTGGAAATTTTTCTCGAAGGCCTCGGTGGCGACGCCACCGCGCTGTCGCGCATGGTGTTGCTGGTGCAGAACAAGCAGGGCTATTTGAATCTTTCAGAGTTGCTGGCACGCGGATTTACACAGAACATCGTGAAAAACCAGGCCGTCATCAAGCTGGCGTGGTTGCAGGAGTTGAATGAAGGTCTGATCGCCTTGTCGGGCGCGCAAGCGGGACCCGTCGGCCAGGCACTGGTGCAAGGCGACCAAGCGCGTGCGCTGGAAGTAGCCTTGCAGTTGGCAGGCGTTTTTCCGCACCGGTTTTATCTGGAGCTGCAGCGCGCGGGGCGTGTGGATGATGAGTCCCATGTGATCTCCACCGTGCAGCTTGCGGCGCGTATCAAGCTGCCCGTGGTGGCGACCCATCCGGTGCAATTCACCACTCCCGAAGATTTTGAGGCCCACGAGGCGCGGGTTTGCATTGCTGACGGCGAAATTTTGGGCAACGCCAAGCGCGTGCGCAAGTACACCCGCGAGCAGTATTTCAAATCCAGTGCCGAAATGTTGGTGCTATTTGCCGATGTGCCCTCTGCCATTGCCAATACGCTTGAAATCGCCAAGCGTTGTAGCCTGACGCTGGTGTTGGGAAAGAATTATTTGCCGGAATTTCCCACGCCGCTGGTCAATGGGCAGCGCATGACGCCCGATGAGTATTTTCGCTACGCGTCGCACGAGGGGCTGAAGGAGCGCATGGCGCACCTCTTCCCGGATGTGGCGGAGCGCGAAGCCCAGATGCCGCTGTACGTGGAGCGCCTGGAGTTTGAGATTGCCACCATCCTGGAGATGGGTTTTCCTGGCTACTTTTTGATCGTGGGCGACTTCATCAACTGGGCCAAGAACAACGGCTGCCCGGTGGGGCCGGGGAGGGGTTCCGGCGCGGGTTCGCTGGTGGCCTATTCGTTGAAGATCACGGATCTGGATCCGATTCGTTACAAGCTGCTGTTCGAGCGGTTTTTGAATCCCGAGCGGGTTTCCATGCCCGACTTTGATATCGATTTTTGCCAGACCAACCGCAACCTGGTGATTGACTACGTGAAGGCCAAATACGGCAAGGATGCCGTGAGCCAGATTGCCACCTTCGGCACCATGGCCGCGCGCGGTGTCGTGCGCGATGTGGGCCGGGTGCTGGACATGCCGTATATGTTTTGCGACGGCATCAGCAAGCTCATTCCCAATAAGCCTGGCACTAACGTGACCTTGCAGCTGCCACCGACCGACGGTAAGAAGAGCGACAAGTACGTCTACGCGTCGGAGGCCGAGCCGATTCTGGCCGAGCGTGAAGCCAAGGAAGAAGACGTCAGGACACTGCTGGAACTGGCCCGCAAGCTGGAGGGCATGACGCGCAACATCGGCATGCACGCAGGCGGTGTGTTGATCGCACCAGGCAAGCTGACCGACTTCTGTCCGCTGTACCAGCAGCCCGGCAGCGAGTCTGCGGTGAGCCAGTATGACAAGGACGACGTGGAGGCCATTGGCCTTGTGAAGTTTGACTTTTTGGGTCTGGCCACGCTGACCATTCTGGAGATCGCGCGCGAATTCATCGTCAAACGCCACGCGGGCCAGGAGGGTTTTGCGTACGAGAACCTGCCGCTGGATGACGCCCGGGTCTACAAGCTGTTTACCGACGGGAAAACCGAGGCCGTGTTCCAGTTCGAAAGTACCGGCATGCAGCGCATGCTCAAGGACGCCAAACCGTCCCGCCTGGAAGACCTGATTGCGCTCAACGCTTTGTACCGTCCCGGCCCAATGGACCTGATTCCCAGCTTCGTGGCACGCAAGCATGGGCGCGAAGTAATCGAATATCCGCACCCGCTGGTGGCCGAGATGCTGAGCGAGACCTACGGCATCATGGTCTACCAGGAGCAGGTGATGCAGACCGCCCAGATTCTGGGTGGCTACTCACTCGGTGGCGCCGATATGCTGCGCCGGGCGATGGGCAAGAAGAAGGCCGAGGAGATGGCCGAGCACCGCGCTATCTTCCGCGCAGGCGCTGCCAAGAACGACATCAGCGAAGAAAAAGCGGACGAAGTTTTTGACCTGATGGAGAAGTTCGCGGGCTACGGCTTCAACAAGTCGCACGCCGCGGCGTACTCGCTTCTGGCTTACCACACGGCGTGGATCAAGGTGCACTACACGGCCGAGTTTTTCTGCGCCAACATGACGGTGGAAATGGACGATACCGACAAACTCAAGGTGTTGTTTGAGGATGCCGTGAAGATGGGTCTGAGTTTCGAGCCGCCCAACATCAACCGTGGCATGCACCGTTTTGAGCCTATTTCCAACAAGGAAATCCGCTACGGCCTGGGTGCCATCAAGGGCACGGGTCAACAGGCCATTGACGCCATCGTGGCGGCGCGAGAGGGCAAGGGGCCGACCCAGGAGGAGGGACCGTTTACCAGTCTGTTCGACTTTGCCAGGCGCGTGGACCGCAGTCGGCTGAACAAGCGCTGCGTCGAGGCACTGATCAAGGCCGGTGCGTTTGACACGCTGCAACTTAACCGTGCGTCGTTAACGGCGTCCATTGACCGGGCCTTTGACTTTGCGTCCGCGTCCGCGGCCAATGCCAACCAGCACGGTCTGTTCGATATGGGCGGCGACGATGACCACGGCTCCAGCACGCAAGAGCCCGAGTTGGTGGACGCCCTGCACTGGGGTATCAAGGAACAACTGACGTTTGAGAAAACTGCGGTTGGCTTCTACCTATCGGGTCACTTGTTCGACGAAGTGACGCTGGAAGTGCGTCGCTTTGCCAAGCGCCCTATCGAGGAGTTGATCGACACCCGCGAGCCGCAGTTGCTGGCAGGCATCGTGACCGACTTTCGCGTGATCAATGGGCAGCGCGGCAAGCTGGCTTTGTTCAAGCTGGATGACAAGTCCGCCATGATCGATGCACGTGCGGAGGAGGAACTGATTGCTGCCAACAAGCACCTGTTCAAGGATGACGAGCTCATCATCGTCATGGGCAAGGTGCGCGACGACCGCTTCTCTGGCGGCAAGCAGCTCACCATCACCCAGGTTTGGGATCTGGAACAGGCGCGTTGCCGTTTTGGCAAATATTTGCGGGTGGCAGTGAATGCGGGTTCGCTGGGCGTGCCAGATGTCGCACGCATGGTGCGCGAGTTTCCGGCTCGCCGGGAGGTGACCGAGCAGGGCGAATTGATGCGCGGCCTGGCGGTGCGCCTGGCGGTGCAGCGGGTCGGCGATGCGCAGGCTGACTGCTCCGGTGCGGTTGCCGAGCTGCTTTTGGGTGAAAACGCCAAGTTTTACCCTAGCGATGCGGCGTTGGCGGGTTGGCGTGCCCAGGCGGAGTCGGGCAAAGCTGTGATTGCCTACGATTGAGTGTTTTCACCCATATCTTGTGTCATATTGGCCGCTAGCCCCCGTGGGATATGCGTAACACGCTATAAATAGTGTAGCGATAGTCTTGCGGTTTCGTGTCCGTGTGGGCTCGTTGGCGCCTATCTGAGCCTGCAAATTGCCCCCTGCAGTTGACAAGGTTTCTGGGTTAAACTAAATTACTAACCCATCGGTCATTAAATAATTTCCTTAGCTGCTCACTTCATCTACGTCTTGCTATGCACACCAAACACCTTCCCGTCGCGCTGACGCTTGTTGCTGCCACCGTCCTGTTGAGTGGGTGCTCACGCCCCGTTCCGTCCGAAGAGCCCATTCGCGCTGTCAAAGTTTTGACGGTGGGGGTGGAAGGTATGCGAGCGGGCGGCGAATTTGCCGGTGAAGTACGGGCACGGGTGGAGTCGCGGCTGGGTTTTCGGGTGGGCGGCAAGATCGTGCGCCGGCAGGTGGAACTGGGTCAGCGGGTCAGGGCCGGTGAGATCCTGGCGCAACTGGACCCGCAGGATTACCAGTTGGCCGTTCAGGCGGCCAAGGCGCAAGTGGCAGCCGCATTGACCAACCGCGACCTGGCAGCAGCCGATTTCAAGCGCTACAAAGAATTGCGCGACCAGAATTTCATTAGCGGTGCCGAGTTGGAGCGCCGTGACGCGGTGCTGAAAGCAGCTCAGGCGCAACTGGATCAGGCCCAGGCGCAAGGTTCTGCACAGGGCAATCAGGCGGCGTACACCACGCTGGTGGCTGACCTGTCGGGTGTGGTTACGTCAGTGGACGCCGAGATGGGGCAGGTCGTAGCTGCCGGAACTCCCGTAGTGCGCATAGCCCAGGACGGTCCGCGCGATGTGGTCTTTTCAGTGCCTGAAGACAAGGTGGCCCAAATCAGGATGGGATCGGGTGTGGATGTACGGGCCTGGGGTGCGCAGACGCCCATTCACGGGGTGGTGCGTGAGGTGGCCGCCAGTGCGGACCCTGTTACGCGCACCTTTGGTGTGAAGGTTTCGCTGCCCACCAAGGATGCGTTGGCGCTGGGCGCCACCGTGTCGGTGCTGCCGCAGGCGCTGGACCGCAGTGGTGTCCATGTCATCAAATTGCCGACCAGTGCGCTGCGCCAGGATGGCCAATCGTCCGCTGTATGGGTGCTCGATACGGCCAGCATGACGGTCAAGCTGCAGCCCATCCAGGTTGCCACGGCCGATGGCAATGAGGTGATTGTTGCCGGCGGCTTGCAGCCCGGCATGCAAGTGGTATCGGCCGGTGTGCATGTGCTCTCGCCCGGCCAGAAGGTCACGATTTACAAGGAAAAATTGCCTGCAGCCGCCGTCAACGTTGCGCAGCCAGCTATGCAATCAGTAGCGCCTGCTGCGAAGTGAGGGCACCATGAAAGACCAACACCTGCACCCTGAAAAGGGGTTTAACCTGTCGCGCTGGGCGATTGACCATGCGCCGCTGACACGGTTTTTGATGATTGTGCTGATGGTGCTGGGCACCAATGC
>JBAWYQ010000005.1:0-54943 GCA_037143475.1 Burkholderiales bacterium | reverse complement strand
GCGGCTCACGCATGCCATTGGCTATCTTGCGCAAGAAAGTCAAGGACCTGCCGGTTCAGTTTCTGTTGAATGACAGTTTGTCGATGTCACCGGCGGCAAAATTGTCGCAGGCAGGCACGGTCGTGGTGGGCGCCCGCATCAGCAAAAGTGGGCAGGCGATACCCGCAAAAGGCGATCTGTCGGGACTGTCTAACCCGGTATCGGTGGGAACAGCCGGGTTGAAAATTGAAATCAACGAGATCGTGGCACAGTAATATCGCGTTGAGTCAAAGTTCCCGCTGAACCACAGTTTGCTTTTATGAACTATCTGTTTCTGTACGCTGCCGTGCTGATTGCTGTCATGGTGTTTTATGTCAGGCTGAAAAGGCGCGCCCACACTGAAACCGCCGCAGTACTGCAGGAGTCGTTAGCAACTGGTCTGGCCGAGCCTCCGTCATTGCATCCTCTTGTGGATCCGACCCGCTGCATGGGTTCTGGCTCATGCGCCAACGCCTGCCCTGAAAATGCGTTGGGAGTCATCAATGGGAAGGCAGTATTGATTAATGCCGCACACTGCATTGGACATGGGGCATGCATGGCCGCATGTCCGACGGAGGCCATCAAACTTGTGTTCGGAACCGAAAAGCGAGGTATTGACATTCCCCACATCAGTCCGGGGTTTGAGACCAACGTGCCAGGTATCTTCATTGCCGGCGAATTGGGTGGGATGGGGCTGATCCGAAAGGCCGCCGAGCAGGGGCGGCAAGCGATTGAGTCGATTCGCAAGAAGACCGATGGGCAGGCGGAGTTTGATGTGGTTATTGTTGGCTGTGGCCCGGCTGGCATTTCTGCCGGCTTGTCGTCGATCCAGCACAAGCTTCGGTACAAAATCGTTGAGCAAGAGGACTCCTTGGGCGGTGCGGTTTACCACTACCCGCGCCAAAAGATTGCCATGACGGCCCCGGTTGAACTCGCGATTATCGGGAAGGTCAAGTTTGGCGAGATATCCAAAGAAGCACTCCTGGAATTTTGGCAGGGCGTCGTAAAAAAAACGGGTCTGCAAATTGCATTTAGGGAGCGCATGGAAGAAATTGATCGAGTGGATGGCGGTTTTTTGGTTCGTACCGATAAGGGGAGCTACTCGGCGCGCACCGTCCTGCTGTCGATGGGGCGGCGCGGAACGCCGCGAAAGCTCGACGTTCCCGGCGAAGAATCACACAAGGTAGCCTATCGACTGACTGACCCCGAGCAATACAAGGGTCAGGCTGTTCTCGTGGTGGGAGGTGGAGACAGTGCTTTGGAGGCGGCCATAGCAATCTCTGAACAAAAGGACACCGATGTGATCCTCTCTTACCGCAGCGAAGCGTTTTCACGTGTCAAGCAGAAAAACCGCATCCTCCTTGAGCAGCAGGAAAAGAACGGGCGCATTCGCGTCATGCTCAAATCCAAGGTTGAGATGATTCATGAAAAACAAGTGGAGATCAACTACAACGGCGAATCAAAAAAGTATCCCAACGATGCCGTGATTGTTTGTGCGGGAGGGTTGTTGCCCACGCCACTGCTTCAAAAAATCGGGATCCAGTTCGCTACAAAATTTGGGACGGCTTAGCCCGTAGTGCTTCATAGACGCCAATTCTTGGGCAGTGGCCTGGGTGCCGCATGGGCCGTAGCCGGTTGCCGGCCCGTAGCGCACCCCACCGACCACATTCAGGGTGGCTTTACCGGCGTACAGCCCGAACGGGGGCATTGGTTTCGTGATGGTCTTCAGAGCAGCACGGGCTGGGCTGCACCTGCCAAAATCTTCAAAACCCGGGTTCTGATTGCAGGCGGTGGCGTGGCCGGCCTGGCCGCTGCACGCGCCCTGCGCCTGCAAGGCATGGACGACTTCGCCATGCTGGAGCTGGAAGACTCCGCCGGCGGCAATAGCCGCGGGGGCGCGATGTCGGGTCTGCCCTGTCCACAGGGCGCGCACTACCTTCCCCTGCCTGGCGACGATGCGCCCGAGGTACAAGACCTGCTGGAAGAACTGGGCTTGCGTACGCGCGTGGCTGGTCGCTGGCAGTACGACGAGCGCCATCTGTGCCATAGCCCGCAAGAGCGTCTGTACTTCAACGGCGAGTGGCAGGACAGTCTTCTACCGCTGCAGGGAGTGGGCGTGGACACGCTGGCACAGTATGAAAAATTTTCCCGGCTGGTGGAACAAGCGCGCAAGTCCGTCCGCTGGACCATGCCAGTACAAAATCGGGCGCTATCCCCCGTGCAACATGCGCTGTCAGCTATTACTTTTATAGCGTACCTGGATCAGCAGGCGTTGAACGACCGGCATCTGCGGTGGTACCTGGATTACTGCTGCCGCGATGACTATGGCGCTGGCATTGCAACCGTGTCGGCTTGGGCCGGCATTCATTACTTTGCCAGCCGCCACGGCTTTCACGCGCCGGGCATGGAAAGTGGGGAGCGCGAAGGACTGCTGACCTGGCCCGAGGGCAACGCCTGGCTCACCCGCCGCCTGGGCGCCCCGTTGGGCGAGCGCCTGCGCACCGGGCGCGTGGTGGTGCGTATTGCGAGTGCGAAACATGGTGTTGAGGTCGACGCGTTCAACACTGCAACTCAAATAATGGAGCGCTGGCAGGCGCAGCAGGTCGTGGTGGCCTTGCCGGTGTTTGTGGCAGCGCGGGTGGTGCAAAACCCGCCTGAATTCTTGCGGGAGGCCAATCGCCGAGTGGCCTACGCTCCGTGGCTGGTGGCCAATATGCACCTGGAGCGCCCCCTGCATGACCGCCCGGGTGCGGCACCGAGTTGGGACAGCGTCCTGTACGACGAGAACCCAGGCGTTGGCGGCTTGGGCTATGTGGACGCCACGCACCAGAGTTTGCAGGCGGTCCCTGGCGCCACGGTGCTGACCTATTACCGGGCGTTAGGCGATTTTTCGGGCGACAGCACCTTGGGACGCAAGTGGCTGCTGGAGCGATCCTGGGCGGCCTGGCGGGATGAAATTCTGGCTGAACTGTCACGCGCCCACCCGGACCTGGCGTCCAAAACTACCCGCGTGGACATTACCCGCTATGGCCATGCCATGGCCATTCCAACGCCGCATTCTAATGGTCAAATAGGCCTTTGGCCCCCGTCGAATATGCGCAAACAGCTATCAAAAAGAGAGCGTTATCCGGCGCGACAGATACTGGCGTGGGAGGGGCTGGTGTTTGCCCACAGCGACTGGGCAGGCTATTCAGTGTTTGAAGAGGCCTTCACAATGGGACACGCGGCCGGGCAAGCGGCCCCTACCTTGCCGGGGTGACTACACTCGGTACCTCTTCAACAGAACCCCACAGTGGTCATGGAAATAGCAGTATTGGTGTTGATTCTGGGCTTTGTGGGTTACACCTTCCAGGCACGCGACGAGCGCAAGCGCATCGCTCTGCTGGGGCACTATCTGGGTCAGTACCAGATTGAAAAGCTCATGGAAACCCTGACCGAGGGCTATTTGCGGGCCTTGGGGGAGCCCGATGCGCAGCGCCAAGCGCAAATCTGGAGCATTCTGACGACGACCGAGACCGCGCTGTGTGAGCAATTCCGGCGCTTTGTGAAGGATTTGGCAAAGGTGGATGGTGACGTCGCGCGGGTCAGCAAGTTGCCCGTTTCGATTTTTTACACCGGCAAGCTGTTCCCGACAGAGAGTTTTGATTTACGCAAGGTGCTGGCCATACACGCACATGGCATCGAGCAGGCCGTGGCCAACAGTACGCAGCGCAGTGACAAAGACAAGGCCTTTACCGTGCTGGCCGAAATATTTCTGATGCAGCACACCTGCCACTGGTTTTGCAAGTCCAAGGCGGTCGCGTCGACCCGCTTGGTCATGCGCCATCAGACACCTTATGCCAAGGTGTTGGACTCGGTGGCAGCCGATACGCGCCATGCCTATTGCGCGCTGACCACCCGGTAAACTCCGCCCCGGCGCATTTCGTCGTTTGTAGTCGTCCAAATTTTCATAACCTTGGGTTCATATCTCATGCAGCACGTTGTATTCAACCAAAAAGGTGGCGTTGGCAAATCCACTATCACCTGCAACCTGGCGGCTATCAGCGCGTGGCAGGGACTGCGCACGCTGGTCATCGACCTGGACTCGCAAGGCAACTCCACCCGTTACCTGCTGGGCGCCGATATGCCTGACGACATGCCCAACGTTGCCGAGTTTTTTGAGCAGAGCCTCAAGTTCACCATCCGTGACAAATCGGCCAGCGAATACATCGTGCACACGCAATGGGAAGGACTGCACGTGATGCCGTCAAGCCCCTTGCTCGACGAACTGCACGGCAAACTGGAATCGCGTCACAAGATTTACAAGCTGCGTGATGCGCTGGAACTGCTGGCGGAAGACTACGATCAAATTTATATCGACACGCCACCGGCGCTGAACTTTTACACCCGTTGTGCGTTGATTGCTGCGCAGGGTTGCCTGATCCCGTTCGACTGTGATGATTTCTCGCGCCGGGCCCTTTACACCTTGCTGGAAAACGTGGCCGAGATCAAGGCCGATCACAACGCCGATCTGGAAGTGGAAGGCATCATCGTCAACCAGTTCCAGGCCCGCGCCAACCTGCCCCAGCGCATGGTGCAGGAGCTCATCGACGAAGGTCTGCCGGTCCTGCAGCCCTACCTGCGCTCATCCGTGCGGATCCGCGAATCTCACGAGCAATCGCTGCCCATGATTTTTCTGGACCCGAGTCACACGCTGACGCAAGAGTTTGTGGCGTTGCACGACGCACTGGCCTGAAATGCTGGCAGCCATTTAGGCCTGCAGCCCCCATAAAATAAGCGCAGACAGCTACTGAATTCGTAGCATCAGACAGATGAAAAAGCGCCGCGCCGCAGCGTCTGGCGCGAGACCTGTACTGGTTCAAACAGTGCCAGCAAGGCCTCCATCAGCACATGGGCCTTGGCCGAGTGGTCGGCGCCAAAGTTGCATACATAGACGTCCACAGTGACCCCGGCCTGCTCCGGCCAGGTGTGCACACAAAGGTGGGACTCGGCCAGCAGCACCGTGGCGGTTACACCCCCGGGTCCGTGGTGGGTGGATGGAAAGGTATGGGCCAGTTGGCTCACCGGTTGCAGACCCGCAGTGTCCACTTCGAACACACAGCGCTCCATGAGGCGCACGGAGTCCGTCAGCCAGACGGATTCGCACTGGCAGTGGGTGAGATCAGCGGTCAGGTGCAAGCCTTGCATACCCGCGACTGTAGATTATTTTGGCGGGTCAGCCCAGCCCGGTAAAATCTTGGGTTTACCCCAGCCACCACCTTACCCGGAGTCGCACATCCCATGGCCAGCACGCAAAACACCCAACAGATGGCAAGTGCCATTCGCGCCCTCGCAATGGATGCCGTTCAGGCCGCCAATTCCGGCCACCCGGGTGCGCCAATGGGTATGGCGGACATGGCCGTTGCGCTGTGGGGTCCGGGCTGCGGTCACCTGAGCCACAACCCGGGCAACCCCCAATGGCTCAACCGCGACCGCTTCGTTCTGTCCAACGGCCATGGCTCGATGCTGATCTATGCGCTGCTGCACCTCACCGGCTACAAGCTGCCCATGGCCGAGTTGAAAAACTTCCGCACGCTGCACAGCAAGACCGCAGGCCATCCCGAAGTGGGAGTGACCCCTGGCGTGGAAACCACCACCGGCCCGTTGGGACAGGGCTTGACCAATGCGGTGGGCATGGCGCTGGCCGAGAAGCTGTTGGCGTCTGAATTCAATCGTGAAGGCCATGCCGTCGTCGACCACAACACCTACGTCTTCATGGGCGACGGTTGCATGATGGAAGGCATCAGCCACGAAGCCGCCGCCCTCGCCGGTGCATGGAAGTTGGGCAAGTTGATTGCTCTGTACGACGACAACGGCATCTCCATTGACGGTCAGGTTGCACCCTGGTTCATCGACAACACTGCGCAGCGTTTTGTGGCCTACGGTTGGGACGTGATTGGCCCTGTGGACGGTCATGACGCCGCCGTCGTGTCAGCCGCCATTGCAGCCGCCAAGAAGACCGCAGACCGCCCCACCCTCATCATTTGCAAGACCCACATTGGCTTTGGTTCGCCGAATCGCGCCAACACCTCCAAGGCCCACGGTGAACCCTTGGGCGCTGAAGAAATTGCACTCACGCGCGCCGCTATCGGCTGGCGCCACGCACCCTTCGTCATCCCCAAAGAGGTGTACGGCGATTGGGATGCCAAGGCCGCCGGCAAAGCCGCTGAAGCCGCATGGAAAGACAAGTTTGCTGCCTACCAGGCTGCCTTCCCCGCTCAGGCCAAAGAGCTGCTGCGCCGCATGAAGGGCGATCTGCCCAAGAACTTTGTTCAAACCGCAGTGGATACCGTGATTGCTGCCCATACCAAGGCCGAAACCGTCGCCAGTCGCAAGGCCTCGCAGTTGGCGCTGGAAGCGTTCACTGCGGCCTTGCCCGAGTTGCTGGGTGGGTCCGCCGACCTGACCGGCTCCAACCTGACCAATACCAAGAGCACACCCAACCTGCGTTTTGACATGCACGGTGCAGTCATCAAGAACGAGGCCGGCCAGGGCGGCCGCCATGTCAACTACGGCGTGCGCGAATTCGGCATGGCCGCGATCATGAACGGTGTGGCGCTGCACGGCGGCTTCATCCCCTATGGCGGCACCTTCCTGACCTTC
Organism: Burkholderiales bacterium; assembly: GCA_037143475.1. GTDB lineage: Bacteria > Pseudomonadota > Gammaproteobacteria > Burkholderiales > Burkholderiaceae_C > Allorhodoferax. The sequence goes on along the minus strand of JBAWYQ010000005.1, from coordinate 48,283 downwards.
AGCGACTACAGCCGCAACGCCATCCGCATGGCGGCACTGATGAAGCAGCGCGTGATCCATGTGTTCACCCACGACTCCATCGGTCTGGGTGAAGACGGCCCCACGCACCAGTCCATCGAGCATGCAGCTTCTCTGCGCCTCATTCCCAACCTCGACGTATGGCGCCCGGGCGATACGGCTGAAACGGCAGTGGCTTGGACGGTGGCTTTGCAAAACAAAAACAAGCCCACCGCCCTGCTTTTGAGCCGACAGAACATCAGCTACGCGCCCAAGGCTGAGTCCGCGCTGGCGCCTGACGCCTGCGGCCTGGATTGCATCAGCAAGGGTGCCTACGTGTTGGCCGAACCATCCGAAGTAGGTCTGAAGAAGAAGCCCCAGGCCGTCATCATTGCCACCGGTTCCGAAGTGCAGCTGGCCTTGCATGCACAGAAGCTGCTGGCCGAGCGCAAGGTCGCAGTGCGTGTGGTGTCCATGCCCTCCACCACCACGTTTGACCTGCAAAGCGCAGATTACAAAGCATCGGTGTTGCCCGCAGGCCTGCCCCGCGTGGCGGTTGAAATGGGCTCGACGGGTGGATGGTGGAAATATGGTACGTCAGCGGTGGTAGGAATCGACACCTACGGTGAATCGGCCCCCGCTCCCGTGCTGTTCAAACATTTTGGTTTCACGCCTGAGAACGTGGCGGACACCGTGCAATCGGTGTTGAAGCGCAAATGATGATGAGCCTCCAGGCTGCGGCGCCAAAACCCAGAATGTGTTGAAGTTAGGTTAGGTTTTTAGTTTTTAATTTACGAAAGAAGCATATGACTATCAAGATCGGCATCAACGGCTTCGGCCGCATCGGACGCAACGTTTTGCGCTCTGCCATTCAGAACTTTTCTGACATCGAAGTCGTTGGCATCAACGACCTGCTGGAGCCGGACTATCTGGCCTACATGCTGCAATACGACAGCGTGCACGGCCGATTCAAAGGCACGGTCAGCGTCGAAGGCAACACCCTCATCGTCAATGGCAAGAGGATTCGCCTGACGCAAGAAAAAGACCCCACCAACCTGAAGTGGAACGAAGTCGGCGCTGACATCGTGATTGAGTCCACCGGCATTTTCCTGGACAAGGCAGGTGGCGAAAAGCACCTAGCGGCTGGTGCCAGGAAAGTCATCTTTTCTGCGCCTTCCAAAGACGACACCCCCATGTTCGTCTTCGGTGTGAACGACAAGACCTACGCGGGTCAGACCATTGTCTCCAATGCATCCTGCACCACCAACTGCCTGGCACCCGTGGCCAAGGTGCTGAACGATAAATGGGGCATCAAGCGCGGCCTGATGACCACGGTGCACGCAGCTACTGCGACCCAAAAAACTGTGGATGGTCCCTCCAATAAAGACTGGCGCGGCGGTCGGGGCATTCTGGAAAATATCATCCCCTCCAGCACCGGCGCTGCCAAGGCTGTGGGCGTAGTTATTCCCGCGCTGAACAAGAAGCTGACCGGCATGTCGTTCCGCGTGCCGACCAGCGATGTGTCGGTGGTCGACCTGACGTGCGAACTGAACACCGAAGCCACCATGAAGGAAATCTGCGCTGAAATGAAAGCACAGAGCCTGGGTGCCTTGAAGGGCGTGCTGGGTTACACCGAAGACAAGGTTGTCGCAACCGACTTCCGTGGCGAGACCTGCACCAGCGTGTTTGATGCCGATGCCAGCATTGCGCTGGATGGCACCTTCGTGAAGATCGTGGCCTGGTACGACAATGAGTGGGGCTACTCGAACAAGTGCCTGGAGATGGTGCGCGTCGTCGCCAAGTAAGCGTCCAGTCTTCTGTCAAAGCCCATGCCGCTAGTCGCCATGGGCATTTTTTTATTGGGGTAGCGGAATGGATTTCTTGAGTGCATCCTTTCTAACAGCACTGCTGCAGATCATGCTGGTCAACATTGTGCTGTCAGGTGACAACGCGGTGGTCATTGCGCTGGCCGCACGCAACCTGCCGTCTCAGCATCAGAACAAAGCCATTTTGTGGGGCAGCGGCGGCGCCATAGTGCTGCGTGTGCTGTTGACCATCGTTGCAGTTCAACTGCTCAAAATTCCGTTTCTGCAGTTCCTGGGTGGCTTGCTGCTGATCTGGATTGCAGTGCAGTTGCTGGTAGAGAAGGATGAGGAAGAAGGTGCGCACCAAGCCCACAGCGACCTGTGGGGTGCCGTTAAAACCATACTGATTGCCGACGTGGTTATGAGCCTGGACAACACGTTGGCCATTGCCGGCGTGGCCAAGGGAAACTGGGCGCTGCTCATCGTTGGCCTGGTCCTGTCGATTCCGCTGATTGTCGTTGGCAGTACTGTCATCATGAAGATCATGGACCGCTTCCCCGTCGTGGTGTATGTCGGTGCGGCCCTGATCGCCTGGACCTCAGGTGAGATGATCGACTCGGACGCTGCCATCCAGCCCTATCTGCCTTCCATCTTCCATGGCACACCCTACCTGCCCCTGCTGCTAACGGCGGGCGTAGTCGGCTATGGCTGGTGGAGCAATCGCAAGACCGGACGCACCGCACACGATGTGCTGGAGGCAGACAAGCACGCCGCCGAGCGCATTGAAGACAAGCTCGATTGAACTGGCAGCAGCTCAGGCTTTGAGCAGCTTTTCCAGGTGCACCCGCCCGTCTGGGCTGGCCATGATGACGAGTACCGCACCGGCTTTGACGATGTGGTCATCCGGGGGGTTAAAGGTCCACTTGCCGTGCTCATGGGTGGCCATCAGCAAATACTCTTTTGACTTGGGCGCCAGCGCAGACAGTGGGGAGGCGGGAAAACTGGCTGGAACAACCACCTCTTCCACCCGCAGCCCATCATCACTGCGCAACATCTGGTCCATGAAATTGACCACGTGGGGGCGGACCATGGCCGAGGCAATGCGCATGCCGCCAGTGAAGTCGGGGGACACGATTTCGTCAGCGCCGGCGCGCTTGGCCTTGTTGGTGTTGCGGATGTCGTGCACGCGAACGACCACGCGTGCTTTGGGGTTGAGTAACTTGACCGACAGTGCGATCATGAGGTTGTGGCTGTCGTCCCCCGTGACGGCGAATACACCGGCAGCATTGGCCAGGCCTGCTCTGAGCAGGGCCTCGTCGTCTGCAGCGTCCTCGTGCAGGTGGAAGGATTGCGGATGGTGCTCCAGCCAGTTGTCCAAAGCGGCGCGGTCGGCCTCAATGATGACGAACCGACGGTGCGTTTTCACCATTTCCATCGCTACGTTGGAGCCAACCCGCCCAATGCCGCAGACGATGTAGTGCCCTTTGAATTCAGCAATTTCTTTTTCCATGCGCTTCTTCCTCAGTTCGGCATTCAGATCGGAGTCAATCAAAAGGGCCACCATGGTCGAGAACAGGTAGCTCATGGTGCTGATGCCTACGATGGCAATGAACACCGTAAACAGGCGCCCCATCGGATGGGTGCTCAGGTCAACCGTTTCTCCATAGCCAATCGTGGCGATGGTGATGAAGGTGAAGTAAAAGCTGTCAATCCAGGTGGCGGTCGGACGCCCGATGTAGTGGTAGACCACTGTTCCCAGCGCGGTGACTGCAAGCAGCAGCACTGCGCCGTACAGCAGGCCTTTGAAATGCCTGCTTCGAACGATTCTCTTGAGTCCTGTGCGCCGCATGGTCACGCTCTGGAAAATTGAGATTAACGGTTGCCCGACTATTCCGCGTGAAACTGGGCTGCGTTTTTGCCCTTGAAGGGCGCATAAAACGCCTTGATGGCGACCATGTCAGCCTCAATGTCGCCCGTGGGGTGGAATACCGGCCCTAGCCCGCTGACCTTGCGCTCGTAGTCCATGTAGGCCATGACGATGGGTACCTGCGCCCCTACCGCAATATAGTAAAAACCAGTTTTCCAGTAGCGGGTCTTGCCGCGCGTGCCTTCGGGCGGAACAACGAGTTGCAGAGGACCTTTGGCGTTCTTCATGGCTTCAATCGAGGCTGCAACCAGGTTGTTTGAACTCTCTCGGGTGACCGGTATGCCACCCAGCCACATCATGATCGTGCGAAAAGGGAACTGGAATAGTTGGCGCTTGCCCATCCAATAGATGTTGAGATGCAGCACAAACGCCACCATCAGGGTGTAGGGCAGGTCCCAGTTGCTGGTGTGTGGGGCTGCGATAAGTACGCATTTCTGGCCGTTGGCTGGTAACTCGCCCTCCACTTTCCAACCAGTGAATTTCAGAAAAGCTATGGATAGGACACGCAAAAGGCTGTTAAATACCGGCGTGTCAAATATGGTGAGGTGCATGGGACGAGATGGCGGTGAAGGCGTTTCAATTCATTGTCGCTGTTTTTTGTCAAGGTTTGCCTTACATTGTGCCGCGCACAACGCGCCATGAATGAGAGACTGTTATGAAGAAAATTGAATGTCCTTGTGGGAGTGGTCTGGACCTTGCAGACTGTTGCGGTCCCTGGCACACAGGCCTGTCTTTGGGTGTGTACGCCCCCACGCCAGAAGCCCTGATGCGCTCGCGCTACAGCGCCTATGTGCTGGGCTTGATCGATTACCTGGTAGCCACCTGGCACCCATCAACTGCGCCGGGCGATTTGGAACTGCAACCGGTCAAGTGGCTAGGCCTGGAGGTGCGCCACGCCGCCACCACGGGGGACGCCGGTGTGGTGGAGTTTGTGGCGCGTTGCCGTGTGAATGGCCGTGCCGAGCGCATGCACGAAACCAGCCGCTTCGTACGCGAAGGTGGGCGCTGGTACTACATCGACGGGCAGTTTACCGAGCCGGATTAAGCCAACCCGGTCCGGGTCTGTTCAGCCGCCGAGGTGCTTGCCCACAATCCCGGCCAGCTCAAACATCGTTACCTGCGGCTTGCCAAAGACCGGTAGCAGTTTGGCGTCGGCATTGATGGCACGCTTGTTGGCGGCGTCCTGCAGGCCATTGGCCTTGATGTAGTCCCACAGTTTCTTAATGACTTCGGTGCGAGCCACCGGTTCTGCACCAATGACGGCCGCCAGCGCGGCACTCGGAAGTTTGCCGCTGGCGGCTGTGGTTTTGCGTGGCGCCTTGGGTTGCGCGGTCTTCACGGTTGTTTTCTTGGCAGCGACCTTCTTTACAGGTGCTTTTTTGGCTGTAGCCCCCGCAGAACCTGCGCGGGTAGCTACTGATTTGGTAGCAATCTGGGGCTTGGCAGCAGTCTTTCTAGGTGGGAATTTGCTGGGCGCAAACTCGAAGTTCACCTTGCCAGCTTCCGCATCCCAGGCCAGCATCGCCTTGAAGGCGCGCCGGGTGCGCATAGAGACAAACTTGTCGAGTAGATCGGTCTTGCCGGTCTCCAGCAGTTTGTGCATCTGTGTACGCTCAATGGGCTGCTGCAGGATGATCTGGCCCGTTTTGAAGTCGCAACTGGGCGTCGGGTGCGCGTGGGTGGGCACCGAACGGTCACAAACATAGTTTTTGCCGTGCTCGAAGACCGCACCGCCACACTTGGGGCAAACACCCAGAGATTCCTGGGCTGCGAAGTCAATGATTTCGCCACTGTCCTCCCCCTTCTTGTCATCGCCAAAGTCGAATTCGAGTTTGTAGTTCTTGGTTTCGTCATCGAACTTGATGACCATCTCGGCCGTAAACGGCCAGCCTGCTTTCGAGCGGAAGCCGTCCAGGGGGCCAATCTTTCTGTCGCGCAGAAACTGCTCCACCTCGGCCGCTTCAAAGGTGCGCCCGGCGGGTGTCTTGCCAAATGAAAAGCCGCAACCGTCCTCTGTGCCGGACTTGCCGGTGCAGGTGTAGCGGCGGTAGTTTTCCTTGACGATGCCACCGCAGTTGGGGCAAGGGGCGGCCAACGTCGCGTAGTCACCGGGGATGGTGTCGCGGTCGTACTCCTTGGCCTTTTTGACCATGCGCTCGGTCATGGAAGCAATCTCGGCCATGAAAGATGTGCGGCTGAGTTTGCCCTGCTCCATCTGTGCCAGTTTGTATTCCCACTCGCCGGTCAGCTCGGCTTTGGAGAGCTCTTCTACGCCCAAACCGCGCAAAAGCGTCATGAGCTGGAAAGCCTTGGCCGTGGGGATGATTTCGCGACCTTCGCGCAGCATGTATTTTTCGGCGATCAAGCCTTCAATAATGCTGGCCCGTGTGGCTGGCGTGCCCAGCCCTTTTTCCTGCATGGCTTCGCGCAGTTCGTCGTCTTCCACGGTCTTGCCTGCGCCTTCCATGGCGCCCAGCAGTGTGGCTTCGGAGTAGCGGGCCGGGGGCTTGGTCTTCAGACCTTTGGGGTCCACGGTTTCAGTCTTGACTTTCTCGCCAGGTTGCACGGGCACCAGGCTCTGGCCCTTGTCGCCGTCTTTGGCGTCAGCCACTTCATCGGCCGCTTCCTTGCCGTAAATGGCCAGCCAGCCCGGACGGACCAGCACCTTGCCTTCGGTCTTGAAGTTGTGGCCGACCGCGGTCGTGATGCGGGTGGTGACCTGGTATTCGGCACTTGGAAAAAACACCGCCATGAAGCGGCGCACGACCAGGTCGTATACCTTTTGCTCGGCTTCGCTCAAACCGTGCGGAGCTTGCAGTGTGGGGATGATGGCAAAGTGGTCCGATACCTTGGCGTTATCAAAGACACGTTTGGTGGGCTTGACATACCCGCCCTTGATAGCCATTGCCGCAAAGGGGGCCAGGTGCTTCATGCCACTGTCTGAGAGCATGGCAAAGGTGTCCTTGACCACCGGCACATAGTCCTCGGGCAGGTTGCGCGAATCGGTACGCGGATAGGTCAGGGCCTTGTGTCGTTCGTAAAGGCTTTGCGCGATGGAGAGTGTGGTTTTGGCCGAAAAACCGAATTTGCCATTGGCTTCGCGTTGCAGGCTGGTCAGGTCAAACAGCAGGGGCGAAGCTTGCGTGGTGGGCTTGCTTTCTTCGGTGACGGTGGCCTGCTGACCGCGCACGGCGTCGGCAATGGCCTGCGCTTCGCGCTGGGTCCAGACGCGGTCGGCCTTTTTCTCGGTATCGTCGGTGTCTCGCTTGTGCGCGGGGTTGAACCATTTGGCGGGGTATTCGCCGGCCTGGGCGCCGAAGGATGCGTGAATTTCCCAGTAGTCGCGGCTGATGAATTTGCGGATTTGTTCTTCACGCTCCACCACCACCGACAGGGTGGGTGTTTGCACGCGACCGACGGTGGTCAAGAAAAAACCACCGTCGCGTGAGTTGAATGCTGTCATGGCACGCGTGCCATTGATGCCGACCAGCCAATCGGCCTCGGAGCGGCAGCGTGCCGCGTCGGCCAGGGGTTGCATCTGTTTGTCCGTGCGCAGGGCGCCAAAACCGTCGCGTATGGCTTGCGGCGTCATGGACTGCAGCCATAACCTGAACACCGGCTTGCCCAGGGGCTTGGCACCACCGGCGTATTGCTCGATGAGGCGGAAGATCAATTCTCCTTCGCGGCCCGCGTCACAGGCGTTGATCAGTTTGTCCACGTCCTTGCGCTTGGCCAGTTTGACCACGGCGTTGAGGCGTGATTTGGTCTTGTCCACCGGCTTGAGGTCAAAGTGCGGGGGAATTACGGGCAGGTTGGCAAAGCTCCACTTGCCGCGTTTGACGTCAAATTCCTCGGGAGCCTGGATCTCCACCAAGTGGCCCACGGCGCTGGAGACGACATAGGTGTCGCTTTCGAAGTATTCATCGTGTTTCTCGAACTTGCCCGCGGTGGGCGTGAGTGCGCGCACGATGTCCTGAGCGACGGAAGGCTTCTCGGCAATGACTAAGGTTTTCATCTGACTACAATCCCATTCTCGCGTGCGCGCAGGTGCGCGCATACGCATACGTGGGCGCGCACACACGCACGCCCATACGGTTCACCATACCAAATTTTTGAGTCCCGTTGTCCGACGCGCAGAAAAGAGAGCAAAAGTGAGCAAAACAATGCCCCGTGGCGACACCCGCCGCATTCAAACCCGGCGCTCTGGTGTGCATGGCAAGGGCGTGTTTGCGCTGCAGGATATCGGCGAGGGAGAAACCATCATCGAGTATGTTGGTCAAATCATCACGTGGGCAGAAGCGCAAGCACGCCATCCGCACGACCCCAACGACCCGAACCATACGTTCTATTTTCACATTGACGAGACCCATGTGATCGACGCAAAGGTTGGAGGCAATTCGTCCCGCTGGATCAACCATTCATGCGACGGCAACTGCGAAGCCGACGAAGTGGACGGGCGCATCTTCATCAAGGCGCTACGAGACATTGCCCCGGGTGAAGAACTTAACTACGATTACGGCCTGATCTTGGACGAGCGCTATACCAAGAAACTCAAGGCCGAGCATCCCTGCTGGTGTGCTGCAAAAACGTGCCGGGGAACTCTCCTATCCCCAAAAAAGGGCAGGAAGTAAGACTTTGAGCGGCAAAGGGTTGGCCGAAGCTGGCAATACACCTATACAGTGGCCTTCTGAGGCCATTTGGGAGGCGGTTTCGCCCCGTCTGCCAGGCTTTTCCGTGGAGGTGCTGCCCGAAATCGATTCCACGAATACCGAGCTGATGCGACGCGCCCGTGCCGGTCAAATCGACCCTGTTCTGCTAGTGGCTGAGCGCCAGACTGCGGGAAGAGGCCGGCTGGGACGGCGGTGGTTCAGTGGAAACGATGCAGGCCTGGGGGCTCTGTCACCCTCCTTGATGTTCTCGCTGGGGTTGCCGCTAACCCCGCAGGATTGGTCGGGTCTGTCATTGGCGGTGGGGTTGTCCATAGTTGAGAGCCTGCACCCCGATCTGCAATTGAAGTGGCCCAATGACGTCTGGTGGCAATCGCGCAAGCTCGCGGGCATTTTGATCGAAACCGCCAGTTTGGGCGACGTGCGTTTTGCCGTGGTCGGAGTGGGTATCAACATCGGGCCGCAGGACGGACAAGGGCTCAGCACCCCGCCTGCGTCACTTTCGGAGCTGTTGCCGGCGATCGACGCGCCAGCAACCTTGGAGCGCGTGGTGGATCCGCTGGTGCGGGCGATTCAGCAGTTTGAGGTACAAGGTTTTTCGCCGTTGCGTGCAGCGTTTCATGGCCGCGATCTTTTGTATGGCCAAACTGTCCGGTGCAGTGATGGAATGACGGGCGTAGCGCGCGGTGTGGATGCAGGCGGTGCGCTGTTGGTGCATACTGAAACTGGGTTGAAGAAAATCACCAGTGCGGAGGTCAGCGTGCGCCCAGGACCACCTGCCAACCCATCGTGAAACCATGTTAAGACTCTTTGTACTGATTTTGATTCTGGCGAATGGCGTCTACTTCGCTTGGAGTGAGGGGTTGTTGCGTCCGATCGGGTTTGCTCCCGTGCAGCAACAGGAGCCGCAGCGGCTGTCACAGCAGCTTAAGTCAGATGCCGTGCGCGTGCTGACACCGCAGGAGTTCAGGCACGTTGAGATGCAGGTGCAGGCTGACCTTGCTCCCAAAGAGTGTCTAATGGCGGGACCGTTTGACGACACCCAAGCAGATGTATTGCGCCATGCTCTGGAATCGGCTCTTGCACCTGGTACCTGGCAACTTGACTCCGTGTTGGTGCCAGCGCGTTGGATCGTTTATATGGGTAAATTTGTCAACGCGGAAGCACTGGCAAAAAAGCGCGATGAGCTGGCAGTCATGCGACTGACGCCACAGAGTCTGATCAATCCGACGCTGGAGATTGGCCTGTCGCTGGGCGCTTTTGATAACCAAGCCGCTGCCAATGCCGAACTGGCGCGGCTGAATCTGCGTGGCATCCGTACAGCCAAGGTCGTTTTGGAGCATCAGGAGGGCCAGCAAGCCCAACTCAAACTTCCAGCTTTGACCAGTGAGTTGAAGTCGCGGTTGAACGACATCAAGGCCGCGTTGGCCGGCAAATCCCTGCGCAGTTGTAGTTAAGTTTTGGCAGTGCGATTCAGTCCGAATGGGCAAAACGCACTGTAAAGCAGGTGCCCGGCGGCGACTGGCCGGGGCGACTGTCTTCGAGCGTGATACTGGCGTGGTGCTGGCGCGCAATTTCCAGCACGATAGGCAGGCCTAGCCCGGAGCCATCGGCCTCGGTTCCCAGTACTCTATAAAAGGGTTGAAATACCAGCTCCCGCTCGGATGCCGGTATGCCTGGCCCGGAGTCTTCCACCTGTAAAACCAGTACCTTGCTGAACGGGTCTTTGAGTATGCGCGCAGTGATCATGCCCGGTTTGTCTGCGTTCGATGGTGTGTAGTTGATGGCGTTGTCCATCAGGTTGCGCGCCATTTCTTTGAGAAGCGTTGGGTTGCCCATGAGCGTAACGTCTTCGTCACCTGGTTCAGCGCCTTCGTAGCCGATGTCGATATGTTTGTCCATGGCGCGCGGGACGCAATCCCGAATGACATCCATCGTTAACTTCACCAAATTGCAGGGCTGCTGGCTCATCACCGTGCCGCTGCTTTCGGCGCGCGCCAAAGCCAGCAGCTGGTTGACTGTGTGGGTCGCGCGAATGCTGGAACGCCCAATCTGGCGCAGCGATTGCTTCAGGTCCTCGGCGTTGGCGCCTTCGCGTTGCGCCAGGTCGGCCTGCATGCGCAAGCCTGCTAATGGAGTTTTGAGCTGGTGCGCAGCGTCGGCCAGAAAGCGCTTTTGTGTTGCGATGGAGTCTTTCAGACGCATCAACAAATCGTTGACGGACGAGACCAGCGGGGCTACTTCTATGGGTACAGCCTGGGCATCCAGCGGGCTGAGGTCGTCCGGACTGCGGGCGCGAATACGCTCTTCGAGGTGGTTGAGGGGTTTGATGGCCTGTACCAGTGCCAGCCAGACCAGCAACACCGCCAGGGGCAGGATGACAAACTGGGGCAGCATTACGCCCTTGACGATTTCGGTGGCCAGCACCGATCGCTTATCCATGGTTTCGGCGACCTGCACCAGCGCTGGTTTGCTGTTGGGTAAATCCAGCTTGACCCAGGTGTAGGCTACTTTTATCCCCACCCCGCGGAACTCGTCATCACGCATTCGAACTTCGCCTGGGGTGAGCTTTTCGTCTTCCGGGGGTTGCGGGAGGGCCTTCTCGCCGCTTAGGAACTCGCCAGTCGTTCCCAATACCTGGTAGTACACCGTGTCAGAGTCATCTGCGCGCAGCAATTCGCGAGCCGGCAGCGGCAGCACAAACTGTGCCTTGTTGTGGTTGATGGTGACTAGCTGAGCCAACGCGCCAACGTTGTACTCCAGCGCCCGGTCAAATGGCTTTCCTGCAATGCCTTGCGCCACCAGCCACGTTAGTACCAGACTCACCGGCCAAAGCAACAGCAGCGGCGTCAGCATCCAGTCCAGGATCTCCCCGAACAGGCTGCGTTGCTCGCGCTGGAATATCTTCAAGGAGCGATCTTTTCCAGGCAATAGCCCAAGCCGCGTACGGTGGCAATGCGGATGGGGCCTTTTTCTATCTTCTTGCGCAGACGGTGGATGTAGACCTCAATAGCGTTGTTGCTGACTTCTTCGCCCCATTCACACAATCGCTCAACCAGTTGATCTTTGCTGACCAGACGGCCGGCGCGCTGTAGCAATACTTCGAGCAAACCCAGTTCGCGGGCCGATAGTTCCACCATCTTGCCGTCTATCGTAGCCACACGTCCGGCCTGGTCATAGATCAGTGGGCCGTGTTTGATGGTGCTGCTGGAGGCCCCCATTCCCCGGCGGACCAGGGCGCGTACGCGCGCTTCAAGCTCCTGTAGGCTGAAGGGTTTTGCCATGTAGTCGTCGGCGCCATAATCCAGTCCCTTGACGCGTTCATCGACTGCATCGGCCGCCGTGAGAATCAGCACTGGCAAGGAGGATCCACGACCGCGCAACTTTTTGAGCACGTCCAGGCCATGCATTTTGGGAAGTCCCAGATCAAGAATCAGCAGATCGAATTCGGTGTTGGTCATCAGGGCTGCATCGGCTTCGGTACCGCTGGCTACATGGTCCACAGCAGCCCCAGCACCGCGCAGTGCGCGCAATAGGCCGTCGGCCAATACCTGGTCGTCTTCAGCAATCAATATTCGCATTTGTGCTCCTCTGTTGTAAACGCTGTAGCCCTCCGCAGGCCACAGCGTTCAATGTTTCACCTCATTCTAGGCGTGCCCGGCAGATCAATGGCCCCGTTTCAACGCTATTGACCTCCATAGGCCTCTAGTCCGATGGCAACCACGGTCGCCACTTCAGCGCCAATGGCTTGCTGCATCTCCGACTCTGCTTGCGCCACGGCATCTCGGTAGGCGCCCAACCACGCCAGGCCAACATCGGTGAATCGGACCTGGCGAGCCCTCCCGTCGGTAGGGTCGTGCTCACGGCTCACCATGCCCCAGGCTTCGCACTGATCAACCAGAGTGCCCATGGCTTGCTTGCTCATTCCAGCACGAAATGCCAAGTCGGTCAGTCGCGACCCCTTTTGATCCAGATGGCGGGTGATGTGGATGTGTGCTGCGCCGACCTGCCCTCTGGCGACCAAGTTGGACAAGCCCAGTGGTACGGAAGGGTGCTGGGCCATCAGAGCCATGACTCGCGCATCAAAGTGTTCCAGCGCGAGGCGTAGCCAATGACCTATGTGGGTTTGGCGCCACGTAGCAGCGGTATCAAGGTGTTGTGTTGTCACGGCACTAAATGGTAATTCAAACTGACTAATAATTGTGTTTACTAATTTCAACTGTCTGCGCTAAACTACTGTTCAGGCATCCAGCCTGTGATTAAACCCAACTACTGAGTTGCCCGCCAAATTGTTGATTCTTAAAGGAGATTTCTATGGACGCACCTGTCAAAACCCTCGCAGCAAACAGCGAAAAAGCAAAGGCCCTGCAAGTGGCGCTGGCTCAAATTGAAAAGCAGTTCGGCAAGGGCACCATCATGCGCCTGGGTGAGGGAGAAGTGATTGAAGACATCCAGGTCGTCTCCACGGGTTCGCTGGGGCTGGATATCGCTCTGGGCGTAGGCGGTCTGCCGCGCGGCCGTGTGGTCGAAATCTACGGGCCGGAGTCGTCCGGTAAGACCACGCTAACCCTGCAAGTGATCGCGGAAATGCAAAAGACTGGCGGGCAGTGTGCATTCATCGATGCCGAGCACGCGCTGGACATTCAGTATGCGCAAAAGCTGGGCGTGAACCTGCAAGACCTGCTGATCAGCCAGCCCGATACCGGTGAGCAGGCGCTGGAAATTGTGGACAGCTTGGTGCGCTCGGGCGCGGTGGATCTGATTGTGGTCGACTCAGTTGCCGCACTCACACCGAAGGCCGAACTGGAAGGCGAAATGGGCGATTCTTTGCCTGGACTGCAAGCCCGGTTGATGAGCCAGGCGCTGCGCAAGCTCACGGCGCACATCAAGAAGACCAACTGCATGGTCATTTTCATTAACCAGATCCGCATGAAGATTGGCGTGATGTTTGGCAGCCCTGAGACCACAACCGGAGGCAATGCGCTCAAGTTCTACGCTTCCGTTCGCCTGGACATCCGTCGTACCGGCACGATCAAGAAGGGTGACGAAGCCATCGGCAATGAGACCAAGGTCAAGGTGGTCAAGAACAAGGTGGCACCCCCATTCAAAACGGCCGAGTTCGATATTCTGTTTGGCGAAGGAATCAGCCGCCACGGTGAAATCATCGACATGGGCGTCAACGCCAACATTTTGGACAAGTCTGGCGCCTGGTACGCCTACAACGGTGAAAAGATCGGCCAGGGCCGCGACAACGCCCGCGAGTTCCTGCGTGAAAATCCGGCGCTGTCCACCGAGATTGAAAACAAGGTGCGCGCGTCCTTGGGCATTCCTCTGCTTCCAGGGGCTTCAGAGTCTGAAGTGAAGCCAAAGAGTTCTGGCAAAAAAGCCGATTAGCCCTCGTGGAATATGCGCAAGCAGCTATCAAAAGAGTAGCATTTTGCGCCTGTAAACACATTCCTCATTGACCTCACCGATGGCTATTCAACCCCCGTTATCGCTGAAAGGCCGGGCACTGCGCCTGCTGGGCGCCCGTGAACACTCCCGCGCCGAGCTGGAACGCAAACTGGAGCCATTTGAGGAGGAGCCGGGAAGCTTGGCCGAGGCATTGGATGCTTTGCAGGCCAAAGGTTTTATCAGCGAGCAACGGGTGCTGGAGTCGGTACTCAATCGACGGTCGGCGAAGTTGGGTGCCACCCGCATCCGCCATGAGCTACAAGGAAAAGGTCTGCCACCGGAAGCGGTAATGGAGGCGGTCGAGCAACTGCGTGCCACCGAGGTCGAGCGCGCCCGCGAAGTCTGGCTCAAGAAGTTCGGACAGCCGCCCGCCGACGCAGCCCAGCGCGGCAAGCAAATGCGATTCCTGGCCAGCCGAGGATTTTGCGGCGATGCCATCCGCCGCGTGGTCGCAGGCGACGACGACTGAGCCAATTTGCAGCCGGGTCGCCCCAAGATAAATTAGCCCCTTTTTGGGGCAGCAACCCGTGCAGCGGTGGAGTGCTGGGGTTTTACAACCCCAGCATCAATTTCAGGTTTTGCACGGCAGCGCCACTGGCGCCCTTGCCCAGATTGTCCAGCCGCGCCACCAGTACCGCGTGGGAAAAGCCGTCGGTTTTGGCATCATTCGCAAATACCCGTAATTCCATTTTGTTCGTGTCGGCCAGCGCAATAGCGTCGAGTTTCTGGTCGGCCGTGGCGGGCTCCACAGTCACCCACTCGCTGCCCGCATAGTGTTTCTGAAGAGCCGCTTGTAAATCCTGCGCAGTAGGTTGGCCAGGCAAGGTGTCCAGATGCAATGGCAATTGCACCAGCATGCCCTGTTTGAAATTGGCCACCGAGGGCACAAACAGTGGTCGGCGCGTGAGTCCGGTGTAGCGCATGATCTCGGGGATGTGCTTGTGTTTGAGTCCCAGCGCGTACAACTCCATTGACGGGGCACTACCGGCCTCGTAGGCCTCGATCATGCTGCGCCCGCCTCCGGAATAGCCGCTGATGGACGGCAAACACACTGGAAAGTCTGCAGGTAGCAAACCCGCATCCACCAGTGGCCGAATCAAGGCGATGGCCCCTGTGGCGTAGCAACCCGGGTTTGCTACGCGGCGGGCCTGTGCCACGGCGTTGCGTTGCGCTACCTCCAATTCCGGAAACCCGTAGACCCAGCCGGGCGCAGTTCGATGGGCTGTGGATGCATCAATGATGCGGGGTCCCGGCCTGCCGGTTTCGCGCTCAATAGCATCGATCATGGCAACCGACTCTAGTGCAGCGTCATCATGCAGGCACAGGATGATGAGGTCTGCTTGTGCCATCAGGGCTTTCTTGGCTCCCGCGTCCTTGCGCAGAGCGGGGGCGATGCTGATCACCTTCAGCTCGGGCATTGTTTGCAGCCGTTCCCGGATTTGCAGACCCGTAGTGCCGGCTTCGCCATCAATAAATATTTTTTTCATCAACAGTTCCTCAGAGTGGCCCCAGAGAGAGAAGAATGTTTGCCAAATGAAGGCTGTAAGCTAGCCACAAGTTTGGTGCGTTGCAACATGATACATTTCGAAACTGATGTGTCCAGTGCCAGTTTGCGGTGACCAATTACTGCAATTTGGTGAAGATTGTCCAGCCCCCAAAGAGACGTCATGAAAATCCACGAATACCAAGGCAAAGAAATTTTGCGCCAATTCGGTGTGCCGGTGCCCCGCGGCATCCCCGCCTTTACAGTTCAAGAGGCGGTGGAAGCTGCCCAAAAGCTTGGAGGCCCTGTGTGGGTCGTCAAAGCGCAAATTCACGCCGGTGGGCGCGGCAAGGGTGGTGGCGTCAAGGTCGCCAAGACCATTGAAGACGTCAAGCGCATTGCTGGCGAAATTTTGGGAATGCAGCTCAAGACACACCAGACCGGTCCTGAAGGCCAGAAGGTGCGGCGCCTCTACATCGAAGACGGTGCAGACATCCAGAAGGAATACTACGTTTCAGTCGTGACCGACCGCGATACGCAGAAGATCGCCTTCATAGCCTCCAGCGAAGGCGGTATGGACATTGAGGAAGTGGCCCACTCCCACCCTGAAAAAATCATCAAGGCATTTGTTGATCCCCTCATTGGGTTGACTGACGCCCAAGCCCAGGAAATTGCAAGCGGCATTGGCATGCCAGCCGAATCCATGGCGCAAGCAGTGGACGTGCTCCAGAAGCTCTACAAGTGCTACATGGATACGGATGCGTCGTTGGTGGAGATCAACCCGCTGAACCGTGACAGCAAGGGCAATGTCATGGCACTGGACGCCAAGTTCAACTTTGACGCCAATGCGCTGTTCCGCCATCCCGAAATCGTGGCCTACCGCGACCTAGACGAAGAAGACCCGGCTGAAGTGGAAGCGTCCAAATTTGATCTGGCCTATATCAGTCTGGACGGCAACATTGGCTGCCTGGTCAACGGCGCCGGTCTGGCCATGGCCACCATGGACACCATCAAGCTGTTCGGCGCAGAGCCTGCCAACTTTCTGGACGTGGGTGGCGGTGCTACTCCCGAGAAGGTCACTGAAGCCTTCAAGATCATGCTGAAGAACCCCAAGGTCAAGGCCATTTTGGTCAACATCTTTGGCGGCATCATGAAGTGCGACACCATTGCAACCGGTGTGATCACCGCCTGCAAGGCCACCAACCTGAATGTGCCACTGGTGGTGCGTATGAAGGGCACCAACGAAGACCTGGGCAAGAAGATGCTGAAGGACAGCGGTTTGCCCATCATTTCCGTGGACACCATGGCAGAGGCTGCACAAGCGGCTGTTAAAGCGGTGAAAGGTTAATCAAAATGTCGATCTACATCAATAAAGACACCCGGGTCATTACCCAGGGCATCACCGGCAAGACGGGCCAGTTCCATACGGAAAAATGCCAAGAGTACGCAAACGGAAAGAACTGCTTTGTAGCAGGTGTGAACCCCAAAAAGGCTGGCGAGTCCATCTTCAACATTCCAATTTTTGCATCCGTTAAAGAGGCAGCATCGGAAACCGGGGCTACGGTTTCGGTAATTTATGTGCCACCAGCAGGCGCAGCTGCAGCCATCTGGGAAGCCGTTGAGGCCGATCTGGATCTGGCGATCTGTATTACCGAAGGTATTCCAGTACGCGACATGCTTGAAGTGCGCAACCGCATGAAGGCCAAGGAAGCTGCTGGCGGCAAGAAGACTCTGTTGCTGGGACCCAACTGCCCCGGCTTGATCACGCCTGATGAAATCAAGATCGGCATCATGCCGGGCCACATTCACCGCAAGGGTCGCATCGGAGTGGTCAGCCGCTCCGGAACGTTGACTTATGAAGCGGTCGCGCAATTGACCGAAATAGGTTTGGGGCAGTCCAGCGCAGTTGGTATCGGCGGCGACCCCATCAATGGGCTGAAGCACATTGATGTTATGCGCGCCTTCAATGACGACCCGGACACCGACGCCGTCATCATGATTGGCGAAATTGGCGGTCCAGACGAAGCCGAAGCGGCTCGCTGGTGCAAGCTCAATATGAAGAAACCCATCGTTGGTTTTATCGCTGGAGTCACCGCACCTGCTGGGAAGCGCATGGGCCACGCTGGTGCGCTGATTTCTGGTGGTGCTGACACGGCTGATGCCAAACTGGCAGTGATGGAAGAGTGTGGCTTTACGGTAACACGCAATCCATCCGAGATGGCAAAGCTGCTCAAGGCACTTTTGTAATTACAAGTCGGAATCCGGGCGCAACAGGTTCGCGCCATATCAACAAAGCGCTCCAGGCAATGTGTTTGGGGCGCTTTTGCATTAAGGCGAGCGAAGTCCAGTTGCTATGGAGTAAAGCAGGAAATTGCGGCTCATATTCCCGGCGTGGCGATTTTGGGTTAAAAGTGAAAGTTACTTGCGGATTAGCCAAAAAGAATCGGCTGCGTGAATATGTTGCTTGTCGGAACGGGTTGCATCTGCTAACGTATCTTTTTTGTCTTGATCGTTTGGTCGAGCGTTGTTGAGGGTGGGCGCTGCTTTTCACTGGCAGTCGCATATAGGAGCAAGGCTGGTACGTGGCGAAATCTTTTTCAAAATCAAGCCCCTTCTGGAGAGCTGACTGGTTTGCCGGTGTGGCAATCGTGCTCGCGTCGATTGCATTGCATTTGTCGACCGATTCGATTGGGACGATGGAGAGGCGCTTTTATGATTTTTCTAGCACCAGTAATTCTCGACAACCATCGGATCGTATTGCAGTTATTGCCATCGATGACCAGAGTGTTGCCAACTTGGGCCGCTGGCCTTGGTCGCGTGATATTCACGCGAAGTTGATTGATCAACTTGCTGCCGCAAAGGCCAAGACAATTGTCTACACGGCTTTTTTCTTTGAGCCGCAGGTTGATCCTGGTTTGGGCTTCATTCGAAAAATGAAGTTGGCGTTGAGTTCCTCGACGGACTCCAATACCACAACTGCGCAACTTTCACAGTTAATTTCTGATGCAGAGACCGCACTCGATACGGATGCCGTGCTGGCAGATAGCATCAAGCGCGCAGGAAATGTACTGCTGCCTTCGGTTTTTGTATATGGGGACCAGCAGGGAAAACCGGACAAACCGCTGCCTGCATTTGCGCTAGCCAGTGCCCTGGATGATCCGAAAGGGTTTTCTATTTCCGCCAGCCGTGGGCAGCAGCCCATTGAATCAATCGGTTCTGCGGCTGCGGGTATCGGGCATTTGAACCAATACCCTGACGTCGATGGAGCGGTGCGCCAGGAGCCATTATTGGTGAATTTTTATGGCAGCGCCGTGCCTTCCATGGCGTTGCTTGCTGCGACTAAAAGTCTGAATTTGTCGCCGTCTGACGTCCATCTCAATGTGGGTGAATCTGTGCAAATTGGCAAGTTAAAGGTCAAAACAGATGAGTCAGCGTTGATGCTGCCTCAGTTTTATAAGGGGAGAGACGGAAGGCAAGCTTTTGCTGTGGATTCGTTCTATGACGTGCTTACGGGAAAAATTCCTGCATCCAAATATGCGGACAAGATTGTCATTATTGGTGCGACCGCTGCGGGAGTGGGCGTGCAGTTTCCAGTGCCGGGCAATTCATCCTTGTCGCCTGCTGAGACCATAGCGCACATCACATCAAGTATTCTCAATGAGCATTTCATTGTTCTGCCCGCGTGGGGCGGTTGGGCAAGCTTTGGACTATTTTTGGGAGTTGCTTTATATGTCGTCGTGGCGTTGCCCAGGCTGTCGGCTGGCAAGGCGGCGAGTGCAACCCTTGTTCTGTTTTTTGGGATGCTGGCGATGGAGTTCGGTTTACTGGCCGCAAATGCCACATGGCTAAAGCTGGTATTTCCTGCGACTGTGCTGGTGTTGGGACATGTGGCGCTAACCACCAAGCGCTTCCTCATGACGGAGGCAGGCAAGGTACAGGCCGATGAAGAGTCTGCTGAGACCAATCGGATGATGGGTCTAGCACTTCAGGGCCAGGGACAGCTCGACATGGCATTCGACCGTTTTCGTCGCGTTCCCATGAATGACGCTGTAATGGGCAATTTGTACAGCCTCGCAATGGATTTTGAGCGCAAGCGTCAGTTCAACAAGGCCGAAGCGGTTTACCAGCACATGGCGGCTTTTGACAAGGATTACAAAGATATAAAGGCAAAACTCAGTCGCGCGAAAAACCTGTCCGAGACGGTCATGTTGGGCGGCGGAGGACATCCCGGCGGTACGATACTGCTCGACGGCGGGGCTGTGGAAAAGCCTATGCTTGGG
Source organism: Burkholderiales bacterium (assembly GCA_037143475.1). Lineage (GTDB taxonomy): Bacteria > Pseudomonadota > Gammaproteobacteria > Burkholderiales > Burkholderiaceae_C > Allorhodoferax. The sequence continues at coordinate 28,670 of JBAWYQ010000005.1, read as the reverse complement.
CGCTATCAGGTTGAAAAAGAACTCGGCAAAGGAGCGATGGGTGTGGTCTACCTCGGCAAGGACCCCAAAATTGGTCGTGTCGTTGCAATCAAGACCATGGCCTTAAGCCAAGAGTTTGCTGGGGACGAACTAGTTGACGCGCGGGAGCGCTTCTTTAGGGAGGCCGAGACAGCAGGGCGTTTGCAGCATCAAAACATTGTGACTATCTTTGACGCTGGCGAAGAACACGATTTGGCGTACATTGCAATGGAGTTTCTTAAGGGAAAGGACCTCGCAGACCATTGCAAGGGCGATCAATTGTTGGCGGTACCTGTTGTGCTTAGTATTGTGGCGCGCGTTGCCGAAGCGTTGGCCTATGCCCACAAGCAGCACGTGGTGCACCGTGATATCAAGCCAGCCAACATCATGTACGAGGCCGAGAGTGATACCGTCAAGGTGACGGACTTTGGTATTGCACGCATTACCGATTCGAGCAAGACCAAAACAGGCCTGGTTTTGGGAACCCCTAGTTTCATGTCACCAGAGCAATTGGCGGGCAAGAAAGTAGATGGTCGTTCCGATTTGTATTCCTTGGGGGTTATGCTTTTCCAGATGTTGGCGGGGGTATTACCATTCCGTGGTGACTCCATGTCAGAGTTGATGTACAAGATCGCAAACGAAGAGGCACCTGATATCCGCCTCATACGACCAGAGCTCCCGCAAGCTTTGGCTGATGTGGTAGCGTTGTCTTTGAGTAAGCGCCCAGAAATTCGCTATCAGACTGGGGATCAGTTTGCGATCGACTTACGAAGTGTTATCGGACAGGTTGCCAATTTTGTGCGAGGTGCTGGTGAATCTACACGTACCGACGAAACGCGCTCAGCAGATCGAACTGTTGCGTTTGCTGCGACTGTCCCTGGCCGGCCCGGTGCATCACAAGATAAGATCGACTTTATGGAAACAGTCCCTGCTAATGCCGCAGATTTTGCAAGAACCACCGTTCGGTCGGTAATAGAGCCTGGGGATGGCCCCATAGGTGTCCGATCGAATTCAGAAAAATAATAAGCCATGATTTATCAATTTTGCTCACTAACGGACCCGGGACGCGCGCGGGATAACAACGAAGATTCGGTAGCGTTTGATGAGCCAACCTTGACGGCGGTGCTGGCTGATGGAATGGGGGGGTATAACGCAGGCGAGATTGCCAGCGGTATGGCTACGGCATTCATTAAATCGGAGCTTAGTCGTTGGTTGACGGAGGCCGGTGACGGCGCCAAGGCGCGGGAAGTGCGTCGAGCGATGGAGATTTGTGTTGACAATGCCAATCGTTCCATTTTCAATTCTGCCAATTCCAATGCGCATTACGCCGGGATGGGTACCACTTTGGTGGTGGGAGTTTTTAGGGACGATAAATTGGTACTCGGTCATATCGGGGACTCTCGTTGCTATCGCCTGCGTGGCGGAGTAATGGACCAAATTACCAAAGACCACTCATTGCTGCAAGAGCAAATGGATGCTGGCCTGATTACTGCAGAGCAAGCAGCAACGTCGTCCATCAAGAACTTGGTGACGCGAGCGTTGGGTGTTGATGAGTTGGTGCAGCTGGAGGTTAATGAGTATTCAGTGCAAGCGGGCGACATATATCTCATGTGCTCAGATGGGTTGTCGGACATGGTTGACGCCAACGCTATTGGTCAAATCGTTGCAACTGAGGAGGGGCTTGAGCAAAAGGCGAAGCAACTCATTGATTTGGCCAACGGAAACGGTGGTCGGGACAATATTTCAGTATTGATGATTGAATTGCACGACGCCCCTGAAAAGCGAGGTCTAATCGCCCGGTTGCTGGGGAAGTAGTATGTGGCAGCAATTTCGAATAACAAATTACATGAGAAGGAGTCGATCATGCCCAAGATGATCGTGTCGATCGATGAGGTCGTGATCAAAGAAGTGCAACTTACCAAGGACAAAACTACCTTGGGGCGTAGACCGTACAACGACATCGTGATTGACAACTTGGCCGTTAGCGGTGAGCACGCGGTGCTGCAGATGACCGGAAGCGATGTGCTCCTGGAGGATCTGAACAGCACAAATGGCACCTATTTGAATGGCAAGGCCATCAAAAAGCAGCAGCTGCAAAATGGCGACAGTATTGAAATTGGAAAATACAAAATCAAATTTGTAGGTGATGGTGCTGTCGACAATTTTGATAAAACCATGGTGGTCAAAGCGCAACCCCCAGCGCCCCCAGCGCCACGACCCGCTGTCCCACCGAGTTCTGGCGAGCCTATGGGCCTAGCTGCATTGCACGCGTCAATAAAAGTGTTATCGGGTGCTGCATCAGGCAGGGAAGTTCCTTTAACCAAGGTTGTTACGACGATTGGCAAGCCTGGCGTTGCAGTTGCTGCGATAACGCGTCGCCACCAGGGTTATGTGGTGCATCACGTTGAGGGGGCGGGTAACCCGACATTGAATGGAACGCCAATCAAAGCTGACCCTGTTCCCCTAAAGAATGGTGATTTGATTGAGTTGGCTGGGACTCAGATGCAATTTGTACAAGCCTGACGGCTTGTTTCTCCACGGTTGTGGCCGTTGCGTGCCAATTTTCAGGGTGATGTGGCATGAAAATGATAGCCAAGCATTGGCAACGGATAGCGGTCACATTGATCCCGCTAGTGCTCGCGCTGCTGCATGCGGTTGGCGTAGCGCCTGTCGGAGTCTTGCAACGCCTGGACGATATTATTTACGATGCGCGGTTACGGGCAACTATGCCCCGAACCCTGGATGAGCGAATCGTTATTGTCGATATTGACGAAAAAAGTCTTGCAGAAGTCGGACGTTTTCCTTGGGGCAGAAATAAGCTTGCGAATTTGGTCGACATCCTTTTTGACCAGCAAAAAATCGCACTATTGGGTTTCGATATTGTTTTTGCCGAGGCAGACGATAGTTCTGGCTTGAGTCGATTGAGTGAGTTGGCTCGCAACGAGTTTAAAGATCAACCCGGGTTCGCTGATCGTGTTCGGCAACTTCAGCCAGAACTCGACTACGACGCGAAATTTGCGCGCGCCTTGGATAAGCGCGCTGTGGTCATGGGTTATTACTTTACCAGCGGTGATCGTGAAGGCCATACAACAGGCACATTGCCGGCGCCCGTGCTGACAAACGCGGAAATCAAGGGGCGCAGCGTGTCCGCTTATTCCTGGAGCGGCTATGGGGCAAATATTGAATCGCTGACTAAGTTCGCTCCCACCGCGGGTCACTTCAACCCTGTTGCAGACGGGGATGGCGTCATGCGCTCCCTGCCATTACTTGCTGAGTACAAGGGGCAGTACTACGAATCCCTATCCTTGGCCATGTTTCGCAGGTTGTTTGGTTCTCCGGCGGTAGCGCTGGGATTTTCTGATGAACAATGGCTTTCCCGCAACTACCAGGGGCTGGATAGGGTCATGCTGAAGGACGGGAAGTCGACACTTTCCATTCCTGTTGATAGGCATGTTGCGACGCTCGTGCCTTTTCGCGGGTTCGGCGGGCCAAACGGAGGTTCATTTCGTTATGTTTCAGCCGCCGATGTACTGGCAGGTCGGCTACCAGCGGCGAGTCTGAAAGACAAAATTATTCTTGTTGGAACGACCGCACCGGGACTGCAAGATGCGCGCGTCACCCCCGTTGGCGAGGTCTACCCGGGAGTAGAGGCCCATGCCAATGTGATCGCTGGTTGGCTCGATAACAAAGTCACACTCAAGCCGGATTACGCTATGGGTTATGACGTATTCATGCTCGTCATTGCAGGCGCGCTGCTGGCGGTCGGCTTGCCGCTGCTGTCAGCTCCTCGCGCTGTCATGCTCAGCTGCGGTGTTCTTTTCATCGTGACTGCAGTTAATAGCTGGCTGTATATTGGTTGGGGCCTTGTCTTGCCAGTGGCTGCGGCGATTGTTATGAACCTGGCTGCGTTCGCGCTAAATATGAGCTTTGGATATTTTGTTGAAACACGCTCGAAGCGCGAATTGGCGCATTTGTTCGGAACATACGTTCCTCCCGAACTGGTTGACGAGATGGTGAAAGACCCTGACAGTTACAGCATGAAGGCCACGAGCCGAGAGCTGACGGTCATGTTCTGCGATATGCGCGGCTTTACAAAAATGTCGGAGCATATGGAGCCCACTCAACTTCAGGAACTCCTGACGGGCGTGTTCAGCAATCTGACCAGTATCATTCGAACTAATCGCGGCACGATCGACAAGTACATGGGCGACTGCGTCATGGCTTTTTGGGGCGCGCCCGTGGACACGCCCAATCATGCGCAATTGGCAGTGAAATCTGCCATGGAAATGGCCCATGCTGTGCGAGACATCAACCGTGATCACCGTGACAGAGGTTTGCCAGAAATTGGAGTCGGGATTGGTATCAATACTGGAACGATGTGTGTGGGAGATATGGGCTCCAATATCCGCCGCGCGTACACGGTGATTGGCGACGCGGTGAATTTGGGCTCCCGACTGGAAGGACTTTCTAAAGCCTACGGGGTCGACATTGTGGTTAGTGAGACCACCCGGAAACTGGCAACAGAATTTGCGTGGCAGGAACTTGACCGTGTTCGCGTCAAGGGTAAGGAGCAGGCCGTTGCAATCTTTTGGCCGATGGCTCCAGTCGCACAGCTGAATGAGGCCACAAACAACGAAATCAAGACTTGGGCATCGTTTGTTAAAGCCTATCGTGCTCAAAACTGGGATCAAGCGGACGTATTGCTAATCAACTTAATGCGCATGAATGCCAAAAAGTTCCTTTACCAACTGTATGCCGATCGGGTAGCCTCAATGCGCCTGCTTCCGTTTGACCCGGACTGGGACGGGGCAACCAATTTCGAAACCAAATGAGGCTCATACTGTGAAAGTACGCGTACTGGGATGCTCAGGTGCCATTGCCAAGGATTGCAGGACTACGTCGTTCCTCATTGATGGTGAGATATTGGTAGATGCCGGGACGGGGGTGGGTGATTTGACGCTGGATGAAATGCGCGGCATAGACCACGTTTTGCTGAGTCACTCCCATCTGGACCATGTTGCGGCATTGCCTTTGATGGTTGACGCAATTGCCGCTCAGCGCAAGGCCCCCTTGAAGATCTACGCGCTGGCGGGCACGATTCAAGCGCTTAAAGCGCACATTTTCAACAATGTTATTTGGCCTGATTTCTCTCGTATCCCGTCGCCCGAGGCCCCTTTCATCAGCTTTTATGAAATTCGGGTTGGGCAGACTATTCAGCTTTCAGACAAATATATAGAAGTGCTACCGGCGGTCCACACGGTTCCGGCGGCAGGTTTTGCCATAACGGCAGGGCATGGATGTTGGGTTTTTACGGGCGATACAGAGCGAAATTCGGCTTTTTGGGATCGCGTGAACCAGCTGAATGTTGCTATGCTGGTTATCGAGACTGCATTTAGCAACCGTGAAAAAGACCTCGCGCGGCGCAGTTTGCACTTATCACCAACTGTTTTGGCAAACGAGCTTGATTACATCGCCAAGGGTAAAAACTACCCAATCTACATTACGCACACCAAGCCCGCTGAAACCGAACTCATCATGGCCGAGATACAGCGGTTTGACCAAACCCAACCATTTGGTCCGAATGTGACGCATGACATTCGCCGAATGCGTGCCGGCCAGGAGTTCGAAATATGAATGCTGTTGTAGCGCCTGGTTCTTCAGAAAAAGCGACCGAGCAAGCCTTCTTTGAATCGCAAAAGTTGCCATCTCAAAAACGGGGAATGACATTTGAGGCCCTGTTTTATCGACAACTGCACCATGTAACGGCGCGCATCCATGACACAGAAAACCTGGAGCAAATCATGCTCGAGGCCAGTCAGGACATTTGCAAACTCCTCAATGCCGATCGCCTGACGCTTTATGCGGTGAACGAAGACCAGACAGCGATCGTGTCAAAAATCAAAACTGGGCTTAACAGCAGCAGCGACTTGAAGCTGCCTATTTCGCCACAAAGCGTTGCAGGCTATGCGGCTTTTAGCCGCAAATCGCTCAACCTGCCTGATGTGTATGACGAGGAGGCGCTCAAGCAGATTCACCCTTCGCTGACATTTCTGAAAGTGGTGGACAAGCGCTCGGGCTACCGGACCAAGCAAATGCTGGTGGCTCCCATTCTTGAGGGCACTACATTGCATGGCGTACTGCAAGTCATCAATAACAAGAGTGATGAACCGTTTGGCGATTTGGAAGTCGATGGCGTCTCCGAACTATGCAAGACTCTGGCAACTGCGATTCGACAGCGCGCCAACGGCGCCAGTGCCATGCAACGCAAAAAGGCCACCAAGTACGATGCATTGGTGGCCGATGGTCTATTGACCAACGACGAGTTGAACCAGTGCATACAGGATGCCCGTGCGGAAGGCAAATCGGTAGAGCACTTGTTGATGGCCCAGTACAAGATCAAACCCCTGCAAATTGGACCCTCGCTGTCCAAGTTTTTTGGGGTTCCTTATGAGGCGTTTAACGCGGGCCGTATCCGTTCAGAAATGCTGCACGGCGCTCTCAAGCGGGAGTTCATCGAAGAGCAAGGCTGGATTCCCCTGGAGGATTCGCCCGAGGGTTTGGTCATCATGTGCATGGACCCTGAGGCGGTTCGTGGCTCGCGGGTTGTACCGCAAGTATTTCCGCGCATTGCGAAGTTTTCTTACCGGGTTACCACGCATACCGAGTTTCAGGAAACACTGGGCCAACTCTTTGGCACCCCCGAAGACAAGACCACTATTGAAAACTTTCTGGCCGGCATGGACGATGCCCCCATGGACGATGGTTCCAGTGACGATTCCCTTGAGTCCGCAGCCGCAGACAATGAACTGGTCAAGTTCGTCAACAAAGTCATCATTGACGCCTACAACCAGAAAGCATCTGATATTCACATTGAGCCCATGCCCGGAAAATTCAAAACCGGCATCCGGTTTCGTATCGATGGCAGTCTGATCCCCTACGTTGAAGTGCCGTCGCATCTGCGGCAGGCCATGGTTACCCGTCTGAAGATCATGTGTGATCTGGATATTTCAGAACGCCGCAAGCCTCAAGACGGCAAGATTAAGTTCAAGAAGTACGGTCCGTTGGATATTGAGTTGCGCGTAGCCACTATTCCCTCGGCTGGGGGAGTCGAAGACGTTGTGATGCGGATATTGGCCGCGGGTGAGCCCATACCCTTGGAAAAGCTGGGCCTTACTCCGCATAACAAAACACGGCTGGAGGCAACCGTCAGCAAACCCTATGGCCTCTTTTATGTGTGCGGGCCAACGGGCTCCGGTAAAACGACCACACTGCACTCCATCCTCAAGTTTCTCAACACACCAGACACCAAAATCTGGACCGCAGAAGACCCGGTTGAAATTACCCAAAAGGGTCTGCGCCAGGTTCAGATCAACAAGAAGGCGGGCATAGACTTCGCGCTCATCATGCGAGCGTTTTTGCGAGCGGACCCCGATATCATCATGGTCGGTGAGTCGCGCGACAAGGAAACCGTGTCCATGGGTGTAGAAGCATCGCTTACCGGCCACCTGGTGTTCTCGACCCTGCATACCAACTCCGCACCAGAATCCATTACACGCCTGATGGATATGGGTATGGATCCATTCAATTTTGCCGATGCACTGCTGGGTATTCTGGCGCAGCGGTTGGCTAAAAGACTATGTGACTGCAAGACCTCGTACGTGCCTGATGCCGAAGAGTTTCGGCTCTTTGTTATCGAATACGCAGAAGAGCTACGCCACTCAAAAGCCTGGAAGGCCGATTACGAAGGCGAGAGCAAAAAACTTGTCGACACCTGGATCAAGACCTACGGCGAGGATGGGCACATCAAGCTCTACAAGGCAGTGGGTTGCGACAAGTGCAACAAGACCGGCTACAAAGGACGTGTCGGCTTGCACGAATTATTGGTCGCCGATGACGGAGTTAAAAAGCTCATTCAGGAGCGGGCACGGGTTTCTGAATTGTTTGCTTCCGCGGTCGAGGGTGGCATGCGCACCCTGAAGATGGATGGCATGGAAAAAATCATGATGGGGTTGACGGACTTGAAGATGGTTCGGCAGGTGTGTATCAAGTAGTATTAATACTTATGCACCGCGTTTCGCACGGGGTTGCGCAGGGTTAGGCCTTGGGGCAGGCTTTGCGCTTGCAAAAGTGATTGCATATCAAATACAATGCAATCATTGAGATCAATTATGGAAGGATGCCAAATGTCATCAATCACTGTCCGTAACTTACCTGAGGAGACGCACCGTGCTTTGCGTGTGCGCGCCGCGATGGCTGGTCGAAGCACCGAGGCCGAAGTCAGAGCTATTCTTGAAAGCATCGCACGACCCGAGGGCCGTATCAAGCTAGGTTCCTTGCTGGCTGAAATCGGCCAGCAAGCAGGGGGTTTCGATCTTGAGATTGAGCGTGACAAGTCACCCTCACAACCTATGGGCTTTGAATGATTCTTCTCGATACCAACGTCGTTTCTGAACCATTGAAGCTCACCGGTGATGTAGGCGTGTTGAATTGGATAGACGCGCAAATTATCGAAACACTTTATCTGTCAACGATCAGCCTGGCCGAGTTACGTTTTGGCATTGCGGCGCTGGCACCTGGAAAACGAAGAGACACGCTCCACACCAGTCTAGAGCAACGCATCTTGCCTTTGTTCGTTGGCCGAATCCTGCCCTTTGATACAGCTGCCTCCGAAGCCTACGCGGAGCTTCGCGCCCGCGCACGTGCCCAAGGAAAGGCGATCGCACCCGCAGACGGCTACATTGCCGCCACTGCCGCGACTCATGGCTTGATTGTCGCAACGCGAGACGTCGGCCCTTTTGAAGCGACTGGTGTGACGGTGATCAACCCTTGGAAAAAGTAGCAGCACTGACGGATTGGACAAATTCCGCCGGTTTGGGCGCGGCACTCCGACTGCGACCCCCCCATACGGTGACAAAATTATCAATCGAGACCAAGGAATTAGCGTCGTAGTCGGCCAATACCCGACAGCGATCAATTTTGCAGCAACTGCTTCGCAACAGTACACGCGACAGCGAGAGGCAGGTTACCAAAGTGTGCGAAGTTATGATAAACAGGCCAATGCTACATGTACGCCAAGATTTGAACTGCCATAGCCACGCAATATCGGTCACCCATCTAGCCATAGGAGAAGACTGTGTCAGTACTTGGTAGTTTGCTAAAAGATATCATCTTGCAAAGATGGAACGACGCCAAGCCACATAACACGGTGGAGTCAGATCCTGTTCGACCGTTGGTTGAGGCTGGTTTTTTTGCACTGAATACAGGAAATTTATGGGAGTCCCATAATCTTTATGAAAAGGCGTTTGCAATCGCACCCGACGACGAAGCGGTAGAGCGTCTGCGTTACGAAATTGAGTTCAACCAGTCTATTAACATTGTCAATGAGCGATTCGTAGGACCAAAATATCAAGACTGGCTTGCGTGGTTTCACCAGTTAATCGTACCGGAGACTTACCTAGAAATTGGTGTCGAATCAGGGCAGTCACTGCAATTTGCGCAGGAACCAACACGTGCTGTTGGGGTGGATCCTGAGTTTGAAATAATCTATACCCAAAAAAATTGGGTAAAACTATTCAAACTGACAAGTGATGATTTTTTCATGAAACAAAGCGTGGAGCAAGTGTTTGGAGTTGCGTCAATTAGTATGGCCTTCATTGATGGACTCCATACCTTCGATCAGGCGTTGAAAGACTTCATCAATATTGAACTGCATTCAACCGCTGACACTGTAGTTTTGCTTCACGACATTTTCCCAGTGGTACCGTTATCGGCGCAACGGGAAAGAATAACCAAATTTTGGGTCGGTGACACGTGGAAAATAATGTGGATTCTGAATAAATACCGTCAAGACCTGAAGATCGTTACGATACCGACTTCTCCAAGTGGCCTGGGGGTCATAACAAACTTGAATAAAAGCAATACCACTTTGCAGAAGGATTTTGGCATCCTCATCCAAGAGGCCATGGCGCTTGATTTCTCCACATTTACAGATGAGATGAATGAATTTCTTCACGTTGTTGAAAACAACTTCGACGCGATGGCACAGCTATTGATGGAAAAGAAAGTCAAGCGGACTTGACCATTATGAACGTCGCTTCAATTTTCTGAAATTAAAGGAATCAATGTGTTTTCGTTTTTTGACTCGCATTCCTCAATAAAATTTGGCGCCAACATGGCCCTGTTTTATATGGAAAGAATGCCGCTGAACATGGCGTTGAAAGAGCAACAGTTCGCAGCCAAATCGCAAGTAATCATCGAGAAGATGAATGTGCAGATCAAGGAATATCGGAAGCAGAACAAGTTGAATTTTTATAAAGTGGCACAAATGGGCACAGCATTCAAATGGGCACTTAAAGACGCAGGCTACGACGATGATTATGTAAACAATTTGACACAATGGTTTGTTGTTAAAGTCAAAAGTTAACAGTGTAGCGCACGGACCTAAATCTCTGAAAGGTGAGCATTGTTGAATTCGATTGCAACCAGATTTGAGCATTGGCGATCAAGCTTGCGGGGGCGACTTGTCGAATTCGCAAGCTCCTCTCGTCGCCCCGTGATTCCATCTACGTCCACAGAGTGGCGCGAACGAGGTAACACATTTCTTGACCAAAATTTATTGAATGACGCCCAGGTGTGTTACCGACGCGGCACTCAGACAGATCCTGAGGACGCAGCTTGTTTTTCTAGCTTGGGATTTGTACTTGGTGAACTGGGTCGGCATGCTGAATCACAGGAAATGCTCCTCAAGGCAGTCGCGCTGAATCCGGGTGATTTTGACTCTCACTTCATGCTCGGCAACTTGGCAAGTCTTCGTGGAGAATTATCTGCTGCAATTGTCAGGTATCAAAGCGCCTTGGTGATCTTGCCAAGCTTTTCCGTATGCCGGCGTGAGTTATGTGTAGCGCTAGCTAAAGAGGGAAGAATAGTAGAGGCCCGCCAAACACTTCATGGAGGGCAAGCATTTCAACCTAACTCGGCAGAGTATCATTTTTTTAGTGGAAACCTATGCCTTGCTGAAAATGAGGTGTCAAAGGCAGTAGAAGATTTTCAAATTGCCGCCTCGTTGAGTCCAAGCGACTCTTCGATTTTAATAAATCTTGGCGTAGCCCAGTTCAAGCTGCGCAATTTTTTTGCAGCAGAAATAACTTATAAACGAATATTTGAATTGGAGCCGAATAACGTTCAGGCGCATGCGAATATTGCAGCCGTGTTTCAAATGAGTGGAAGAATTGACCTTGCCATAGAAAGCTACCGGCGAGCACTTCAAATTAACCCTGAATACCTTAATGCGCATCAAAATTTACTCTACGCGTTGACGTACTATTCGCAGTGTGAGCCAGTTGAGTATTTGGAAGAGGCAAAACGGTACGGAGTCCGTGTTGCTTCGCGTGCAAAGCGATATTCAGACTGGCTATGTCCACCGTTTAGTGGCGATCAACGCCCTCTGCGCATTGGTCTGGTGTCAGGCGATTTACGTTGCCACCCGGTCGGAATCTTTTTGGAAGGTATTTTGGCCTGTGTTGATCAGGCTAAACTAGTCTTGGTGGCTTATTCAAACCGCACTTTCGAAGATGAACTATCCGAAAGAATTAAGCCATTGTTTATGAGTTGGACATCTGTTGCGGCAATGTCTGACGAACAGCTCGCTCAAAAAATACACACCGACACAATCGACATCCTTATCGACCTTGCCGGGCACACAGAGAACAATCGACTTTCCGTGTTTTCTTGGCGAGCGGCTCCTGTGCAAGTTGCTTGGCTGGGGTATTGGGCTAGCACTGGCGTATCGGAAGTTGACTATATTCTTGTTGATGAGGTTTCAGTGCCGCAATCCGAGCAAAAGTCCTATTCTGAAAAACTTTGGTACTTACCGGACACACGCTTGTGCCTCACGCCGCCAACTATTTCTGAAGCAACTTCCCTCAAAGAGCCACCGGTACTTCGCAACGGATATATAACGTTTGGCTCATACCAGTCGCTCACCAAAATAAGCCAAGAGTCATTGCTGGTATGGTCCAAAGTGCTGGAAGTCATCCCGACGGCCAGACTCCGATTGCAAAACTGGGAACTGGGCTACACCCAGGCCGATGAAGTTGTCCGTCAGCGGTTGGTTGCAGCAAATATTGATCCACAAAGGGTAGATATTCACGGTGGCGTCTCACGTGATATCTACTTGGGTACCTATGCAGAGGTCGACCTCATTTTGGATACATTTCCTTTTCCTGGTGGCACAACAACCGCGGAGGCATTATGGATGGGCGTTCCTACGGTAACGCTGATGGGTAACTCGTTATTGGCGCGTCAGGGCGGCGGCATGCTGCGGTGTGTCGGCTTGAGTGACTTTGTCGCTGAAACCGAGGCCGAATTTATTGCATTTGCAATAAAACATTCCACGGATTTAGGTCGATTGAAGTCCCTGCGCGCAGAATTACGGTCCACATTGCTAGTGTCTCCTTTATCTGATAGTCAGAAATTTGTTGTGAATTTGGAGCATGCGCTGATCGAAATGATGGAAAATTTTCGTGCATCTAAATGCGCAAGGCAGTGAAGTCGGCATCTAACTGGAATCATCGCCATGACAAAAATGTCAGGCAAATGCGGATTGCGGCGAGAATTGTCTAGTTCACTGTAGCTACAGGTCACAAAATAGCGATGCGACACTCGTTTGAGCGTTAGAACTAGTGGCATGGAACGTGCTTCTAATCAAGTACCTGTTTTTTTACCCAAAGGAGTTATTAATGAAGCGTTCTATGCAAAAGGGTTTTACTCTTATCGAACTGATGATCGTGGTTGCGATTATTGGTATCCTGGCGGCGGTTGCTCTGCCCGCGTATTCAGACTACACGGTTCGTGCTAAAGCATCTGAAGTAATTTTGGCTGCGTCGGGCGCGAAGACTGGTGTGGCAGAGGCTGCTGCAACCTACAGCCAAATGCCCGATACGGCTAGCTTTACGCCTGTCGCGCAAGTTTCCAAGTACGTTTCGGGTGTTACCTATGCAATAGGTGCATCAAGTCTAATTGGTATTATTACGGCGACAGCGTCTGGCGATTCAAAAATTTCGGGTAGTACTGTCACCATGACCGGAACGATGGACCCTTCCACTTCTGTGGTGGTGTGGGTGTGCAGCGGAACTATTGACGCCAAATATCGTCCTGCCAGTTGCAAGTAAGCGTTTACGCTTACTATCAAAAAGCCTCCATGCGGGGGCTTTTTTTATTGTAAATAAGTAATTGCATATTTAAATTTCCCACCTTTTTTGCCGAGTAATTTAGTTGGAAATAGAGTGACAACACATCCACCCATTTCAACATTTTTGGCCTCAGTACTGGCCGCATTGTTGGCATTGGGCTGGCTGTTGCCCAATCATTACGCACCCTGGACCACTTTCCACATGGATGCGTGGATCGCTTCGATGCTGGCGTTGGTTTCAGTCTTGGTTATTGCGCGCGCCAATGTTCGCCTGCCCTTGCACGGGACCACACTGCTAATAGCGATCTTAATAACGGTGCCACTTTGGCAGCACTCAATCGGTTTAATACCCCTATCAGGTTCCGCTTTGGTTAGTGCAGCCTATTTGTTAGGCTTCCTGGTGGCGTTGATAGCGGGGGCGCTTTGGGATTCAGTCTGGCCAGGGCAAGTGGGCGATTTCCTGTTTTTGGCCATTGGTACAGCTGCACTCGTTTCAGTTGGTCTGGAGTTGCATCAATGGCTGAGTCTAGATGTATTGGGGGTCTGGAACATCGATGTTTGGGGAGCAGTGCCGTTTGCCAATTTTGCTCAGCCAAACCAACTCGCTACTTTTTTGTTGTGGGGGTTGCTCGCCACAGCCTGGGGCACGGTCCGACACAAAATTTGTTTGTGGACGGCGCTGTTTATGGCTGCGTTTTTGTTGTTTGGTTTGGCGCTGACTGCATCGCGCGCTGGTTGGGTTGGGGTGTGCATATTGGTTGCTGCCGGTTGGGTTTGGCGACCAATATGGCCATTTCGCCATTTGCCCTGGATCGTTACGGCGCTGGGTTTGTATTTCGTGGTGTGTGTGAATTCGCTGGTCTGGCTCAGCCAATTGCTATCGGTTGACTTACCGACAGATGTTGGAACAGCAATCCGTATCGGCGGTCAAACTCGATTAGAACTTTGGCCCGTATTTGTCGAAGCAATCTTGCAGCGCCCCCTTTTGGGTTACGGATGGAACCATGGTGGCATGGCCTTCATGACGGCAATGGCCAACCACCCAAGCCTGAATCTATATTTCCCTACGGCGCACAACCTGCTACTGGACTTGTTTGTTTGGTGCGGAATCCCGATGGGGTTATTCCTGTCAATATTTCTGTTGAGATGGCTCTGGACCGGTCTCCGAAAAATACGAACACCGGATAGCGCGGTTTTGATGCTGGTGCTACTCGTAGTTGGAAACCATGCCATGTTCGAGAACCCGCTGTACCACGGGTATTTTTTACTTCCAGCTGGCCTGGTGATGGGGGCGATAAACGTTCGACTTCAAGGCCCTCCACTGTTCACTACAGGCAGGGTGCCCACTGCTTTGCCGTGGCTTGCTTCTGTGGTTCTATTGGCAATGATTTGTTGGGATTACCGCCGGGTTGAGGCTAGCTATTTGGATTTGCGGTTTGAAGAGGCACACATTAAAACGACTGGGCCTCGCGGTCCGCCCGACGTCCTGTTGCTAAACCAATGGAGCGAATTCATCTATTTTGCGCGAGTCAACCCATTTACATTAACGAGCGAGGAAGAATTGGAGCGGATGCGAAAAGTAGCCAGTACTTTCCCAAGCAAAGGACTTTTCTTCAATTTTTCGATTGCTTTAGCGCTCAACGACCATCCGGAAGAGGCCGAGTTGTGGTTAAAGCGATTGTGCAAGAATGAACCGGAAGCGGCATGGCGTGGACTCAGAGCCTACTGGGCGCAGCTGTCTTTGGGAAATCAAAGAATTTCAAATGTTCCCTGGCCGCAGTGAATACTTCGTTTGAAGCGTCTTCCGAATAGGTTGAATGTTCTCGAAAGCAAGACCCAGATTGGATGGTAGAGAAATTGAGAGAAAAAATGCAGACGATTGAGCAGCAGCCTAAGATTGCCCCAATAATCTTGTCCATTGCTAACCAATTTTCACTATGCTGAACGCCAAATCTGTTCTTATTACCGGCGGCACGGGTTCTTTTGGTAGAGCTTTTGTAGCAACCGTATTATCTAGATACCCGGGCGTGAAGCGTCTAGTTGTGTATTCCAGAGACGAGCTGAAACAGTTTGAAATGGCGCAAGTTTTCTCTCCTCGGGTGTATCCAGGATTGCGTTACTTCATTGGAGATATACGAGATCAGTCACGTTTGATGCGGGCATTGGAAGGGATAGACATTGTTGTTCACGCGGCGGCGTTAAAACAAGTACCCGCTGCAGAGTACAACCCATTCGAATGCATCAAGACCAATGTCCTGGGTGCTCAGTATTTGATAGAGGCCTGCCTGAGCAACGGTATCCAACGGGTGGTGGCGCTGTCCACCGACAAGGCCGCAGCCCCGGTCAACCTGTATGGCGCGACCAAGCTATGTTCGGACAAGCTGTTCATTGCGGCCAACAACATCCGTGGCAACCGGGACATCCGCTTCAGCGTGGTGCGCTATGGCAATGTGATGGGTAGCCGCGGTTCTGTGGTCCCATTTTTCCTGGAGAAACGAAAGACTGGCAAGCTCCCGATCACCGATCCACGCATGACGCGCTTTAACATCACACTGCAGGAGGGCGTTGACATGGTGCTATGGTCGATCGAGAACGCCTGGGGCGGCGAGATATTGGTGCCCAAGATCGCGTCTTACCGGCTCACTGACGTGGCCATGGCCATCGCACCAGAATGCGAACAGGAAATCGTAGGTATCCGACCTGGCGAAAAGATTCACGAAGAAATGATCACTGCCAGTGACAGCTTTAGCACAGTAGACTTGGGGCGCTATTACGCCATTCTGCCCGCTGGCGGCCAGTTCACGATTGAAGAGTATTGCGCCAGAACCAATGCAACACGGGTGGAGCCGGGGTTCGCCTACAACAGCGGCAGCAATCCAGATATCTTAAGCGTTGAGCAATTGCGTACGCTGATTGATGCGTATGTCGTCAAGTGTGCCAGCGAAAGCACCGCAAGCTGTTTCTGAAATTGGGGTTAGCGCACGTGCCGTATCAACGCAAAAGCCTCTGCGCGCTCGACACCCACACAGGCGCCACGATGCATTGAGAGTGCATCCAGATGCTGGATGCTTCGGGAGTGCGGCTCTGGTCGCATTTCAAAATCATATTCGTTAAGAGCCGCAGACTTCTTGAGCCAATATCCGCTCATGTCGACGAAAACATTCGGCTCAAAAATCGGCTGACCAGGCCCCGCCCATTCGGTACTCGACATGACTTCAAAGGCGAGAATCTCCCGAATCGAACTGTGTGGCTGGGGGCGACAGACGGTCAAAACTGCTTGATGGGTCAGGCGATGGTCAATATTTAAATCGCCATGGTGATGGGTGTAGATGGTCCATGGCTGGATTTGCAGAACCAGTTTTTCCAAGGGCTGAACGATGTCCAAAAATGGAAGGCTGTCCATGCGGTTGTCCGGAAAATCCAGTGAATGGTGGGAACTCACTCCAAGTATTTTTAGCGCACGCATTTTTGCAAGATTGCGCTTGCTCAAATCCTGCGCGAGCTCGCCGTTTCTCGAACCTACACCATCAGCCATGAAGACCACGTGAACAGCATCGCCTTCGGCTACATGACGCGCAATGGTGCCACCACAACCCAAGACTTCATCATCCGGATGCGCTGCCACGACAAGTACAGTTTTAGCCATGCGGTTTCCTTGCGACAATATTCCAGGAAGCAAATTGATGAGCATCAGCTGGTTCGTACCGTCTCGTTACCTTTTCTTCCATGAACACAATCTCGAATTCAGCAAACAAATCACGAAGATGGCGCTCATCGGAAAAATGCACCGTCCCAACGCCTGTGAATTGACCGGCGATGTAATTCGTTCGGGTGAATTTATCAACATCTTCTTCTCCGCCCGAAGAATCACTATGATTTGTTGAGAACCAATCCGATCCTATAAATATTCCACCCGGCTTTAACGACTGAAACGCAATTTTCAAGGCGTTTTGTATTGATGCAGTGTTGTTGTGTGTCAGCGCTGCGCGGTCAATCACCAGATCAAAATCGCCAGGAAACGGCTGTCCTTCCGTAAAGTCGCCAGTCAAAATTTGGACAATTAAGTCTGGGTAGCGCTGATGCAGTTGTTTGACGATGCTCGGACTCCCGTCAATCGCAAAATAGTTCATTCCAAGAGCTCGAAACAAAGGAATGTTGGCGCCGGCACCACATCCCAGTTCAAGCACACGCCCCCCCCCGGCCGCAATGATTGGTCTGCAATGTCGATGGACCAAACTGACAATATCAGACCACGGCCAAACAGACAGATGTGTATTTTCGGTGTACCGCTGTTCCCATTCGTGACTAAATCCCATCTCTTTTCCTATTCAAAAGGTTTCTTGTGTTCGAACCGCAGTTCATCCAAGCATCGACGATGCCCATGTTGGGTTCGAAAGATCCCCAAAGTTGAGGATAAGTCGGATGGGAAAAATTCTGGTACTCAACTTCAATACCCGCTGCTGCGAAAGAGTCCTCATTTAAGTAGTTTCTTCCTAGAGCGCCTGACAGGTAACAGGTTGCGCCGAAGTGCTTGCAGAGATCTAGTATCAGATCAGATTTCTTGCTAGCCACGGGCGAGCCGGACGATCTATAGATCGGAGTCTCAATCTCAAACTCCGCCAGCCAAAACTGCAGTTGTCGCCAGCACAATTCAGCAAGACTTGATCCCGG
Source organism: Burkholderiales bacterium (assembly GCA_037143475.1). Classification (GTDB taxonomy): domain Bacteria; phylum Pseudomonadota; class Gammaproteobacteria; order Burkholderiales; family Burkholderiaceae_C; genus Allorhodoferax. The sequence goes on along the minus strand of JBAWYQ010000005.1, from coordinate 10,792 downwards.
AGTTAAGAGCAGTGCTTCAAGTTTTGGGAAACACTCCTTGAAGTAAGTTGCCCTTCGATAACGCGACTCGATCGTTTTCAAGTGTTTGATGCGCCAGGGTTGGGCTTCGTCAGTCATGGTCTCGCGCAGTGTGGTTTTGATGTGACCCCTTGTCTTCACCGGAATTGTTAGCCACTGTGGACCTTGCGGTGTCTTTACCTTGTTCCTGTTGATAAAGCTATTCTTTTCAAATTGCACCGTATCTAGAAAAACGAACACATCCGATTGGACTATTTTTTCAAAATAGCCAAGCCAAGGCAGATATGCTGGCTGATGAGCGCTTAAAAACATTATTGCAAACTACCGGCATGCGCTATGCGCCCAATACGAACGACATCTGCCATTTGCATACCGGGATAAGCAGGTAAAGATACGGTTGTGATTGTTAGTGCTCGAGCATTCGGATAATGCATTGGCTCATCGAGCAACTCTTTTTCCTCAATAGGAACAATGGATCGAACACCATTTGACGCCAGCGCTGTTATCACCCGCGTCGGATCATCGCAACGCATCACGGCGCGATACCGCGCGGGTTGCACAGAGGGTTTGCTGTCATCCAAAAGTTTCAAACCAGCCTCGCTGTACGCTGCAAACCACTTTTCACGCTGCTCAAGAAACTCGGGCAGCCGCCGCAGTTGTACTCTGCCAATTGCGGCTTGTAAGTCTGTCATCTGGAAATTAAAGCGAAGGTTGGTGTCAATGCGGCTATCGAAAGCGCGGTAGTCACGGACTGCGTCAATCAAGGCCTTGTCACGGCTGACAATGGCGCCTCCTTGGCCGCCGGTAGTCAGCAATTTGCTGGCGTAGAAAGAGCAGACACCCAAATCACCGCGCAAACCTATTCGTTCGCCTGAGACCGAAGCACCAATCGATTGGGCAATATCTTCGATAACACTGAATTTTGGTGTTGTTGGCAATTCAACTGGAATGCCAAACATGGAGGGCGCTATCAGTATGTCGATGCCGGCGGCCATCGCTGCTGCTGTATCGACATTCGGACTGTTTTCGGCACAATCAAGATAGACGCAGTTGCCCTCTACAAGCCCGACTGCGTTGCGTAACGCAGAACAGGCGTAGACCGGCAGCCCTATGAGTTTGTCTTTTCCCTTGAGGGCCCATAACCCCAAGTAGAGTGCAGCTGAGCCACTTGAAACCGCGACAGCCTGCCCACTGGGAAGATTGAGAAATTGACAAAGGTCATTCTCAAAAGCCTCCACTTCTGTCCCCTGCGCGACCCACGCGCTTGCTAGAACCCGTGATGCAGCGGCCTGCTCTTCCAGTCCAAGTGTTGGGATGTTATGGGGAATCATGCCAGTCGGCCCATGTCTCAATAATACCTATTGCAGGATATTCAATAACAACTGCCTGAGGTCTATTTGGTTCGAAATCCGGTCTAATTTCAATGCGGTACTTGATCTTTTCATAAACAAAGAATGCTGGATTATTGTGTTCAACTCCACGCAAATGCGGCAGAAACTCTGCCAGGGGCTTTGTGATGTCAATTTCATTGTCACTTGCATGACGACGCGAACGGAAACTCCCTCCGCCCCCCTGCGGGACTCCCGTCGGACTGCTATCAGGCCAATGCTGTAACACTCCCGCGATAAGAACCAATGAAAGCACCTCGTCAATCTTTCGAAGAAATGTAGCTGTATATCCTGCCTCAATTGGAAATCTCGCACGCACAATAATATCCCCGGTATCCACCTCGTCTGCTGCAAGTATTCCTGAAATCACGTATTCATCTTTTTGCTCCACAAAGGAGTAATAAATTGGTGCCCATCCACGCCCATCAGGAAGATCGGACGAGTGGAATACGACAACATTCCCCGCCGCCTTTGCTTGCCCTAGGATTTTCCGATAGCTCCATGGCACTATGAGATCAAATTGTGATGGATCAATTGGAAATATATCGGCAATTGACACATCAAATGAATCGGCTGGTAGATATCGATCGACCAACTCCTGAAAGTCATACTCACTAAGACTATTTAGAAGAATGCAAACTCGGTGATTCATCAAATATCAATAGCAGATGAAGGTGGAAAGTGACCCCAAGACTTCCGCCCGAGCAGTCGCCAATACATACTTGGCGGAAATCCCTTTCCGTCAGCTACACGGCGCATTGTTAGGTTAGCCTCGGAAAAACAGTCGCCTACTCTAATTTCTTCTGCTGCCACAATTACGCGTTGAAACTCAATTTTATTAATAAGCTCAGCGTTTGTTGGTTTCACGAACGGTTGGCCCAAGAGAACGTCCGCAAGGCGAATGTTCTTGATCCATTCAGAAAGTCCCTTGGCGTCCTCCGAAAACCAATGATCCGGGCCTGGTAAATCGTGATCCAGCGTGAAATGCTTCTCGAAGATTCTTGCCCCGCGTGCGACCGCCAACGCCGCAGCCAGCGGCCCCTGGGTATGGTCAGAGAAGCCGACCAGCAAACCCGGAAACGCCTGTTGCAGCGTTGTGAGCTTTGCGATATTGACGTCTTCGGGGGGCGTTGGATATTGCGAAGTACACAGCAGGAGTGCCAGCGGGTAACCCTCAAACCAGCCCACCGTATCCAGCGCCTGGTGCACCTCTGCCAGGTCACTCATGCCGCAGGACAGAATCAGTGGCAGGTTCTCTGCTGCATAGCTACGCAGTAGTGGCAAGTTCGTAAAGTCGTCGGAGCCAACCTTGATGGCTGGTACACCGATGGACATGAGGAGATCAAGGTCTGGTCGATTTTGTGGCGTGGAGAAAAAAGTAATACCGACGGTGTCGCTGTGCGTCTTGATATCGCGCCACTGCTCATCAGAGAACTCATGGCGTTTGAACATCGCCAGCATGGATTCAGTAACGGATTTTCCTTGCGACTGATAGGTAAACGGCTGCTCGGGGTCGCCGCAGAATTCTTCCGCTTTGAATGTTTGAAACTTGACGGCATTGGCCCCCGCCTCTTTGGCCACTTCGACCATGCGCTTGGCCAGCGCGAGGTCACCGTTGTGGTTGATGCCGACCTCTGCGATGCAGTAGGGCGGATCATCGGGGCCAATGCTGCGACCAGCAATAGAGAAGGGGCGGGTGGCGGTGCTCATGCGTGATTTTCAAGGATTTTCAAGACTATTTGGGTACCTGAGCCATCACAGATAGCGCTGGCACTGTCGATCATTGCAGATAATTCGTGAGTCTGAATTGCATCCAGGGTTTCTGCATAGCAGGCGGGCGTAATGTCGGATGCAACGCCCAAGGTCCGCTGCGCCCCAATTTGATGCATCATCTTGGCGATAGGGCGCTGATTGTCACCGAGGACTACGACAAGGCTGGGCAGTCCGAGAGCACATTTTTCCCACGTCACGCTGCCGCCGGCCGTTACGGCTAGATCGGCTGCTGCCATGATCTGAGCCATATCGGATGCCTGTACTTGCAGTGTGGCACCAGGAACGGTATCCAATACTTCCTGCAGGCTTTGCAGGGCAGCAAAGGCTTGACCAACCACCACATCGATATGAACCCACTGCCTCTTTGACAACTGGACACCTGCGATGACCTTTGCGGTCTCATTCGTGGGATCGCTGCCTCCCATGAAGATCAACAGCCGAGCTAAGACGGGTATTCTCCGTCGAGTCAGGCTGGCAGGGCGCAGTGCATTGAATTCCGGGCGCAGGAGTGCGTACTTGGGGCCAATCAGATTAGTGCAATGGCTTGGTACTTTCCCGACATAGCGCTGCGCCATCGCTTCAACCAGATTCTGATCAAGCAAGACATGACAAACGTGTTCCCGATCGGCCAGATCGTCAATAACCATCAGCTTGCGGTAGTGCGGTTTTAGGGCCAACTCCCAGCGCGCGTCGAGCGCGTAGTGGTCGATGATTAACCAATCGGTTGTCACATCGCGCAATACCGCCATGGTTTGGGATGCGTCGGTTTGCCAGTTCGCTCCAAGCCACGCGGCATGAACAAGGTCAGCTTCGTGGTCGTTTGAAACGGGTAAACCATTTGAGGTCCCTTGCGGCAAGCCAATGGCCTCGTGTCCGCGCTGCCGAATCAGATTCAGCATATGTCCTGGGTGCTCACGGCAGATGAAGCGACACTTTGCACCGGCCGCCTTGAGTGCATCGGCCAACGTCAGGCAGCGCATCACGTGGCCGGTGCCTATCTCAAGCGCGGCGTCGGTGCGAAAGCTGATATGTCTGCCGTCCATGAGAGTCTCACCCCGCCTGTAGGACCTTGAACATCCACTCGGCCCGTTCCCAATCTTCCGGAGTATCGATGTCTTGTACGCGATGACGGGGCAGGATTACCGGCGCTGAATCCTCTGAGAAAAGTGCTTTGCCTGAGCACCATGCGTCTGCCCTGCCCCAGTAAAACTGGCCAGCGTCGTGGAATGCCTGCGGCAAGTCTTGTGACCGGGTGTTGAAATGCTCGGGCTGGAACATCTCCACCCGTCCTGCTTCCGTCAGCTTGATCGCCCTCTGAATCGGAAATGCATAACTGGTGACCGAGAATGCGAAATCTGCGTGTGTGTCCTCCAGTGTCTGCAAGCCCCGCTGCAAATTTTCGGCAGTGACAAAGGGTGCGGTCGCGTAGATACAGCACACGGGATCAACGATGTCGCGTTGAGTACGGTAGAACTCGATTGCATGAGCCACAACGGCGGATGTGCCAGTGTGATCGTCCGACAGCGCTGCCGGTCGCACGAAGGGCACTTCAGCACCGAACGCTTTTGCCACTGCAGCGATTTCAATATCGTCAGTCGAAACGACGATTCGTTCGAAAAGCCCTGAGGCTTGCGCCGCTTCAATCGACCAGGCGATCATGGGTTTGCCACAGAACAACTTAATGTTTTTGCGTGGGATGCGTTTGCTGCCGCCACGTGCTGGGATGAGAGCGAGCTTCATGCAGCGATGGCCTTTTGCAGAGCTGCAACCACAGCATCCTGCTGGGTAGCCGTCATAGTAGGGTACATGGGCAGACTGATGGCTGCCGCGTAGTACCGCTCAGCCTGTGGAAAATCACCCGGCTTGAATCCCATCTTCGCGTAATAGGGTTGGCTGTGGACCGGGATATAGTGCAGGTTGACGCCAATACCTTGACTACGCAAATCCTCGAAAACCTGCAGATGCGTGCGCAACATTCTGTCGAGCTGGACGCAAACAACATACAGGTGCAGGCCGGAATAACCATCAGCCTGCTGCCAGGGCAGGGTTAAATCCATACCGCTCAATAGTTCGTTGTAACGGCGTGCCAGTCCATGGCGGCAGGCGACATAGTCATTCAGGCGCTGCATCTGACTCACGCCGAGCGCTGCCTGCAACTCGGTCATGCGGTAGTTGAAGCCCAGTTCGATCTGCTGGTAATACCAAGGTCCTTCGGACGCGTGAGTCATGCGATTCGGATCGCGTGTGATGCCGTGGCTGCGCAACAGGCCCATGCGCTCAGCGAGCACGGCATCGTTGGTCAGAGCCATGCCCCCTTCAGCGGTGGTAATGACCTTGACCGGATGGAAGCTGAAAACCGTGATGTCACTGTAGCGGCAGTTGCCAATGGGTTCGTTCTTGTATTTACCGCCAATGGCGTGGGAAGCATCTTCAACGATCCTGAAGTCAAAACGCAGCGCGAGCGCATGAATGGCCTGCATGTCGCAAGGTTGGCCGCACAGATGCACTGGCACAACAATTTTAGGCAAGCGCCCCGTCTTTTCGGCCGCAATCAGCTTGCGCTCCAATTCCTTGGGGCACAGGTTGTATGTGCGAGGATCAATATCAACAAAATCGACCTGCGCACCGCAGTAGAGTCCACAGTTAGCCGAAGCAACAAAGGTAATCGGGCTGGTCCACAGCCAGTCACCTGGACCCAGGTCAAGCGCCAGGCAAGCAATATGCAGCGCCGATGTGGCACTGTTGACTGCGACCGCGTGCTTTGCGCCGCAGTAGCTGGCCACTGCCAGTTCAAAGCGTGGGACCACAGGGCCCTGGGTCAGAAAGTCTGACGCCAGCACGGATACCACGGCATCGATATCTACCTGGGTAATGTCTTGTCGGCCGTAGGGGATCATATGCAAATAGTTTTTGGTCAGGTTGGGCACATCAGCGTAGCGCACCTGTGATGACGCTCGCTACCCGCTCTGCCGCTCGCCCGTCACTTGTGAATTGCGCGGGCATTATTGTGTGCTCAGACAACACTTTATCGAGCATCGCAGGCAATTCCGTCGTCGAATAGCACGGTGTAGATACACCCATCGCGGCCAAACTGAACGAACTCTGGACTGCCAGAGAGTGCTCCAGGGAAACGACGGGCTTTCCCGCCACGGCTGATTCCAAGCCAACAGTTGAATTTTGCACGACCACTGCCTTAGCTGCCAGGATCAACGGGTGAATGGGCTCCTGAGACGGCACGCTGAAATGTACTCGTTCCTGGTCTGGCAAGCGGTGAAAGGTGTGCCACTGGCTTGGGTGGTAGCGGATGACCAAAGCCAGGTCCTTTCTGCTACTGATGAAGTCCCGCAAGGTGGTTTCTACATTTTCAGCGAATTTGTGCCCGTCTTTCTTTTCTGACGTCGTATCACTGGTTGAATCGATCTGCCCTGCCCAAAGAATGGGCGCCAGCCATTGCCAGCCACGGTGCTTGACAAAGGCCTGAGCTACCGCTTGGGTAAGTGGCGAAAATAAGCCATCAAATGCTGGGTTACCCGTCACCGCGATGCTCTTGGGATGAAAGCCATGTCCTACAAGTCGCTGTTTGACCGATTCAGAGATCACACAGGTCCAATCGGGTTTGGCGATCTGGTGGACGTAGGTATCGTCCTCCTGCCCGAACAGGTCCACCAGGCCGACGGTCGGTATGCCTAACTGGATCGCGACGTCAAGCGCTGCCCGTTCGCTGCGGGGGGAATTGGTCGCTACCACGACATCGGGCTGGATTTCATCCAACAACTGTCGCATGAAGTTCAATGGCCGGAATCCGTAACGCCCTTCCTTTGCATAGACCGCTGCAGCGCCATCTTCACCATGCTGGGTTATCAAGTCGAGGTAATTGATTCCAAGGTAAGCAATTGACTCTTCCTCGCTCACATCGGGGTTTGAGTTGCCAATCAGAAGTCTTCGTCCCCAGTGCATGGCAGCGTCGACATCAACCAAGTAAAGCAAGTCCTTGTAGCCCAACGGTGACACCCCCGCTGCGACTGCCTTCGCATAGCCCGTCGTCAAGGCGAGCAGGACACACGTCAGAGCAGGCGCCTGCGTCTTCAACGCCTCGATCACGGGCAGGATCATCCCTACGTGCCCTCCACCGTATGTGACAAATAATACGGTTTCTACGTGCTTCACTGAAAATTCCTCGTCAGGTGAACCAAGGTATTTAATGCGCGCGAGAAATAATGCACCAACTTAGAGTTAGACGTGCTTTTCCATCAAAAACCACGTTATGTCATCTTGAGGGAATTTGGGATCCCGTCGATAGACAAATCCGTAGTCGACAAGCGTTAGCTCCGGATAGCGGTCAAGAATTTCTCCGCAGAAATCTCTTTTGAATAATCGATTCTGGTGGCCCCTGTAATTGATGTCTACGGGGACAGGGTTGTAGTATTCACAAACCAGCAAATATCTCTTGGTACTTTCAAATAGTTTTTCATAGACGATCGATAGTGAATCTGGTTGTATATGAATGAGCACACCCTTTATCAACACAAGATCAAACGTTCTACTGCATTCAAACTCCAGGATTGACCCTCGTGTGAGGTTTTCTTGTGGAATCAATTTATTTAATTGCTTCACCGCTTCGTCGTTGATTTCAATAGCGTGCTGTTCCAAACCAGGAAACAGCAATTGCAGTGCTCGCACATTCAAGCCGATATTGGCACCAATCTCCAAGCAGTTTGCAATTGGTTGCGCAACGCGCAATGCCTTGCTGAACAGATCCACGTTAGCCGCCACCAGCAAGTCACCCTGGTTGCGCTGAACATAGCTATCCCCAAATTCTCCCGCCCAAAACTCTTCCTGCTCTGTCGCAAACTGTCCCATTTTCTCCTCCTCAATCAACAACAATTGGACCTGTAGGCCCCCACAACGCCAGCGCCGCCAGTGCCCGCAGTTCCCGCGTGAAATTGGCCGTCCCGGCACGGTGCCGTTCCAGCATCAAATTGACCTCTGAGGCTTGCAGGATGTGCGCAAGCAGCTCACTTTTCTGTAGCAAATCCCGCAGCCATGGATAACTCTCTCCGCGGAACCAGTCGCCAATCGGTACGGTAAACATCTGCTTCTTGCGGTACGCCAGGTCCGCTCCGATCAAGGGTGCGGCGGCTCGTCTGAACCAGTGCTTCTGCTCGCCCTGTGCCGACAGCTTGGTGGCGCCGCGCGAGCGAAAGGCCAGCTCCATCATGCGCCAGTCCAGAAACGGTGTGCGCGCCTCGATGCCCACCGCCATGCCCATGCGGTCGGGCTTGACCAGATTGTTGCCCGACAGCAGCAGCTGCATGTCCAGGTACAGCGCCTGGTTGATGCGGTCGAAGTGCTGCGCCTCATCGAACCAGGGTTTGGCCGCATCGGTGAAGCTGTCGATGCCCTCCAGCCGCTGGCGCACCTGCGGTTGGTAGAGCGCCAGTTTGGCAGACGGCGAAAAAAGCGAAATGCTGTCGAAGTAGCGTCGCTCAAAGTCGGCCTGTGGCATGGAAGACGCGTCGCTTCGGGCAAAGAACGCAGCGTATTTGTCATAGCCGGCAAACAGTTCATCGCCGCCGTCTCCGGTCAGCACCACCTTGACATGCCTGGCGGCCAGCTCGCTTACGCGCAGCGTCGGCATGAAGGAGGCATCACCGTGCGGCTGGTCCAGGTGGTGCAGCACCTGAGGCCAGCGCGCCAGCATGTTGAGCTCGGCCACCTCCATGGTGTGCTGGCAGCCAAAGCGGTCGGCGGCCTGCTGGGCAAACGCCGACTCGTCATAGCGCGGGTCGGCAAAGCCGATGCAGAAGGTCTGGACTGGCTGCTGCACGTGGCGCGCCATCAGGCCGACGATGGTGCTGGAATCGACACCGCCGGACAGGAACGCCCCAAACGGCACGTCGGCACGCAGCCGGATACGGGTCGCATCATCCAGGGTGGTCATGAACTCTTCGGCCCAGGCGCCCCACGTGAAGTCCTGCTCGCGTTGCTCCGCCAGCTTCCACCAGCGCTGGGTTTGGACCAGGGTTGAGCGAGTGAACTTCATCCAGGTGCCAGGCATGACATGGCGCACGCCTTGGTAGGCGGTCCACGGTGCCGGGATGTAATTGAACGTCAGATAGTGGTGAATTGCTTCCAAATCAATAGTTGCTTGCGCTCGTCCACCGGGGGCTGCAGGCCAGAAGGCTTTGATTTCTGAAGCAAACAGCAGTTGCTGCCCGTCATCCTTGACGTACAAAGGCTTGACGCCAATGCGGTCACGCGCCAGATAGAGCGCATCCTCGTTCGCATCGTCGACGGCAATCGCAAACATGCCGTTGAGTCGGCGCAGGCAGGCAATGCCTTCGCGCTCGTACAGGCGCAGGATGACTTCGGTGTCCGAGGCGGTCTTGAGTTGTACGCCTTGTGCGCGCAGTTCGGCGGCCAGTTCAATGTAGTTGAAAATTTCGCCGTTTTGCACCACGGCTATGCGCCCGTTGTCGCTGACAAAAGGCTGGTGGCCGCCGCCGATGTCAATGATGGACAGGCGCCGGTTGCCAATGGCCACTCCGCGCTGCGGCAGGTGCCAGATGCCTTCGTCGTCCGGGCCTCGGTGCAACAGGGTCTGCGCCATGGCGCGCAAGGCATCCTGCGGCAGGCCCTGTCGGCCGCGATGCCAGTAGCCGAAGATGCCGCACATCTAATTGGAGCCCTTGCCCGATAGGCGGCCCACGGTCCACCACAGTATCTTGAGGTCAAACCACAGGCTGGCTTCCGACTGGTAGCGCAGGTCCAGCACCAGGCGTTCACTTTCGCTGCCCTGCGAACGGTTGACCACTTGGGCCAGGCCGGTAATGCCTGGGCGCACCCTGCAGCGTTGCAGCCACTCAGCGTTCGTGTAGAGGCAGCGCTGCTCGGGGACGTCGGGGCGCGGCCCGATCAGACTCATGTCGCCCCGCAGCACGTTGACCAGTTGCGGCAACTCATCAAGGCTGGTACGGCGGATGAAGCGGCCCACGCGGGTGATGCGTGGGTCATTGGTTTGTGTGTAGTACAAACCGATGTCCGCAGCGTTCTTGACCATGCTACGAAATTTGAACATGCCGAACTTGCGACCATCCAAGCCGTGTCGGATTTGTCTTAACAGCACAGGCGGCCCACTTTCTGCAGCCACAGCCAGCGCTGTGAGGAGAAGCAACGGGGACAGCCCGATCAAAGCCATGGACGACGCGAATATATCGAGCCCCCGTTTCATACGGCCCATACAGTAAGGGTTTTGGGCGATAGAGGTTGGGTCCAAGACGGGTGGCGACGGGCGTGCAAAGCCACTGGCGATCGACACAATGCGAGCGGCAATGAATTTTTGGTCCGCTTCAATCTGCTTCTGGGTTCGCAGTGCCAGATGCGCCTCTGCTTCACGCAAGGTGTGAATTTGTTCTTCAAAGGTGGTTTCGTCATCGGGTCTGTGGAAGGTCCGTGACAGTATGACTGCCTGCGATCCTAGCCGCAAGTGTTCCGCCAGCACATCGCGACCGGCAAGAAGCCCTTCCACCATGCGCGCCATGCCGCCAAAACCAAAGCGTAACCCCTGGCGCTTGGTGATGCTTGCCACCCGGTCAACCATGCCAAGCGCCAAC